>NZ_VDFY01000142.1 GCF_006228125.1 Micromonospora orduensis | reverse complement strand
GGGCGGTGGGGTGGTGCCGCCGGTGGGCGGGGTGGTGCCGTCGGGCGCGACCGCGCGTCCGGTGGACGGCGAGATCATTCCGGGGCACAGGTTGCGGCTGGTGAGGTTGGCCATGATCTGCGGAATGGCGTCGCGGGTGTTCTGGATCCCGTCGTGCATGAGGATGGCCTGCCCGCTCTGCAGCCGGCTGGCGTTGGACACGATCTGGCTGACGCTGGCGCCGTTCCAGTCCTGGGAGTCGACGTCCCAGATCACCTGCCGCATCCCGAGCGACGAGGCGACGGACTGGAGGGTGCCGTTGGTCTCCCCGTACGGCGGGCGGAACAACTGCGGCCGGCTGCCGGTGGCCGACTGGATCGCCGAGCTCGTCTGGGACAGGTCGGACTGCATCTGCGACTGGCTCATCGAGGTCATGTGCGAGTGGTTCCAGCTGTGGTTGCCGACCCACATGCCGGCGGCCACCTGGGCCTGCGCCGCCGACCTGTTGTTCTGCACGTTCTGCCCGACGTTGAACATCGTTGCCCGGACGCCGTTGGCGCGCAGCACGTTCAGCAGCGCGCTGGTGCTGCCGGTCGGTCCGTCGTCGAAGGTCAGCCCGACGTAACCGTTGCAGGTGGCGGCGCTCGACGGGGTGGCGGTGGCGGCGATGACGACGCCGCAGGTCGCGACGGCGGTGGCGAGGACGGCGAGCGCCGCGCGAAGTCGCTTCAGCCCTCCGACCGTGCCAGCGGAGACTGTGCTCATCTGGTGCCCCTTCGGCCAGGCCGCACGCGCCTGGACATGCGGCGGCGCGCGGCGACAGGTGGGTATGGGTGGGACGGTCGATAGACACCCGACGAGGCTCATCGCATCGACCTGAATAAATCGGAGTATTGCAGCGTGATTTCCGGGGCGTCAACAATTTCCGGAAGCGCTCCGGAAGCATCGGCGTCGGCCTCGGATCGATCGACCGGGTGTTCCGCAGCGGTCGGACCGTGTATCCGGACTGGATGATCAAGCGCTGACGCAGCTATTCGTCAGATGATCCGGAACGCCGTCGAAACTTTCGACGGGCCCCGACACGCGGGTGGCGCGCTGGCCGTCGGCCACCGCGCCACAGTGCTGTCCGGAGTTGTCGATAGTGGACGGTCCGGGTCGTCACCTGAGCCAGGGCAGGCGCCGCACGATGGGCAGCCGGGCCCACACCGTGCCGAGGCCGAGGGTGTCGCCAGCGCCGGTCAGGGCGAGGACGGCGAGGACGGCGGCGTAGATCAGGTGGTCGTCCATGACGGGGTTGTTCTCCGGAGGCAGCACCGCAGTGAACATGAGGACCAGCAGCAGCCCGCCGGCGACCGCGGCGACCCGCATGCCGATGCCGAGGATCAGGGCCGTGCCGATCGCGGCGAGACCGGTCATGAAGAGCCAGTCCGCCCAGGCGGCGCCGGCGAAGCTCTGGTAGACGTCGGCGAAGGGGCCGGCGACGGCGTTGCCGAGGAAGCCCTTGGTGGGGCTGCCGCCGTCGATCCAGCCGTTCCCGGCCTTGGTGGCGAAGCCGAGCCCGAAGACCTTGTCGACGAACGCCCAGAGGAAGATCCAGCCGAGGGCGATGCGCAGGCCGGCGAGGGTGTACCGGGTGGCCTTGCGGGCCGGGGTCTCGGTGGTGGCGAGGACGCTCGCGGGGGCGGTCAGCGGGGTGCCGTTGCGCCCTGTCGTGGTGTGGGGCTGCGCGGTCCGGGGGAGCTGAGTGGCGGTCATGGCGTCCACGTCCTTTCTCGTTCGTCGATGTCGTCCTCATTCCACAGTTCGCAGGCGTCGTCGAGCAGTGCCGCCGTACCGCAGTTGGCGGGACCTTCGGCCCCCCTGTCCCGCCGTCGGCCTGTTTCGCTGCGATCAACCCGTTGACACCGCTGTGCCCGGCCCGGAACCATCAGCGGCAGTCCACCGCTCCCGCCCTCATCGTCACGAGTTCCATGACAACGATGTCAGGCCAACTCCAAAGGAGAGCGCATGCCCCCTGCGCGTTCCCTGTCTCCCCGACTGGTCGCCGCGACAACCGCGCTCCTGCTGCCCGTGGGAGTACTCGTCGCCGCCCCCCTGGCCAGTGCCGCGCCCCCGCCACCGGGTGCCTTCAACTCCTCGTTCGAGTCGACCGATCCCCGCCCCGCCGCGAGCACCGTGGAGGTCGGCGCGAACGGACAGCCGGTCCAGGGCAACCTGAGCGGCACCCCCACCACCCTGCCCGGCAGCCTGCTCGATCAGGTCAGCGCGGTGACCGCGAGCGGTGAGAACGCGCCGAACGAGGTCGCCGCCAACCTCAGCGACGACGACTCGTCGACCAAGTGGCTGGTGTTCGACGAGACCGGCTGGGTGACCTACCGGCTGGCGAAGCCGGCGACGGTGCTGCGGTACTCGCTGACCTCCGCGAACGACGCCCCCGGCCGGGACCCCCGGGACTTCGTCGTGCAGGGGTCGAACGACGGCAGCACCTGGACCGACCTGGACCGGCGGACCGGTCAGACATTCGGCGGACGCTTCGCCACCAAGGTCTACAGCTTCACCAACACCACCGCGTACGGCTACTACCGCCTGAGTGTCACAGCGAACTCCGGTGACACCCTCGTGCAGCTCGCCGACTGGAACATCAGCGACGGCTCCGACGTCCGGCC
This sequence comes from Micromonospora orduensis, assembly GCF_006228125.1. GTDB lineage: Bacteria > Actinomycetota > Actinomycetes > Mycobacteriales > Micromonosporaceae > Micromonospora > Micromonospora orduensis. The sequence continues at coordinate 83,635 of NZ_VDFY01000142.1, read as the reverse complement.
GCCGGCCACCCCGATGGTCACCGAGGTCGGCGCCGGTCCGGAGGGCGGCTACACCACGAAGCCGGGAGTCGGGTTCACCGGGCTGGGCGCGCTGCGCTACTCCGGTGGCGCGGAGGGCGACGGCCGCTCGTACGGCACCAACCTGCTGTTCGACGTGGACATCCCGGTCGGCCCGACGACCCGGCTGTCCTACAAGGTCTTCCCCGAGTTCACCAACGGCGACGCACGGTACCCGTCCACCTACGCCGCCGTCGACCTGCGCTTCACCGACGGCAGCTACCTGAGCCGGCTCGCGCCCGTCGACCAGCACGGCTACCCGCTCACCGCCGCCGGGCAGGGCGCCTCGAAGGTGCTCTACGCCGACCAGTGGAACGCGGTGCAGGCCGATCTGGGCACTGTCGCGCGGGGCAGGACCATCGACCGCATCCTGCTCGCGTACGACAACCCGCAGGCCGCCGGGGTCACCCGTTTCCAGGGGTGGCTCGACGACCTCGCGGTGACCGCCGCACCGGCGCCGATCGACGGCTCGCGGCTGACCAACTACGTCGACACCCGGCGTGGCACCAACTCCACGGGCGGCTTCTCGCGGGGCAACAACCTGCCGATCACCGCGGTGCCCAACGGCTTCAACTTCTTCACGCCGGTCACCGACGCGACGTCCGACTCGTGGGAGTACGAGTATCACCGGGTCAACAACGCGGAGAACCTGCCCATGTTGCAGGGACTCGCGATCTCCCACGAGCCCAGCCCGTGGATGGGTGACCGGAACCAGATGTCGGTGATGCCGGTCGCCGGCGACCGCCCGCTCACCGGCGCGCCGTCCAGCCGGGCGCTCGCCTTCAGCCACGACGACGAGACGGCGCGGCCGGACCTGTACCGGGTCGCGCTGCGCAACGGCCTGACCGCCGAGATGGCCCCCACCGACCACGCCGGGATCATGCGGTTCACGTTCCCGTCCGGGCAGCCGACCGGCAGCCTCGTGTTCTACAACGGGACGTTCACCATCGGCGCGGACGGCACGTTCACCGGCTGGGTCGACAATGGCAGTGGCCTGTCGGCCGGCCGCAGCCGCATGTTCGTGTCCGGCGCGTTCGACAGGGCGCCGGCGACGACGTCCGCCACGTCCGCGACCTTCGACGTCACCACCGACCGTCAGGTGACGATGCGGATCGCCACGTCGTTCCTCTCCGCCGACCAGGCGCAGCGCAACCGTGACCTGGAGGTCACCGGCGGCAGCTTCGAGCAGATTCAGGCCGCCGCCACGGCGGCGTGGAAGGACCGGCTCGGCCGGGTCGAGGTACGCGGCGCCACCGAGACGCAACTGGTGACGATGTACTCCAACCTGTACCGGCTGAACCTGTACCCGAACTCGCAGTCGGAGAACACCGGCACCGCCACCGCCCCGCGCTGGCAGTACGCGAGCCCGGTGTCGGCGCCGACCGGCACGTCCACCGCCACCCGCACCGGCGCGAAGATCGTCGACGGGCAGATCTACGTCAACAACGGTTTCTGGGACACCTACCGGACCGTGTGGCCCGCCTACGCGCTGCTCTACCCGGACGTGGCGGCCCGGATCGCCGACGGCTTCGTCCAGCACTACCGCGACGGCGGCTGGATCGCCCGGTGGTCGTCGCCCGGCTACGCCGACCTGATGACCGGCACCAGCGCGAACGTGGCCCTCGCCCAGGCGTACCTCACCGGGGTCAAGCTGCCCGACCCGCTCGCGGCGTACGACGCTGCGGTGAAGGACGCGACAGTCGCGTCCGGACGCGGCGCGGTCGGCCGCAAGGGCATCGAGACCTCACTGTTCCTCGGCTACACGCCGACCTCCACCGGAGAGTCGGTGTCGTGGGCGCTGGAGGGCTACATCAACGACTACGGCATCGGCAACATGGCCGCCGCGCTGGCCAAGGACCCGGCCACGCCCAAGTCGGAACGCCAGCGGCTCACCGAGGAGTCGCGGTACTTCCTTGAGCGGGCCCGCAACTACGTGCACCTGTTCGACCCGAAGACGAAGCTCTTCCAGGGCCGCGACGCCGCCGGCACGTTCCTCGCCGGTGACCCGCTGGACTGGGGTGGCGTCTACACCGAGACCAACGGGTGGAACTTCGCCTTCACCGCCCAGCAGGACGGTCGGGGCCTGGCCAACCTGTACGGCGGTCAGAAGGCGCTGCGGGACAAGCTCGACACGTTCTTCGCCACCCCGGAGAACGCCGACCGCCCCGGCGGGTACGGCGGGATCATCCACGAGATGCTCGAGGCGCGGGCCGTGCGGATGGGTCAGCTCGGCATGAGCAACCAGCCGTCGCACCACATCCCGTACATGTACGACGTCGCCGGTGCCCCGGCGCAGACGCAGTCCGTCGTGCGGGAGCTCCTGCGCCGGCTCTACGTGGGCAGCGAGATCGGCCAGGGCTACCTGGGTGACGAGGACAACGGCGAGATGTCGGCGTGGTACGTCCTCAGCTCGCTGGGCATCTACCCGTTGCAGGCGGGCTCGTCGCAGTGGGCCATCGGCTCGCCGCAGTTCACCAGGATGACCGTGCGTCGCCCGACAGGTGACATCGTGGTCAACGCGCCGAACAACAGCACCAGGAACGTGTACGTGCAGGGCGTGACGGTCAACGGCAAGAAGCAGCGCGCCGTCTCCCTGGACGTGTCCACGCTCGCCCGGGGCGGCACCGTCGACTTCCAGATGGGCCCCAACCCGTCGTCCTGGGGCAGCGGGAAGAACGACGCCCCTCCGTCGCTGACCAAGGGCGACGCGGCGCCGAAGCCGTTGCAGGACACCACCGGCCCCGGCCTCGGCACCGCGACCGCGACCGGTGGGCAGGACGCGGCGAAGCTGTTCGACGACTCGTCGACCACGCAGCTGACCTTCGCCTCCGCGACCCCGCAGATCAGCTGGGCGTTCCGTGGCGGACGGCAGAAGCCGACGTCCTACACCATCACGTCCGGGGCGAGCGCCGGTGATCCGGCGGACTGGCGCCTTCAGGGCTCCAACGACGGCATCACCTGGAGCACCGTCGACTCCCGCAGCGGCCAGGTGTTCCGGTGGCGTAACCAGACCCGCCCGTACACGATCGACAGGCCGGGACGGTTCGCGCAGTTCCGGCTCGCCGTGACGAGGACCGTCGGCGGCGCGCAGACGAACCTCGCCGAGATCGAGCTGCTCGCCGGGGGCGACCTCGACCTGTCCGGCGGCGACGTCGCGGTGACCGCGGCGGACGACGTGCGGGCGACGTCCGGCGTGCCGGTCTCGGTGCCGCTGGCCACCGTCACCGGTGGCACCGCCAGCGGCTACCAGGCCACCATCGACTGGGGTGACGGCACGCCGGTCACCGAGGGCACCGTGACGCCCAGCTCCCGGGCCGTCTACCGGATCGGCGGATCACACACCTACACCACGCCGGGCTACCACCAGGCGAGCGTCACGGTGACCGACGGCGCCAGCCAGAGTTCCGCGACTGTCGGCGTCGAGGTGGCGTACGTCCCGAGTTCCGGCCTGACCGCCGCGTTCGACAGCGTCTGCGTGGGCGACGAGGGGGTCCTCGCGGCGGACTGCGACGCCAAGTCGTGGGCGTACTCGCGGGCCGCCCTGGCGGCGGCCGGCGTGACCCAGGGTGAGCGGCAGCAGGTGCCGGGCACCGAGCTGCGGTTCACGCTGCCGGTGATCCCGCCGGGGCAGCCGGACAACGCCACGGGCAACGGCGCGACGATCGCCCTCGACCTGCCGGCCGACACCCGGACCATCTCGTTCATCGGCGCCGGCACGCAGGGCAACCAGAGCACCACCGGCACGGCGACGTTCAGCGATGGCAGCACCGCCAGCATCCCGATCCAGATGAGTGACTGGACGTTGGGCGGCAACCCCAACGGCACCCCGTCGTACGACAACATCGTCGTCGCCAGGTCGGCGTACCGACTCAGTGGCACGAGCCGGGACGGCGCCCAGCCGTTCCTGTTCGCCACCGCGCCGTACCAGCTCCCACAGGGCAGGACGCTGGTCTCGGTGACCCTGCCGACGCAGACCGGCGACCCGCGCTCGGCGGGCCGGATCCACGTGTTCGCCGTCGCCGACGACGGCACGCCGGCCGCCGCCCTGGCGACCGTCGCGCCGAACGACCAGACGGCCACTGCAGGGCAGGCCCTGGCGGCGAAACTCGGCGCGGTGACCGGCGGCGTTCCCGGCACCGCCGGCTACCGGGCCCGGGTGCAGTGGGGTGACGGCACGGTTCCGGACGACGTGAGCGTCGACGCGTCCGGTGCGATGACCGGTCAGCACACCTTCGCGCGGGAGGGCACCTACACGGTGCGCGTCACGGCGTGGGACACGCGGTCGAGCGGCACCGCGAGCTTCACCGTGACAGTGGCCCGTGGCGGGGCGCAGCCGGCGATCGCGCTGGCCGCGTCCGCGACGGTCAGCACCGGGGACGCGATCACCGTCGACGGCAGCGGCTTCGCCGCCGGCGAGCAGGTGACCGTCAGCGTCGGGACCGACCCGTCGCGGAGCACGAAGGTCGCGGCCTCGGCGTCGGGCAGGGTACGAGTGTCGGTGCCGACGTCCGGTGACGCGCTGCCGGGTCGCTACGCGGTGACGGCCACCGGCGCGTCCTCGCGCACACCGGCGACGGCGACCGTCCAGGTCACCGGGGAGGCGCAGGCGCCGCCCTACCGGCCGCGGGTGGCGCTGCTGAGCACGTCCGGCCCGCGCGGCGCGTCGATCACTGTCGACGGTTCCGGGTTCGCCCCGAACGAGGCGGTCACCGTCACGTTCGGCGACGGCCTCGCGGTCAGCACCGTCCGCGCGAACGGTGACGGTGTGCTCGCCGGCGCGACGGTCAGTGTCCCGGGTGCGGCGAAGGCGGGCGCGACAGGTGTCACGCTCACCGGCGCGACGTCGGCGACGACGGTGTCCCGACCGTTCACCGTCACCGCCGCGAGGTGAGCCGCAGGTAGCGCAGCCGCGTCGGGCGGGCCGTGACCGCGGCCCGCCCGACGCGGGCGCGACGGGAGAGCCCGTGCCGCCCGGCAGTGGTCAGCGCGGCGGCGGCAGCGCGTTGACCAGAGTGTCGTCTCTCGCCCGCATCCGGCCGTGGCCATCGTCGCCGATGGTCACGGCCGGTCGCCGTTCGCGGGACGGTCAGGGTCAGGTGGAGCGGGCGGCCAGTCGCAGGTGCCATCGCGAGCCGTGGTCGGTGAGTCGGACGATCGCCAGCGGCTCGACGTCCACCTGCCGGTACGTCGCCACCGGCAGCCCGAGGGCGTGCACGACAGCGACCCGGATGACGAGCGGGTGGGTGACCGCGGTGATCCGCTGCCCGCGCCCGCGTTGCCCGTCCAACCAGCGGCCGACCCGCTCCCGCAGCGCGACGACGGACTCGCCACCGTGGGGCGCCGTCTCCGGAGCCGACAACCACTCGCGCAGCGCCCGGGGCTGATCGGCGGCGACCTCGTCGAGGGACCGGCCGGTCCAGTCGCCGTAGTCGCAGTCGCCCAGCGCGGCCTCGACGGTGGGGGCCAGGCCGAGCGCGCCGGCGGTCTGGATGGCCGCGACCGCCGGACTGGACAGACAGACGTCGGTGACGCCCAGGTGCCCCCGCCCACTGGTCTCAGCGGGGGCCAGGGCGAGAGCGGCCCGTAGGCCGCCCTCGTCCAGGCCGTCGTCTGTGCCGCCGAAGCGGGCCCGCCGTTGGGCGGCGGTGTGACCGTGTGCGACCAGCCGCAGGCTGGTGGCGGTCACCCGGTCGGCGCCGCGCCCGTGGCCCGGCGGTGGCCGTGCTGCATCAGGGCCGCGAACAGCAGGCCGATCCCGGTCCAGAGCACCACCTGGGTGCCGAGCGAGGCCAGCCGAAAGTCCCACAGCAGGGTTGCGGGGAAGTCGGCAGGGACCTCCTGGAAGGACGGCATCACCACATACGACACGACGGCGACCAGCAGGAATCCACCGACGGCCGCGGCGGCGCGCAGCCCCGACGGCGCCTCGGAACCGACCGCCCGGTAGCCCAACGAACCCGCCCAGACCGCCACCAGGCCGAGCGCCACCATCAGCAGGTAGGTGACCGTGCGCTGGTTGATGGTCGCCGGGTCACCGACCGCCGGTGGGTTCGCGGGATACTTGAGGAACGGCACGACGACCGCGCCGAGCAGCGCCGCGCCGGCCAGCGGCAGCCCCGAGCGGCCGTCGTCGTGGTCGCGCCGACGGCGGGCCAGCAGGACGTACGCGGTGGCCAGCAGACCACCCATCGCGGCGCCGAACAGGCCGGTGGCCAGGAACAGGCCGCCGCGCTGACCGTTCCGGCCGACCAGGGCGTCCTCGTGATCGTGCCCGCCGGCCGCCGGTTCGGCGTGCGCCGCTGCCGCCTCCTCGATCGCGATGGCCGCCTCGACGTGCGGTTCACCGACGACGTACGCGAACACCCCCGCGAGCAGGCCGGCCACCAGCCCGGCGAGCAGGCCGCGGACGAGGACGGTGACGAACGGGGGAGCGGTGGTGGTCGTGGTCAGTGGCACGGAACGCCCAGCAGGTGCCGGCCGTCGTGCATGAGCTCGTGCAGGAACATGCCACTGCGCGAGACGGCGCCCTGGTCGAAGGCGACGAGGTAGGCCAGCAGGGCGAGCGCGGCGACTGTCGCCAGGACCATCCACAACAGACGCGCGGTGCCAGCGGGAGAAACCAACGGCTGGCTGGACGTGGAACTGGACATGAATACACGAACCTCCCCAGGGATGACGCGTCCCCATCGCAAGGCTGCGGACGACCGAGCGTCCTGGCTCGCGGCCTCCGGTGACGCTGGAGGACCGCTCACAGTGGCGCGACCGCGCCGGATTCACACCGGCTTCCCTCGCGTCGCCGCAGATAGTGGGTCGACGGTATCGGTGCCGCCCCGGGCGGTCAACCCGCCCCCGAGAGCCAGGCCGCGCCGACCGGGAAGGTGCCTCGTCCAGGCGGACGGTCGGTCGACATTCGTCCTACCAAATCACCCGTCGGCACGGTGCCCATTGGACCGTCGGCCGGTGGAGGGGCACAAAGGTATGATGCTTGCCGGGCATCTGTTATCGCTAACATGGGCCAACCGAGCGAGCGAGGTCTGGGTTGAACGTGAGTGCGCCAGGACGGGGCCGATGACTCCCGACGAGCCGGTCCAGCGACCGGGCGTCGTCGACGCGCACCACCACCTCTGGGTCCGGGCGCGGCACCCGCAGCCCTGGATCGACCCGGACACCATGGCCGCGATCGACGCCGACTTCACCCCGGTGGATCTCGCCCCGGTCGCGCACGCCGCCGGAGTCACCCAGACCGTCGTCGTGCAGTCCGTCGCGACCCGGACCGAGACGCCCGAGCTGCTGGGCATCGCGGCCGACGATCCCCTCATCACCGGGGTCGTCGGCTGGGTCGACCTCACCGCCGCCGACGTCGCCGACCGTCTCGACCGGCTCCGGGCGGGCCGTGGCGGGGAACGCCTTGTCGGGATCCGCCACCTCGTGCAGTCCGAACCCGATCCGACGTATCTCGACCGCCCGGACGTCCGCCGGGGCATCGCGGCGGTGGGCGCCGCCGGCCTCACCTTCGACCTGCTGGTACGCGACCACCAGTTGCCTGCCGCCGTCCGGCTCGTGCGGGACCTGCCCGAGACGCGGTTCGTCCTGGACCATCTCGGGAAGCCCGCGCTGGGTCATGGCGACCTCGGCGACTGGCCCCGCGGCCTGCGCGCGCTCGCCGCCGAGCCCAACACGGCGGCGAAGCTCTCCGGCCTGGTGACCGAGGTGGACGGACCGTCCTGGACGACTGACGATCTGCGACCCGCCGTCGAGCACGCGCTCGACGTGTTCGGGCCGGACCGGCTGATGTTCGGTTCGGACTGGCCGGTGTGCCTGCTCGCCTCCTCGTACCTCCGCTGGATCGAGGCCCTCACCGACCTGCTGGAGCCGCTCGGCGACGACGAGCGGGCGGCGATCTGGCGACGGACCGCCCGCCGCGCGTACCGGCTGCCGACGTCGTGACACGGCGGATCTCGCGGCCCGCCGCGAGATCCGCCGCTCTTCCGCCCTCCGGCGGTCGCGTCGGGTGCGCCACGCCCCGGCGGCCCCGTCCTCGACGTCACGCCAGGGCATAGCGGTTTGTCGATAGCATGCTCTGGCTGGGCGGCGGTTCCGCTGTGGACCGTGGCCATTGTGGCGTGTGCCGGTTTGATCAGACGTATGCCGCTCGTGGATCGCATAACGAAGCCAAACATGGCGGTAAGACCTTGGCAACATACGTGAATGCATGGCATGGTAACGCCTGATCGATGGAAACATCCGACCTATCTCGACGGGTGATCCGGGCTGCCGCTCGTGCTCTCCCCTGCGGGGTGGCTCGGTTTCTGACAAGCGCCCCGCTCACCGGCGGTGATCCGTCGGGTGCCGGCGCCACGGTTGGGGAGGTCAGATCCGACGATGAGTACCGTCGAGGCAACCGCCGGCAAGCAGAGCGGCGAGCTCAGCGACTGGTTGCGGGAACGGCTCTCCCACGCCGTCTCCGAGTTCACCGCCGCCACCGCGCTCGTCGTCCTGTTCATCGCGCTGAGCGTCGCCAGTCCCTACTTCCTGACGGCGGACAACCTGTTCAACATCGGGGCGCAGACGGCGGTGATCGCCATCATCGCCGCCGCGCAGACGATGGTCATCATCACCAAGGGCATCGACCTGTCGGTGGGGTCGGTCGCCGCGCTCGCCGGCGTCGTCGGCGCGATGGTCGTGCGTGACCTCGGCTTCCCGCTCTGGGCCGCGACGGCGGTCGCGATCGGCGTCGGCGCGCTGGCCGGGCTGGTGAACGGGCTGCTGATCACCGTGGCCCGGATTCCGCCGTTCATCGCGACGCTGGGATCGATGTCGGTCGGTCGCGGCCTGGTCTTCATCATCACCGGTGCGGTCGGCGTGTACGGCCTGCCCCGGTCCTTCCAACTGCTGGGCAACGGCGAGATCATCGGCATCCCGTTCGCGGTGGTGATCACCGCGCTCGTGGCGGTCGGGGTCGCCTTCCTGCTCTCCCAGACCCGCTTCGGCCAGTACACCTACGCGATGGGTTCCAACCTGGAGGCGGCCCGCCGCTCGGGCATCCGGGTGGGTCGGTACCTCACCGGGGTGTACGTGCTGGCGGGCGTGCTGGTCGGGCTCGGCGGCATGATCGCCGCCTCCCGCGTCAACTCCGGTCAACCCAACTACGGCATCTCGCTGGAGCTCGACGTCATCGCCGCCGCGGTCATCGGCGGCGCCAGCCTGTTCGGCGGGCAGGGCCGGATCGTCGGGACCATCATCGGCGCGTTCCTCATCGCCCTGGTGCGCAACGGCGCCGTCCTGCTCGACATCAGCATCCACTACCAGCAGGTGATCGTCGGCCTGATCATCTGGGCCGCCGTCTACTTCGACCAGTACCGCCGCCGGCGGCTGGAATCACGGGGTTGACATGCCATTTCGAGAGTCCGAACGAGGAAGGACACACACCATGGCACACACCACCACCAGCCGGCGGGTCCGAGGCCGACTCCTGCGTACCCGGGCCGTGCTGGCCGCCGCCGCGGCGACCGCGCTGCTCAGCGCCTGCGGCGGGGTCGAGGTCCGCGACGGAGGCGACGGCGCGACCAAGGACGCGGCCGGGCCACTGAAGCTCGCCGTGGTGCCCAAGGCCGTCGGGGCCGACTACTGGAACACGGTCAAGGCGGGTGCCGAATGCGCGGCCCAGCGCGCCGGCAACGTCACCGTCCAGTGGGACGGGGTGACCACCGAGACCGACGTCGAGGGGCAGGTCAACCTGATCCAGAACTTCGTCACCAAGAAGGTCGACGGGATCGTCTACGCGGCCACCGACTCCCGGGCGTTGGCGCCGGCGACCGACCAGGCGCTCGGCGCCGACATCCCGGTCGCGATGATCGACTCCGGCACCAGCCCGCAGCCGGCGGAGGTGCCGCTCTTCGCCACCGACAACAAGGCGTCGGCCGTCGAGGCCGCGAAGTTGCTCGCCACCGAACTCGGCCCCGGCAACCACGACGTGGCGCTTGTCGAGTTCCAGCCCGGGTCGCAGACCAACACCGAGCGGGTCGAGGGTTTCAAGGCCGGCCTCGCCCAGTTCCCCAACCTCAAGCTGGTCGGCCAGCAGCCCAGCCGCAGCGACGTCAACGAGGCGCGGCGGGTCACCGAGAACATCCTCACCGCCAACCCCAACCTCGCCGGCATCTTCGCGGCCAACGAGCCGAGCGTGCTCGGCGCCGCGCAGGCCATCCAGGCCGCGGGCAAGTCCGGCAAGGTGGTCATCATCGGCTGGGACGCCGCTCCCGACGAGGTCGCCGGGCTGCGCAACGGCCAGATCTCGGCGCTGGTCGTGCAGAACCCCTTCAAGATGGGCTACTTCGGCGTCGACAAGATGGTCAAGCACCTGCGGGACAAGGCGCCGCTGGCGTCGGCCGACACCGGCGTCACGTTCGTCACCAAGGAGAACATCGACTCGCCGGAGATCAAGGCGGTGCTCGAACCCAGCTGCGCGAACCCTCCGGTGCAGTGATGGCCACGACTCCGACGGCCGTCACCGAGGCCGACGAACGGCCGCCGGCCGGGGAACCGCCGGTCCTGGAGGCCCGCGGCATCGTCAAGCGCTTCGGGCACGTGGAGGCGCTGCGCGGCGCCGACTTCACGGTTCACCGGGGCGAGGTCGTGGCGCTGATCGGTGACAACGGCGCCGGCAAGAGCACGCTGATCAAGACGCTGTCCGGTGTGCACCCGCCCGACGAGGGCGAGATCCGGGTGGGTGGTCGTCCGGTGCGGTTCTCGACCCCTGTCGACGCGCGTTGCGCCGGGGTGGAGACCGTCTACCAGGATCTCGCCGTCGCCGACGACCTCAGCGTGGCGGCCAACCTGTACCTGGGTCGGGAGATCCTGCGCTCCGGGCCCCTCGGGCGGCTCGGCCTGCTCGACAAGCGGGCCATGCGGCAGGGCGCCACCGCGGCCCTGGACGAGCTGGGCGTACGGATTCCCCGGGTCACCACCCCGATCGCCATGCTCTCCGGTGGGCAGCGGCAGTGTGTGGCGGTGGCCCGGGCGATCATCTGGGCGACGAACGTGGTCATCCTCGACGAGCCCACCGCGGCGCTCGGGGTCGTCCAGACCGGACGGGTGCTCGACGTCGTCCGGCGGGCGCGTGACGCCGGCATGTCGGTCGTGCTGGTGAGTCACAACATGCCCCAGGTGCTGGAGATCGCCGACCGGGTCGAGGTGCTGCGACTGGGCCGGCGGGCCGCCCGGCTGCGCGCCGACGAGGTCACCACCGACGACCTGGTCGCGGCGATGACCGGGAGCGCCGAACGGGAGGATCGGTGACCGCGGTCGTGGCCGACGGCGGCGGGGTCAGCCGGTGACGGGTCGTACGCCCCACCTCACCGCGCTGGGCTTCGGCGCCGCGCAGGGTGGCAATCTCTACCGGGCGACGTCCGACGAGGACTTCGCCGCGGCGGTGGACACCGCGTGGAACGGCGGCATCCGGTACTTCGACACGGCGCCGCACTACGGGCTCGGCCTGTCCGAGCGGCGCCTGGGGGAGGCTCTGCGTTCCCGACCGCGCGACGAGTACGTGGTGTCGACGAAGGTCGGCCGGCTGCTGGTGCCGTCGCCCGAGACCGCGCACCTGCGGGATCCGGAGGGGTTCGCGGTGCCGGCCGACCACCGGCGGGTCTGGGACTTCAGCCGCGACGGCGTACGCCGGTCGTTGGAGGCGAGCCTTCGGCGTACCGGACTGGACCGGATCGACATCGTGTACCTGCACGACCCGGACGAGCACTGGGAGCAGGCGGCGCACGAGGCGGTGCCGGCGTTGGTGCGGCTGCGTGAGCAGGGGGTGATCGGCGCGATCGGCGCCGGGATGAACCAGTCCGCGATGCTTGCCCGTTTCGTGGCGGAGACGGACGTCGACGTGGTGATGTGCGCCGGCCGGTTCACCCTGCTGGAGCAGGGCGCGTTGGTCGACCTGCTGCCCGTCGCGCGGGCCCGCCGCGTCGGTGTGGTGATCGCCGGGGTCTACAACTCCGGATTGCTGGCCCGGGACACCCCGCCGTCCGACGCGGTCTACAACTACCAGCAGGCCCCGGCGGAGGTGATCGAGCAGGCCCGGCGGACAGCGCGGGTGTGCCAGTCGTACGGCGTCACGCTGCCCGAGGCGGCGTTGGCGTTCGTCCGCCGGCATCCGGCCGTGGTCTCGACAGTGGTCGGCATGCGCGACGAGGCGCAGGTGACCGAGACGCTGCGCCGCTCGGCCGCCGAGGTGCCCGATCAGCTCTGGACGGTGCTGTACGAGGAGGGGCTGCTCGACGTGCGGTCGTGAGGGTGGGCGGTCACGGCCCGGCGGCCTCGCCGTTGGTGTCGGCGTCGTCGGGCAGCTCCTGCAACGACTCCTCCACCCCGATCAGGTGGTTGGCCATCCGGGTGCGGGCGCGTTCGGGGTCGCGTGCCACCAGGGCCTTGAGGATCGCGACGTGCTCGTCGTGGGTACGCCGGTCGGCGCCCTCCTCGTGCAGGCTGCGCCAGAGCCGACCGCGCAGGGTGCGCCCCGCGAACGCCTCGATCAGGCCGACGAGCACCGGATTGTCGGCGTGCACCGCGATGATCCGGTGGAAGGCGATGTCGATTTCCATGATGCGTTCGTGGTCCTGCGGCGATCGGCCGGCGATCCGGGCCGCCTCGTCGAGCAGTTCCCCCGCCTGGGCGAGGGCCTCGTCGGTGATCCTGGTCGCCGCCAACCGGGCGGCCTCGCACTCCAGCAGGCGCCGGACGGTGTGGATGTGCCGCGGGTCGCCCTGGCCCTGGAAGTCCACGACGAAGCCCATCGGCGCCAGCAGCTGCGGCGCGTCCAGGTTGGTGATGTAGGTGCCGTCGCCCTGCCGGATGTTGACGATGCCGAGGATCGACAGGGCCGACATCCCCTCGCGCAACGAGCCCCGTGAGACGCCGAGCGACTCGGCGAGGTCCTTCTCGATGGGCAGCCGATCCCCGGGCTTGAACGTCCCTTCGAGGATCATCCGCTTGATGCCGTTCACCACTTCGTCGGTGCGGGACACGACGCGACACCCCCTAGCGGCCGGCGGGGGTGGCCGTCCCACCCGCGATGACGTACGGCTCCGGAGATGACACGGTAGCCGGGTCCGTCGCCGTCCAGTAGTGGCCGTCGGGGAACCGGTACAGCGCGATCGACTCGGGACGCATCCGGGTGGAGTAGCCGGGCTGCCCGGGCAGGACGTAACCGCTGCCCGACCCGGTGTCCCGCACGACGCACGGGTCGGTGAAGTGCTCGTGCAGGTGGTCGACGAACTCGGTGACCCGGCCGGTGAGATTTCCGGAGACCGCGACGTAGTCGAGCACCGAGACGTGCTGGACCATCTCGCACAGGCCGACGCCTCCGGCGTGCGGGCACACGGGGACGCCGAACTTCGCGGCGAGGAGCAGCACGGCGACGATCTCGTTGATGCTGGCCAGCCGGCCGGTGTCCAGCTGGCAGAAGTCGATGGCGCCGGCCTGGAACAGCTGCTTGAACATCACCCGGTTGTGGCAGTGCTCGCCGGTGGCGACCCCGATGGGCGCGACGGCGCGACGGATGGCCGCGTGGCCGAGGATGTCGTCGGGGCTGGTGGGTTCCTCGATCCACAGCGGGTTGAACCGGGCGAGAGCGGTGACCCACTCGATGGCCTGACCGACGTCCCACACCTGGTTGGCGTCGATCATGAGGTGGCGGTGCGGACCGAGGATCTCCCGGGCGATGGTGCACCGGCGGATGTCGTCGTCGAGGTTGGCGCCCACCTTGAGCTTGACGTACCCGTAGCCGGTGTCCACCGCCTCCTGGCACAGCCGGCGCAGCTTGTCGTCGCCGTAGCCGAGCCAGCCTGCCGAGGTGGTGTAGGCGGGGTAGCCGGTCCGGTCGAGCTCGGCGAGGCGGTCGGCCTTGGTGCTCTCCTTGGCGCGCAGGATCGCGAGCGCCTCGTCCCGGGTCAGCGCGTCGGACAGGTAGCGCAGGTCCGCGATGTCGACGAGCTGCTCGGGGGACATGTCGACGAGCAGGCGCCACAGCGGTTTGGCGGCGAGCCGGGCCACCAGATCCCAGGAGGCGTTCAACACGGCGGCGAGGGAGAGGTGGACGACGCCCTTCTCCGGGCCGAGCCAGCGCAGCTGCGAGTCGGAGGTGAGCAGGCGGTAGACCGCCCCCATGTCCGCCGCCATCGTCGCCACGTCCAGGCCGACCAGGCGCTGGGCCTGGTGGACCGCCGCGGCGGCGACGATGTCGTTGCCGCGCCCGATGGTGAAGGTCAGCCCGTGACCGGCGAGCGGTGCACCTGTGCTGTCCACGCCGTCGGTGTGCAGGACGACGTAGGCCGCCGAGTAGTCACCGTCCTTGTTCATGGCGTCGGAGCCGTCAGCGGTCAGGGAGGTGGGGAAGCGGACGTCCTCGACGGTGACGGCAGTGATCTGCGGCATGCGCTCCTCGCCCGGCTACGAAAGATCGGATGATGGCTGGGAGTGTACGGAGGGTCGATCAGGCCCGTCAACGATGTCGATCGACGTATGGGTTCAGACATCCGATGTTTTCCCGGCTCGGCCTCGACAGGTGCGGGAGCTTTCTCGCACGTGGGGACGCAGTGCCAATCGCTGGACGTCGACGTTCTGTCGACATGAAGATTGGATGTTCCTACGGGCCGGTCGTCGGGCCCACAGATCACCGGCGGGCTTCGTTGCGTCCTCTGACCCGATACATCACACCTTTTGTCAGCCCTGACGCGGGACGAGACCCGGTACGCCGTACTGCCGGTCGAGGACCTGCATGGCCGCGCCCGCGGCGATCACGTCCGCGCCCAGGCTGGAGAGGGCGACGTCGGTGACGAGCCAGTCCGCGCGCGGCACCTCGGTGTGCACGGCCTCCTCGACCGCCGCGAGGTAGGCCCGCTGGTGCCGCAGGAGGTCGGCGCCCGCCAGCACCACGTGGGCGAGGTCGAGGGTCTGGAGCAGGTTGACCACGCCGACGGCCAGGACCCGGGCGGCCCGTGCGATGTCTCCGGCCTCGGCGGCCCGGTTGTGCACGACCTCCAGACACCCGTGGCGTCCACACACGCAGCGCGGCCCGTCGAGGTCGACGACGGTGTGGCCGAACTCGCCGGCGTTGGTGTGCGCGCCCCGGTGGGCCGTGCCGCCCAGCCAGAAGCCGCCACCGATGCCGGACTCGACCATGATCAGGACCGCGTCGCCGAACCTCCCGCCGCGCCGCCACGCCTCGGCCGTGACGCCCGCGGTGACGTCCTTGTCCAGGTGGACCGGCAGCCCCAGGTGGGCCTCCGCGAGCTCGCGCAGCGGTACGTCGTGCCAGTGCCGCAGGCCGTGGGCGTCGCGGACCAGGCCGTTCCCGTGGTCCAGTGGGCCGATCATGCCGATGCCGACGCCGGTGAGCCGGCCCCGCGGCTCCCAGTCCGCGGTGATCGCGTCGATGCCGTCGCGCAGGGCGTGCAGAAGGTGTTCCGGGGTGAAGTCGCGGGGGAGCGGGCTGACCGCTGAGTGGTGCACCCTGCCGGCCAGGTCGACAAGCGCCAGCCGCAGCGTGCGCCGGGCGACGTGGGCGCCGATGGCGTACCGGCTGTCGGGGACCAGTTCGTAGACGACGGCGGGCTTGCCGATGCCCGGACGGCGTACGCCTGCGGACCGGATCAGCCCGTCGGCGGTCAGGCGGGCGATGACCTTGGAGACCGCCTGCGGGGTCAGGCCGGTGGCGGTGACGACTGTCGACCGCTCGAACGTCGGCACGGTACGCCCCACCGCCATGACCAGTGCCTGGTTGTAGCCGCGCAGGAACGTCACGTCGGCTGTGGTGCGCGTCATCTCACCACCCTATTACGCAACGCTGTTGCTAAATTTTTCCGGTGGATGGACTGAGCAGAAATCGACGCCTCGCGGCGGTGGCCGCCCTGGCCCTGGGCGGCGTGGCGGTCGGCCTGACCGAGTTCGTGGCGATGGGCCTGCTGCCCGACATCGCGCGGGGACTGCTCCCGCACCAGTACGCCCAGTCGCCGTCCGACGCGGTGGCCCGGGCCGGCTGGATGATCACCGCGTACGCGCTCGGGGTGGTCGTGGGCGCCCCGCTGATAGCCGCGCTGAGCGCACGCCTGCCCCGCAAGAAGCTGGTGCTCGGGCTGCTCGTCCTCTTCGCCGTCGGGACCGTCGCGTCGGCGACCGCGCCGACGTTCGACCTGGTGCTTGTCGCGCGGTTCGTCGCGGCGCTGCCGCACGGCGCGTACTTCGGGGCGGCCGGTCTGCTCGCGGCGGCCCTGCTGGGCCCCGGCAACGAGGCTCGCGGTTTCGCCGCCGTGCTCAGCGGGTTGACCGTGAGCAACGTGGTAGGCGTGCCCCTGATCACCCGGCTCGGGCAGGAGGCCGGCTGGCGTACCGCGTACCTGGTCATCGCGGGGGTCTTCCTGCTCACCCTGCTGGCGGTCCTGGCGGTCGTCCCCGAGGTCGCCGCGGCGGTGGAGGGCTCGCCGGCCGCCGAGCTGCGGGCCCTGCGGACCCGGCAGGTGTGGCTCGTCGCGGCCATCGGGGCGGTCGGGTTCGCCGGCTTCTTCGCGGTCGACACGTACATCGCTCCGGTCACCACCGACGTCGCCGGTCTCGCCGCCGCGACGGTGCCGTGGGCGCTCGTCGCGGTGGGCCTGGGCATGACCGTCGGCAACGCGCTCGGCGGCTGGCTCGCGGACCGGGACCTGCGCCGCAGCATGATCGTCGGCTTCGTCGCGATGATCGTGAGCATCACCGTCTTCGGCCTCGTCGCGGCGAACCCCGTCGGCCTGTTCGTGGGGGCGTTCCTGGTCGGCGCGACGAGCCTCTACCTCGGGCCGGTCCTTCAGGCGCGCCTCATCACGGTCGCCCCGGGCGCCCAACTCATGGGCGCGGCCATGAACCAGTCGGCGATGAACGTCGCGAACAGTCTCGGCGCGGCCCTGGGCAGTGTCGCCATCGCCGCCGGATTCGGCTACCTCGCACCGGCGTGGGTCGGCGTGCTCCTGGCCGTGCTCGGGTTGGGCCTGGCCGGTGTCAGTTTCACAGTCGAGCGCCGCTCGCGCACCCCCGAGCCGGTCTCCGTCGGAGGCTGAACGCCGGCCGTGACGGCCGTCACCGACACGCCCGACACCGAGATGTGGGGTGTGACAACCACGGCGTCCCTATATATGGTGTCGAGCGCAGCTGGTTCGGCCGCTCATCCAGAGCGGCCGAGGCAAGAGGGAACCCGGTGAAAATCCGGGACTGTCCCGCAGCGGTGAGTGGGAACGACAGCCGTCATCAGCACTGGGCCACCAAGCGGCCTGGGAAGCGACGGCCAGTAGGAGACCGGCGTGACCGGTCGCGCCCGCGAGTCCGAAGACCTGCCAGCGCGCCGTACGCCCGCACCCGGGCGAACGGCGGTCCGAGGCCGCGTGGGACGGCCGACGCCACCTGACCCGCGCCGTGCCGGCGTGGCGTCCGCCGGTGTCTGTCTCCTCGTGTCCGGACCATCAGGTCTCGAACTCTTCAGGAGCGAGTGGTGACAGTCACCGAGGTAGTCCCGACCGCCAACGACACGGCGCCGCGCCGGACGCAGATGCGGGTCCGCAAGCGCGACGGCAACACCGAACCGGTGGACGTCAACAGGATCGTCCGGGCGGTCGAGCGGTGGTCCGACGACCTCACCGACGTCGACCCGCTGCGGGTCGCGACCCGCACGATCAGCGGCCTGTACGACGGCGCGACCACCGCCGAGCTGGACCGGCTGTCCATCCAGACCGCCGCCGAGATGATCGGCGAGGAGCCGCAGTACTCGCGCCTGGCCGCCCGACTGCTGGCCGTGTACGTCGACAAGGAGGTCCGCCGGCAGGGCGTCACGTCGTTCAGCGCGGCCATCCGGATCGGCCACGCCGAAGGCCTCATCGGTGACGACACCGCCGCGTTCGTCGCCGCGCACGCCGCGACGCTCGACGACGCCGTCGACCCGAACGGCGACCGCCGCTTCGAGTACTTCGGGCTGCGCACGGTGTACGACAGGTACCTGCTGCGCCACCCGAGCACCCGCCTGGTGCTGGAGACCCCGCAGTACTGGCTGCTGCGGGTGGCCTGCGGGCTGTCCACCACACCCGACGAGGCGGTCGGCTTCTACCGGCTGATGTCCAGCCTGGCCTACCTGCCCAGCTCGCCGACGCTGTTCAACTCCGGCACCCGGCACACCCAGATGTCCTCCTGCTACCTGGTCGACTCCCCGCGCGACGAGCTGGACTCGATCTACCAGCGGTACGCCCAGGTCGCCAACCTGTCCAAGTTCGCCGGTGGCATCGGCATCGCGTACTCCCGGGTCCGGTCCCGGGGCGCGCTGATCCGGGGCACCAACGGGCAGTCCAACGGGATCGTGCCGTGGCTGCGCACCCTCGACGCGAGCGTCGCCGCGGTCAACCAGGGCGGTCGGCGCAAGGGCGCGGCCTGCGTCTACCTGGAGCCGTGGCACCCGGACATCGAGGAGTTCCTGCACCTGCGGGACAACACCGGCGAGGACGCCCGGCGCACCCACAACCTGAACCTGGCCAACTGGATCCCGGACGAGTTCATGCGCCGGGTCGAGGCCGACGAGATGTGGTCGCTGTTCGACCCGCACGAAATGCCCGAGCTGCCCGACCTGTGGGGGGAGCGGTTCGACGTCGCGTACCGGGCCGCCGAGGCGCAGGGCCGCCACGTGCGGCAGGTGCCGGCGCGGGAGCTGTACGCGACGATGATGCGCACCCTCGCCCAGACCGGCAACGGGTGGATGACCTTCAAGGACGCCGCGAACCGGCTGTGCAACCAGACCGCCGACGACGGCAACGTGGTGCACCTGTCCAACCTGTGCACCGAGATCATCGAGGTGTCCAGCGACGCCGAGACCGCCGTGTGCAACCTCGGCTCGGTCAACCTCGCCGCCCACCTCGCCGACGGTGACGTCGACTGGGAGCGGCTGCGCGCCACGGTGCGCACCGCCGTGACGTTCCTCGACCGGGTCATCGACATCAACTACTACCCGACCCCGCAGGCGGCGGCGAGCAACCCGCGCTGGCGCCCCGTCGGGCTCGGGCTGATGGGCCTTCAGGACGTGTTCTTCGCGCTGCGGCTGCCGTTCGACTCCCCGGCCGCCCGGGAACTGTCCACCCGGATCAGCGAGGAGCTGTACCTGACCGCGCTGGAGACGTCCGCCGACCTGGCACGCCGCTTCGGCGCGCACCCGGCGTACGCGCAGACCCGCGCCGCGCGCGGGCAGTTGCAGCCCGACCTGTGGGGCGTCGAGGGTACGCAGACCGCGCGCTGGGCCGCGCTGCGCCAGCAGGTCGAGGCGTACGGGCTGCGCAACTCGCTGCTGGTGGCGGTCGCCCCGACGGCGACCATCGCGTCGATCGCCGGCTGTTACGAGTGCATCGAGCCGCAGGTGTCCAACCTGTTCAAGCGCGAGACCCTGTCGGGGGAGTTCCTCCAGGTCAACACGGCCCTGGTCCGCGAGCTGAAGGCCCGTGGCCTGTGGACCGAACCGATCCGCTCGGCGATCAAGCGCGCCGAGGGTTCGGTGCAGGACATCGCGCAGCTGCCGGCCGGCGTCCGGGAGCTGTTCCGCACCGCCTGGGAGCTGCCGCAGCGGGCGTTGATCGACCTGGCCGCCGCCCGCGCCCCGTTCATCGACCAGTCCCAGTCACTGAACCTGTTCCTGGCCTCGCCGACCATCGGCAAGCTCTCCTCGATGTACCTGTACGCCTGGAAGGCCGGCCTGAAGACCACGTACTACCTGCGATCGCGCCCCGCCACGAGGATCCAGCAGGCGACCGTGGCCGTCGTCGCGCCGCCCACGGCCGACGCCGAGGCGCTGGCCTGCTCCCTGGAGAACCCCGAGTCGTGCGAGGCCTGCCAGTGACCGCCGCCGACGCCACCACCGACACGAGGACCACGCACATGCTGCTCGACCCCGGGATGGACCTCACCCTGCGCCCGATGCGCTACCCGCACTTCTTCGACAGCTTCCGCGACGCCATCCGCAACACCTGGACGGTCGAGGAGGTCGACCTGCACGCCGACCTCGCCGACCTGGACAGGCTCTCACCGGCCGAGCGGCACCTGGTGAGCCGTCTGGTGGCGTTCTTCGCCACCGGCGACACGATCGTCGCCAACAACCTGGTGCTCAACCTCTACCAGCACGTCAACAGCCCCGAGGGCCGCCTCTACCTGTCCCGTCAGCTGTTCGAGGAGGCGGTGCACGTCCAGTTCTACCTCAACCTGCTGGACACGTACGTGCCCGACGAGACCGAGCGGTTCGCGGCCTTCGCGGCCATCGAGAACATCCCCTCCATCCGGCGCAAGGCGGAGTTCTGCTTCCGGTGGATCGACTCGCTGCACGATCTGCGCGAGTTGCGGACCCGCGAGGACCGGCGGACGTTCCTGCTCAACCTGATCTGCTTCGCCGCCTGCATCGAGGGGCTGTTCTTCTACGGCGCGTTCGCCTACGTCTACTTCCTGCGTTCCCGGGGCCTGCTGCACGGCCTGGCGTCCGGCACCAACTGGGTGTTCCGCGACGAGTCCATGCACATGGCGTTCGCGTTCGACGTCGTCGACACCGTCCGCGCCGAGGAACCCGACCTGTTCGACGACGACCTCGCCGACCAGGTCCGCGAGATGCTCACCGAGGCCGTCGAGTGCGAGGTCCAGTTCGCCGAGGACCTGGTCGGCCAGGGCGTGCCCGGCCTGACGCTCACCGACATGCGGGAGTATCTCCAGCACGTCGCCGACCGGCGTCTCGCCCAGCTCGGCATCTCGCCGCACTACGGGTCGGCGAACCCCTTCGCGTTCATGGAGTTGCAGGACGTGCAGGAGCTGTCGAACTTCTTCGAGCGGCGGGTGTCGGCGTACCAGGTCGGAGTGACCGGCACCGTGGCGTTCGACGACGACTTCTGACAGCCGCGGCGCATGAGCACGGGCGGCAAGTCCCGGCGAAGCACCAAGACCTGGGTACCCGGCACGACGTCGTGCTGAGCAGCGGGCAGTGGGCGGGTTGAGGTGGTTTCCGAGGGGTATCCCGGCCCCAATGGGTCCGGCACCGGCGCGGCCCTGGACCGGGACGCGTCGGTGCGACCGGATATGGAGGTTACCCGTGACTCGACTGGCAACCCGAGAGGCAGCGGAGGCCAGGAAGGACGAGGTGCAGCGGCGGGGGCGCGGGCTCGGCTGGATGAGTCTCGGTCTGGGCGTGGCACAGCTGGCGGCAACGGACACGGTGCGCCGGATCAGCGGCGTGGACGACTCCCCGACGTCCCGGGCGGTGGTGCCGCTGGTCGGGGCGCGGGAGCTGGTGCACGCGGCCGGGCTCCTGACGAGCCGGCGAAAGGGCATCTGGGCGTGGACCCGGGTAGCGGGCGACGCGATGGACCTGGCCTCGCTCGGAATGGCCATCGCCCACCGGGGCGGGCGCCGCCGGCGGCGGCTCCTCGGCGTCACCGGCGCCATCGTCGGGATCACGGTGGTGGACCTGCTGACCGCCGTACAGGCCACCCGGGCGAAGGAGATCGGCTCGATGCCGGCGGTACGAGGCTTACGCGGAGGAGGACCCATGGAGCTGACAGCCACGACAACCATTCGCAAACCGCCGCCCAAGGTCTACGCGTTCTGGCGCGATCTGGACAACCTCCCGACGTTCATGGCTCATCTGGAGGAGATCCGCTCCACCGGTGACCGCACGAGCCACTGGTCCGCCAGCGCCCCGTTCGGCACGAACGTCGAGTGGGACGCGGAGATCGTCGACGACTCGCCCGGCGAGAAGATCGCGTGGCGGTCGACCGGCAACGCCGACGTGCCGAACGCCGGTACGGTCCGGTTCGTACCCGCCCCGGATGGTGTGAGCACCGAGGTGCACGTCGTCCTGTCGTACGACATCCCGGGCGGCGCGATCGGCAAGGCGGTCGCCAGGTACTTCGGCGAGGAGCCGCACCAGCAGCTCGACGACGACCTGCGCCGGCTCAAGCAGGTGCTGGAGACCGGCGAGGTGGTCCGGTCCGACGGCGCCCCGTGGGGCAAACGGGCCCGCAAGGAGTTCCCGCAGCGTCCGGCGCAGCCGCTGTCGGATGCCGAGTTTGCGAAGGGGGCCCAGGCATGAGGGCGAACACCTGGGCCGGCCGCAACAAGGTCAAGGTCCGTGACGTGCCGGACCCGAGGATCCTGAACGAGCGCGATGCCATCGTACGGATCACTTCCACCGCGATCTGTGGCTCCGACCTGCACCTGGTCGATGGGTACGTGCCCACGATGCAGAACGGCGACGTCATGGGTCACGAGTTCATGGGTGAGGTGATCGAGGTCGGCCGGGGCGTCGATCCAGGCCGGCTGCGCGTCGGCGACCGGGTCGTCGTGCCGTTCCCGATCGCCTGCGGTAACTGCGGCGCCTGCGCCGCCGAGCTGTACTCCTGTTGCGAGAACTCCAACCCCAACGCCGGGATCGCCGAGAAGATGTTCGGCCATCCGGTAGCCGGAATCTTCGGCTATTCGCATCTGACGGGCGGCTTCGCGGGCGGTCAGGCGCAGTACGCGCGGGTGCCGTTCGCCGACGTCGGTCCCTTGAAGATCGAGTCTGACCTGACCGACGAGCAGGTGCTGTTCCTCTCCGACATCCTGCCCACCGGCTTCATGGGTGCCGACCTGTGTGACATTCAGAAGACCGACGTGGTGGCGGTGTGGGGCGCCGGACCGGTCGGCCAGTTCGCGATGGACAGCGCCCGGGTGCTCGGCGCCGCGAAGGTCATCGCCATCGACAAGGAGCCGTACCGGCTGCAGATGGCGGAACGGGCGGGCCACACGACGATCAACTTCGACGAGGTCGACGTGCGGTCCCGGCTGCTGGAACTGACCGGCGGGCGGGGACCGGACAAGTGCATCGACGCGGTCGGCATGGAGGCCACCCACGGTGCCGCGCACATCCACGCCTACGACCGGGTCAAGCAGGCGGTCCGCTCCGAGACCGAGCGCCCCCACGCGCTACGCCAGGCGATCATGTCGTGCCGCAGCGGCGGCATCGTGTCGGTGATCGGCGTGTACGGCGGCTTCCTCGACAAGTTCCCGGCCGGGGCGTGGATGAACCGGGCGCTGACCCTGCGTACCGGTCAATGCCACGTGCAGCGCTACATGAAGCCGCTGCTGCGGCGCATCGAACGCGGGGAGATCGACCCGACCCGGGTCATCACCCACACCCTGCCGCTCGACCAGGCAGAACGCGGCTTCGAGATTTTCAAGAACAAGCAGGACAACTGCGAGAAGGTCGTCCTCAAACCCTGACGACCGCTCGCATCCGGCCACCGTGGTGCGCGGTGGCCGGATGCGGCTTCCGTCCGAAGACGGCCGACCGCCATCCTCGTCATCATCATCACGCTCTACCGGCCGCCATGGCTGGTACCCACGTAACCAGCCCGACGGAGACCGCACCCACATCGGTGCCGCCTCCGCGCGTCATGCATGGGGCCAGGCCGTGGTCAGCGTCCGCCGTCCGGGTGCAGCAGCACCTTGGTCCAGCCGTCGTTGCGGGCATCGAAGTTCCGGTACCCCTCCGGCGCCTGATCCAGCTTCAGCTCGTGCGACACCAGGAAAGAGGGCTCAGCCTTGTGGTTCGCGATGAGGTTCATCAGCTGCCGGTTGTAGTTCTTCACGTTGCACTGACCGGTGCCCATGCTCTGCCCCTTGAACCAGAACATGCCGTAGTCGAACGGCACCTTGCCCTGTTTCTGCAGCGGGTCCGGAGATCCTGGGTCCTTGGGCAAGAACACGCCGACCACACCGATCGTGCCGCCGAACCGCACGGAGTGCACGAGGTTGTTCAAGGTCAGCGCCGACTTCTCCTGGCCACTCGGGTCGTGCGCCTGGTGACCGACGGCCTCGCAGCCCCGGTCCGCGCCCATCCCGCCGGTCTCCTCCAGGATCTGGTCCACCGGCGACACCTTGGAATCGTCGATGGGAATGGCGCCGATCTGTTCCGCCAGGCGCAGCCGGTCCGGATGCCGGTCGACCACCATCACCTTGTTGGCACCCTTGATGATGGCGGAGTACGCGGCCAGCAACCCGACCGGTCCGGCACCATAGACAGCCACATTGTCCCCGGGCCGCACGCAGGCGAGCTCGGTCGCGTGCCAGCCGGTGGGGAAGATGTCCGAGAGCATCACGTAGTCCTTCTGCCTGCTCATGTCCCGGGCGTCCGGCGGCAGGACCAGGCAGTTGAAGTCGGCCCACGGCACCCGCAACAACTCCGCCTGACCGCCGTTGTAAGGACCCATGTCGGCGAAGCCGTAGGCCGCGCCGGCCATGCCGGGCGCCGGGTTGGCCACCAGACAGAACGCGGTCAGACCCTGGTTGCAGTTGGCGCAGGACCCGCACGCGACGTTGAACGGCAGGCACACCATGTCGCCCACCTTGACCAGGTCGACCCCTTCGCCGACCTCGATCACCTCACCCATGTTCTCGTGCCCGAGCACCCGGCCGGGCTCCATGTCCGTGCGTCCTTCGTACATGTGCAGGTCGGACCCGCAGATGTTCGTTGTCGTGATGCGTACCAAGGCGTCCGTCGGTCGCTCGATCCTGGCGTCCGGCACCTCCTTGACGCTGACCGTCCGTGGCCCGTCGTACACGACTGCCTTCATTCACTACCCCCGCGTGAAGATTCCGCCCCTACTGCGGCTCCAAGACCGCCTGGCAGTCAAATTCTTGCAATCCGTTTCGCACCTCACCTCGTGATCCGCGCTATTCGTTTGGTTGATTGAGGCGGTTATCGCCGGCGCCGGTGGGTAGCCAGCGGCCGTGAGTAGGCCAACCGACGACATCGGCACCCGGTCGGACACCAGCCGTGCCATAGCGTTCAGCGACGCCGTTTTCGCCATCGTCATCACGCTGCTCGTGCTGGATCTCCGGGTGCCGGACGTACCGCCCGGTCGCCTGCTGTCGGGGCTGCTGCAGCAATGGCCGAGTTACGTCGCCTATCTCGCCTCATACAGCTACGTGGCCATCGTCTGGCTGAACCACAAGGGCGCGTTCAATCGCGTCAAGGAGAGTGATCGGGGCCTGCACGGGGTGAACCTCTTCGTCCTGTTCACCACCGCGCTGCTGCCGTTCCCGACCGCCGTCGTCTCGCACGCGCTTCAGGAGCACGACCGGCAGGACCAACGCGTGGCCGTCGCCTTCTACGCGCTGATCGGCGCGCTGCTCTGCGCGAGCTGGCTGGCGTTCTTCCACTACCTGGCCCGGCGCGCAGACCTACTCAAGGAGGAGGTGAATGAACAGCACTTCCCCGCCGAACGGGTGCGGGCACTCGTCGGGGTCATTCTCTATTCCGCTGCAGGGCTCATCGGGTACCTGGTGGCACCGCTCGCCGGCCTGGTGATCTTCGTCTTGCTGCCGGTGTTCTACGCCGTCACGAGCGCCGGCCTCTATCAGGTGCCTCTCACCCGCCGGATCACCCACCGCCCTCCGCCACCCGGCTGAGGGCGGGCGAACCGCTGGGAAGTTGCCCGATGAACGACCGGCACGCCACGGCCGCCACCATCAGCCCGCACTCACCACCCGCCCCCGCCGGACCGAGCGGATGGAGCGGACCTCGACCGGCCGTCCGCCGAAACGGTCGGTGGCGCTACAACATCTCCAGCGGTTGCGGACCGGCCGGCGGCGGGAACGCCGTGTCGAGCGCGGCTGCGTCCTCCTCAGTCAGCTGCAGGTCGCCCGCTTCCGCGTTCTCCCGGGTGTGTTCGGGATTGGACGATCGCGGGATGGCCGCGACCATCTCCTGCCGTAGCAGCCAGGCCAGCGCCACCTGAGCGGGCGTGGCCTCGTGTCGCGCGGCGACCTCCGCGACCTGGGGGTGGCCGAGCAGTCGCCCCTGCTCGATCGGCGAGTACGCCATCACCGGGATTCGATGCTCGCGTAGCCACGGCAGCAGGTCGTACTCGGGACCGCGGCGGGTGAGGTTGTACAGGATCTGATTCGTCGTGCAGGCGCTTCCGCCCGCCTCGAGGAGATCGGTCATGTCCGAAAGATCGAAGTTGCTCACACCCCACTGCCCGATGTCGCCGGCGTCGATGAGTTCGGTGAACGCCTCGATCGTCTCCGCGAGTGGATGGGTGCCGCGCCAGTGCAGCAGGTAGAGGTCGATGTGGTCGACGCCGAGTCGTTGCAGGCTGCGGCGGCAGGCCTGCAGGGTTCCCTGTCGGCTGGCGTTGGACGGCAGCACCTTGTCGACCAGGAAGACGTCGGCGTGTCGTCCGGCGATCGCCTCGCCGACGAGTTCCTCGGAAGCGCCGTCACCGTACATCTCCGCAGTGTCGATCATGGTCATGCCCAGGTCGAGCCCGGTCCGTAGGGCGGCCAACTCTTCCCGCCGCCTCGCGGGGCGCTCGCCCAGGTACCAGGTTCCCTGGCCGAGCACGGGCATGTTCTGGCCGGACGGTAGCTCGATCGCGGTGGTAGCGAGGGTCATGTCGACCTTTCCAGGAACCTGATCGCCAGTGGGTTGCCTGCGTTACCCGCTGCGACGGTCAGCACGCCTCGTCGCGGGAACTTTCTCCGTGCACGCTGTTGCTGTGCGGCGGGCGTGCGACCGGATTGTCTGCCTCGGCGGCGTTCGCTGGCCCGTTTGCCGGTGCCCGCACCGGGAAGGCCTGCGCGAGTGAGCGATGCGCTGCTGACGGGGCGGCGCCGCGAAGGGAGGCCGCAGAGATGGCGCAGAGCCAACAGCCACTGACGGGCAAGCGAGTCGCGTGCCTCGCCGCCGATGGGGTGGAGGATGTGGAGTACACCCAGTCCCGGGCCGCCGTGGAGCAGGCAGGAGCCGAGGTTCACCTGATCTCGTTGACATCCGGCGAGATCCAGTCGATGAACCAGGACATCAGTCCGGCCAACCACTATCGGGTGGACCGGACTGTGAACGACGTCAATGCGGCTGACTATGACGCCCTGGTGTTGCCGGGCGGCACGGTCAACCCGGATCGGCTCCGGATGAGCCCGCAGGCGATGGACTTCGTGAGGGCGTTCTTCCAGCAACAGAAGCCGGTGGCCGCGATCTGCCACGGCCCCTGGTCGTTGGTGGAGACCGGCATGGTCAACGGCCGGACCCTCACCTCGTTCCCCAGCCTGCGCACAGACATCCGCAACGCAGGCGGCAACTGGGTGGATCAACAGGTGCAGGTCGACGACGGCCTCGTCACCAGCCGCAACCCCAGCGACCTTCCGGCCTTCTGCGCCAAGATGGTCGAGGAGTTCGCCAAGGGTGAACACGTCCGCCAGATGGCGACCGCCTGACCCGATGGGGCTCAGGGGCCGGGAGGATCAGCCCAGCCCTGAGAGACCGTGGCCCGAGCGTGGATCGCCGGCGATTCGCCACCTCGACGCAGCCCGATCCGGTGATTGCTCGGCGTTTACCCCGCGTGACCCGGTCGAGCCGGAACGCTTAACGGGTGGAGCAGCGATCGGGACGACCGGCGCGGGGACGGGTGCTGTCCGTCAGGCGTGCCCTGTGGTCGCTGGCCGTCGGTGTCGTCGCCGGGACGGCCAGCGCGCTGATCGGGGCGCCGGAGCTGACGCCGCTGGTGATCTGGACGATCGCGGCGGGCACGATCCTCGTCTGGGTGTGGCGGGCCTGCTGGTCGGCGAGCCCAGGGCGTACCGAGCAGCTTGCCGAGGCGGAGCAGCACTCCCGTTCCACCGATGCGGCGATCCTGATCGCGTCCGTCATCAGCCTCGCCGCCGTGGCCGAGGGGCTCATCCGCGCCTCGAACCAGCAGGACATGGTGGCGGTCACGCTGGTGGTCCTCGGCGTCGTCGCGGTGGTCCTGGCGTGGGCGCTGGTGAACACAGTATTCGCATTGAAGTACGCCCGGCTGTACTACCGCGACGATGGCGGCATCGACTTCAAGCAGGATGATCCACCGGCGTACGCCGACTTCGCGTACGTCGCCTTCACGGTCGGCATGTCCTACGCCCCGGGCGAGAACGAACCGAGCAGCACCCGCGTGCGCCGGGTCGCGCTCGGGCACGCGCTGCTCTCGTACACCTTTGGAACTGGCATTCTGGCGGTCGCCGTCAACCTGGTCACCAACCTGGGCCAGTCGTGACCCACCTCGAGCGTCACGTCCCACACAATGGCGCTGGACGGCGCCTGCGGCGGATGAACGCGCTGGTCGCACCCGGGAGGGGCCGATGGTCCCCAGGCGGGTCGCCACTCCGACCGGTCCGGACGCGCCGCGTGACCGCGAGCGGATCGGATGGGAGCGCGCGATGACGGTCGCTGCCGGCTGGGAAGTCGGTTGATGACCACGAGGATGATCCTCGTGGTCGCGGTGGCCCTGGTTGTCGCAGCAGGCCTGCTGGCCAGCGTGCTGATCCAGCGTCGGGCCGGTGGTCGTCGCTACCGTTGGCTACTCGGGCCGCTGTACCGCGCATCCCGGCGGCCCGCCGTCGCCGTGCTGCTTCTCGCGGCGCTGTACGTGGGAGTCCGCGCGTACCCCGGCGCGGGACAGCACATCGTCCGGCGCGTCGTCGTGGTGCTGTTGATCGCGAGCGTGGCATGGCTGGTGCTTCGCGCCCTGCACATCGCCGAGAGGGTCGCGTTCAGCCGGTTGCCGGGCGAGACGCTTGCCGACCGCCGTATCCGGCGCGCCCGCACCCAGATCCGACCAGTACGGCGCCTCACCTCGGTCGTGGTGACGGTCGTGGCGATGGGCCTGATTCTCACCACCTTCCCTTCCCTGCGCACCATCGGGCTGTCCGTGCTCACCTCGGCGGGTGTCGTCGGCGCGCTGCTCGGCCTGTCCGCGCGCACCGCGCTCGGCAACGCCTTCGCGGGCATCCAGGTCGCGTTCGCCGACGGACTCCACGTGGGGGACGTCATCGTCGTCGACGGGCAGTGGGGGCGCGTCGAGGAGGTGAGGCTGACAAACGTCGTCGTCCAGCTCTGGGACGACCGGATGCTCATCCTGCCCACCACCTGGTTCACCGACCACCCCTTTCAGAACTGGACCCGCCACGAGACGCGGGTGGTCGGCGAGGTCCTCGTCCACGTCGATCACACCGCCGACCTGGACGACCTGCGCGCCGAGACGAGGCGGCTCGTCGAGTCGTCACCGCTGTGGGATCGGCACCAGTGGGTGTTGCAGATGGTGGACGCGACGCCGCAGACCGTCGTCGTCCAGGTCCAGGCATCGGCGGCCGACGGGCCGAGTGCGTGGGACCTTCGCTGCGACGTGCGCGAGAGCCTCATCCGGTACCTGCGCGACCACCACCCCGAGTGGCTGCCCCGCACTCGCAACGAGTACCACCCGTGAGCCCGCTCCGGGCCAGCGCCGGCAGCCGACCAGCCTGAACGAGCAGCTCACGAATGATCAGCTCCTTTTCCCTGCGGAATGGACGAGGTCCGGGGCTTGGGCACTATCGCTGAACCTGGCCGCGAGCGTCCGTGCGCTAGCGTGTGGCCCCATGGGATACGTGGACGTGGTGCTGGCCGTCGTGGTCGCTGCGGCCAACCTGGCCGTCGCCGCTGTGCTGCTCGCCGGGAGCCGTGGCGGCACGGCAGTGCCCCGGATCTTCGGCCGCCCGCAGCCCCACCCGCGCCTGCGGGCCGCGATGCACGCCTGTCTGGGACTGGGGGTCGGCGTCGGCTGGCTCGTCAGGGACGTCTTCCCGCCCCACTCCACGGGTGACACCGTGCTCGGCGCCGTGGTCAGGGGCCTGCTGGCGGCCGGTCTCGTCACCGCACTGCTTGTCGCCTTCCGGCACGTGCGACCCGTCCGCGACGAGACCGCCCGCTAAAGGGCGATGGCCGACGCGGGCGGCGTTCAGGGGTAGCTCGGTGGAAGACCTGGCACCAGAATCAGGGGTCAGCCCCGGGCATTACCGGAGGTCGGTCGGGCGTCGGCGGCCAGATGATGGCGGGCATGAAACACGCTGCGCTCTCCGTGGTCGCCGGTCCGGTCGGCATCGTGGCCTACGGGCTCATCCGCCTGTGGGGGCGGTCCGACGACGTGTACGGTCCCGGCCTCGACTGGCAGGCCGCGCACCTGGCCGGCCTCGCCGGCATGGTGTTCTTCGTGCCGGCCGTCCTCGCGCTGTCCCGCCTGTTGCCCCGCGGCCGGTGGCGCACCGGTGTGGTGGGGCTGACGCTGGTCGGGCTCGGCGCGACGATGGTGCAGTTCGGGGCCGACATCGTGGAGGGGCTGCTGGCCGCCGACCGGGCGGAGATGTCGGCGCTGGGCAGGGACTTCAAGGACATCCCCGGAGTCGAGATCGCCTTCTACGACGTCGTACCCCAGTTGTTCTTCCTCGGGTTGCTTGTCCTGACCGGCATGCTGGCGGCCCAGCGGCTGGTGCCGTGGTGGAGCGTCCCGCTGCTGCTCGCGGGCATCGTGCTGCCGGTGGTCACCCTCGACCTGCTCCCGGTCGGTGGCCTGCTCATGCTGGCGGCGTTCGCGCCGGTGCTGCCAACTCTGCGACCCGGGGCGGCGCATGAGGAACCGTCCATGGCGGTCCGCTGAGGACGGACGGGTGGCCCCGCGGAGAGCGGGGCCACCCGTCGGACTACTTCAGGGCGGGGGTACGAGCGTCGGCGGCGATGACGCTGGCGACCTCGGCCGGGACCAGCCTGCCGGCCTGCCGGTCGGTGTAGGTGGCCAGGTTGGCGTACTGCGCGTGGGCCAGGCGCGTGGTCATCGATCATGGCTGTCGCCGGAACGCCTGGTGGAGAAACGCGCTCAGTCCGGCATGCCGGCGCACGTCGTCCCGTCGATGGTGCACGCCGTGGGTGAGGCGCCCACCGGGGCGCCGTTCACCCGGAACGTCACCCGCACCGACGCGCCGGCGGGCACCTGCCCGGCGCCGCCGTCCGGCACGAACGTCCACACCGCACCGTCCTGCACGACCCGCGCGCCCTCGACCTGACTGACCCGCAGCGACTCCCGGGGCAGGGTGACCGCCAGCGTCCACTGCGGCACCGGCACCTGGCCGGGATTGCTGATCGTCACGCTGGCGCCGTAACTGAGCAGCGCGCTGTCCGCGATCGCGAACTCCGCGCCCAGGGCGGCCGGCGTCGGCGCCGTCGTCCCGGCCGACGGGGTCGACCCGCCGGTGGACGAAGCGGCGGTCGGCGGCGCGGCGGGGCCGCCCGACGGCGACGGAGGGGTGGTGGCCACCGGGATGGCGTGTGCCCGGGGCGTACCGGCCGACGGCGTCCCGACCTGGTCGACCGACGGTGGCGGGTTGAGGGTCACCGGCGCCAGCTTCTCCGGCGTACGCAGCACCACGACCACGGACACCGTCGTCGCGGCCAGCACCCCGATCGCCGAGACCACCGCGACCCAGGTGGCCCGCGAGACGTCGCTGCGACCGGTGAGCACCCGCCGTGTGGCCGAGGCGACCGCCACGACCCGGTCCAGCAGAATGATCGCCACGGTACGACGTGGCTGCGGCGGTGGTGCCGGCACTGCCTTTCTCCCCCTCACATCGTCACCGGGCGCGCGCGGCCGCGGTCCGTCCGGTCGCTCACAGAGCGCGGAGCCCGACGAGTATCGACTCGAGCAGCTCCGCGGACGGCAGCTCCGACAGCGTCGGCGGTTCGTGCGTCTCGATCAGGCCGGCCGCGAGCAGGTCACCGAGGAGCACCCGGACGGTCCCCAACGGCAGGTCCAGTTCGGCGCCGACCTCGGCCACCGACACTGGATGGTGACACAACTCCACGATCCTCGCCTGTTCGGGGAAGAGCGGTGTCCGCGGGGTGGCCGCCCGCCGGGCGACGACAAGCGAGATGAGGTCGAATTGGCCGCGCTCGGGCGCCGTACGCCCACCGGTCATCGTGTACGGCCGCGCCACCGGCCCGGCGTCGTCGTCGTACCACGCCTCGTCAGCGGAGTCGTTTGTGGACACCAGCGTCCCCGCTCCGTACCGAGGAGGCCGGTTCCAGGCTGACCGGCAGGTGCCGTTCGGCCTGCCCGACGAAGAGCGCCACCTCGTACGCCATGTCGCCGACCTCGGCGTCGTCCCCGGCGATCCGCACCGTGAGGATGGTCCCGTTGCGGATGGTGGCGACGAACAGGAACGCCCGCGACATCTGCACCACGATCTGACGCAGCTCGCCCGCGTCGCAGGTGCGGGTGGTTGCCAGTCCCAACGCCAGCAGGCCGGCGACGACGCCGGAGATCTGCTCGGCCAGCTTCGCGCCCACATGGCGGGAACCCCCGAGGGGCAGACCGTCCGGGGAGAGCACCACGGCGAACTCCGCGCCGTGGACCCGGTCGACCAGCCGGTCCAGGGCGCCGGTCAGGCCGTCCCCGGTCACCACTGCGTGCGTCATCGATGTCTCCTTGTTGCTCGCGCGACCGGCAGCTCGACGGTGTCGGGGCCGGCGCTGCCGGGGTTGGGCCCGATCGGCCCGGGTTGACGGATCCGCATCGGCAGGTCGCCGCCCAGGTCGATCCCGCCACGTGGGTGCGGTGCGCCGGGATGCCGCGGCGCGGGCCCGTCGTCGGTGGCGCTCGCCGTTACCAGGCCGTTGGGCAGCAGGACCACGGCCGCCGTACCGCCGCGCTGACTGCGACGCAGCGACACGTGCGCGCCGCAGCGGGCGGCCAGCACGGCGGCCGTGTACAGGCCCGCCGGACCGGTGGGCGGGTCGCCCGATGGCGGGTTGCCGAGCAGATGGTTCGCGTCGGCCAGCGCGTCCGCGTCGAGGCCGGGCCCGTCGTCGACGACCAGGACGGCGCAGCCCTGCGGCCACTGCTCACCGGCGACCCGGACGGTGGTGTCCTGCGGTGAGTGGGACAGGGCGTTCTCGACCAGTTCGGCAAGCAGGTGCACGACGTCGGTGACGGCGGGGCCGGAGAGGGACCACGGCCAGTGCGGCGCGATGAGCACCCGGTGGTAGTCGGCCACCTCGGCGACCGCGCCCCGTGCGACGTCGAGCAGCGGCACAGGCCGCCGCCAGCGACGGGCCGGCGTCGCGCCGGCCAGGGCGATCACCGTCTCCACGTTGCGGCGGACCCGGGTGGTGAGGTGGTCGAGCTGGAACAGTTCGTCGGTCTCCTCGGCGGACCGTTCCCGCCGCTGCATGGTGTCCAGCACACTTAGTTGGTCACGCAGCAGCGCCTGGTTGCGGCGGGTCAACCGCAGCACCAGTTCCCGCGCGGCGGCACCGTCCTGGACCGGCGCCGCCGGGGCCGGGGCGTCCTGGACCGGCGCCGCGTCGGCGGGGGAGTGGGCCAGCCCGTCGGTCAGCCGTCGCAGCAGGCCGGCCCAGCTCAGCAGGACCGCGATCACCGCGATGAGCCCGAGGCCCAGCACCGCGCCGGTACGGGCGACGAGCACGGCCGCACCCGGCGTGGCCCGCTCCACACTGCCTCGGGCCGACGCGGTCACCAACTCGTGCAGGGCGACGAGGACTCCGTCGACCGCCTCCCGCCAGCCCGCCCGGGTGATCCCGTCCACGACCGTGGCGGTGTCTGTCCGCGACAGCGCCTCCTCCAGGGCGAGCAGGTCCGTGAAGGGCGGACCGGCAGCCAGCCGCTGCTGCCGCGCCGGCAGAGCCGCGACCGCCTCGCCGAGCGCGTACCGCTGATTGCTCACCAGCGCGACCAGTCCACGCCGCTCGTCGCGGTCGAACCGGGCGCCGGCCAACGCGGCGCTGACCAGCGTGTCCTCCCGGGCGAGCAGTTCACGGGCGCGCGCCAGCGCGATCACCGTACGGGTGTCGGCGGCCAGGTCACTCTCGTACGCTCCCCACTCCGGGCCGTACACGGCGAAGGCGACATCGACGAGCTGGTCGTACCCGTCGACGGCTCCGGCGCGGTCGAGCCGCCCGGCGTCCACCTGGGAACGGATGGTGCCCAGGCCGTTCAGCCGCCGGACCAGCTCGTCGGCCCGGTCCCGTACGGCGCCGGCGGTGAGCAGTCGAAGGTCGTTGCCCTCGGTGAAGGCGCGAACCTCAGCCGCCGCCCGGTCGGTCCCCCCACGTGCCGCCGCCAGCGCGGGATCCGCCGACCCGGCCCCGGCTATCGTCTCGACGGTCAACCGGCGCTCGGTCTGCAACCCCAGGACCAGCCGGTCGATGGGCTGGCCCAGCGTCTCCGCCAGGGCCCGGACCCGCAGCAGGTCGACCGCGTCCTGACCGGTCAGGTAGGCCGCGTACGACCACAGCGTGAGCAGCACGGCCGCCAGCGCGACGAGTCTGGCCCGGATCCCTGGTCGGGTCATCGGGTCGACCGCCGTGGCCACGGCTGTCCGGCGGTGTTGCTGGCCCGGTCGGCGACGACGGTCCGCAGCAGCGCGAGCAGTTCCGCGCGGTTGGCGCAGTTGAGCCGGCTGCGCATCCGGGCCACGTGGTGCTCGACGGTCTTGGCCGAGATGAAGAGCCGGTCGCCGATCTCCCGGTAGGTCAGCCCGGCCAGGACCAGTTCGGCCACCTCGTACTCGCGGTCGCTGAGCCCTGGCTGGGTGGGGCCGGTGATGGCGTCGGCGACAGGCGCGGCGCCCTCGCCGGTTGCCGGCCGCTGCCCGCCGTCGACGCCGGCCGGGCGGCCCTGCAGCGCCCGCGCGCATTCCAGCAGCGTGGTCATGGCCCTCCGGTCGGCGGTACGGATCGCGGCCTGCCCGGCGAGTCGGGCGCCGTCCCACCACAGGCCGGTGTCGTGCAGCCCGCGCGCGGCGGTCTCCACCCGCACCGGGTCGACCGCGCCCCGCAGCACCTCCACCCAGCTCTCCGCCGCCGCGGCGACGACGGCGGCGTACCGGCTGTGGCCGGCGGCGGCGAGCAGCGCGGCGACCCGGTCGTCGGCGACGGCCGGCTCGTCGGCCAGGATCGCCGCGTGCAGGCCGCTCCAGTGCAGCGGCACGCTCCACAGTGGCGGATCGTCCAGCCGGTTCAGCAGGGATCGGCCCTCGCGCAGGTACGGCTCCAGGCGGGCCAGGTCACCGAGGCGGGCGCCCGCGATGGCGAGCTCACCCAGCGGCAGCAGCGTGAACAGGTCCACCGGGTGCCGCACCACGGCCTCCAGGGCCTGCCCCCAGCCGCCCTTGAGCGTTCCGAGGTCGCTGTTGCGCCGGGCGATGCCCATGCGCAGCGCGGCGGCGAAGAGCAGATCGCGGGACTCCAGCGGGCGCCCGTCGGCCGTGGTGGCGGCGAGACGGTCCGCGGCGGCGGCCGTCTGACCGCGGACCATCAGAATCCAGGCCTGCAACAGGCGGTGCCGGCGGGTCATCAACGGGCCGCCGACACCTGCCGCCAGCGCCCGGTGCAGCACCCGTTCGGCGATCTCCAGCTCACCACAGTGCACTGCGGTCAGGGCGGCCAGCGCCGCCGGGCTGTCCGGCAGGAGCGCCGCCCGGCCGTCCGGCTCCAGCAGGGCGGCGGCCTGCACGAGCGCGGAGAGAGCGGCGGTCGGCGGGCCGGTGACGCTCTCGCGTACCCCGTCGGCCATCAGTCGGGCCGCGCTGGCCCGCAACGTGGGCGGTTCGCCGGCCGGGTCGTCCGCCGGCGCTTCGCCGGCGGCGGCCAGGTCCCCGCCGGCCAGCCCGCCGACTGTGGCGAACGCGACCGACGAGGCGCTGCCCGACCACCGGTACAGCTCCACGCTGCGACCGACGTGCCCCCGGTGCGCCAGGGCGGTCGCGGCCACCACGGCCGCCTCGGCGCGTTCGGCCGGCGGGGCGGTGGCCAGCAGCCGGTCCGCCAGTCGCAACGCGTCGTCGAGGTTGCCGGCGAGGGCCGTGGCGAGCGCCTGCTGGGCGCTCGCCGGCGCGCCGGCCGCCGTGGCCGCCGCGAACAGGTCGGCGGCGAACGCCGGCTCGTCGGCCAGCGCCTCCGTGGCGGCGGCCGTCAGGGTCGTGGCCGGGCAGTCGGCGAGCGCGCCGGCCGCCCGCAGGGAACGGACCAGCGGCAGGACCGCGCCGCCGCGGGCCAGTTGCAACTCGGTGAGCCGGCGCCACACGGCGGCGCGGTCGGTGGCCGGGCTGAGTGCCGTGACGACCCGCCGGACGATCGGCGCGAGCCGGCCGTCGGCGCCGATCAACCCCGCCGCCCGGGTCGTGGCGATCAGCTCGTCCACGGCCTCCGGTTCCTGGTCGAGCAGCGCGCCGAGCATGCTCACCGGCAGGGGGACGCCCGCCGCGACCGCGAGCAGCAGACGCCGCACGGCGGTGGGCTGTGCCTCCAGATCCGGTCCGAACTCCAGCAGGACCGACCGGGGTGGCTCCACCGGAGCGCCGGGCGGGGCGTCCGCGCCGGCCAGCGCACGGGCCAGCCGCTCCACGTACCGGGGCACCCCGGCGGTCTGCGTGTGCACGAAATCCACCAGGTCGCCGCGTCCACCCAGCTCGGACACCGTGGCGAGGTAGGCCGCGGTCAGCTCCCGGGTGAACGGGCCGAGCAGCACCGCCTGCCCGTCCCGTCGCAGGACGTCCGCCAGGTCGGTGAGCGCCGCCGACCGGGGCCACGGGCGGTACGCCACCACGAGCCGGTGCCGGCGGCCGGCCACCAGGCGCAGCAGCGCGCCCAGGCGTGCGTCGTCGAGCAGGTGCGCGTCGTCGATGAGCACCAGCGCGTCCGGGTCGACGGTCTCACCCGGCTCGGGGGCGCTCATGCGTACGGCGAACCCGGCCCGCTGGTGCGCGCGGGCCACCTCGGTGAGCAGCGCGGTCTTGCCGTGCCCGCCCGGCCCGCTCACCCCGACGACGAGCGGACCCCGGGGGTCGCGGCCGACCAGGTCCAGAAGGGAGCCCGCCCCCCTGCCCAGCAGCAGTCGGGACTCGGCGACGTCATTCATGATCATTGCGGTCATCCTTCGCGTCCCCGACTGAGGGTCAACGCCAGACGGGACGCCTTCGGCAGGTCCAGTGGGAGGATCCGGACCGGCGGACGGGGAGGTGGGTCGGCCGGGACGGGAGTGTCGTGGTGCGGGCGGCGCGGCACCGGGAGGGCGGCCCGGGCGGGACCCGCCTGCTCGCGTACCGGAGCCGGGCCGCCGACCGGAGCGGGCCGGCGCGGCGACACCACCTGGCAGGCGGCCATCGCCGCACCGGTCGCGGCGGTCAACTGCGAATCGGGCTGCACCTCCACGGGCACCGCGACGGCCGCCCCGATCAGCTCGGCGACGAGCGGGATGCGGGCGGAGCCGCCGGCCAGCAGGACGGCGTCGAGCTGCGCCGGCGTCCGGTCGGCGCCGTGCACCGTGCGGAGCAGGAGGTCGACGGTGGCCTGCACCGTCGGGCGGATCATCTCCTCGAACTGTGCCCGGGTCACCGGAATCCGCGCCGGGCCGCCCGGCAGGCTCACCACCACGTCTGCCGTCAGGTCGACGGTCAGCTCGCGCTTGACCCGGGCGCACTCCGCCCGCAGGCCGCGCAGGGCGGCCTGGGTGCCCCGGCGCGCGCCGGCCGCCAACTCCCGGGCCAGCACGGTACGCACGTGCGTGGCCAGTGCCTCGTCGAAGTCGGCGCCGCCGATCGGGTCGAGACCCTGCGGGGTGCCGAAACCCTCGTACGTGCCGCGCGGGGTGCGTCGCACCAGCGCCGCCTCGAAGCTGTTGCCGCCCAGCGCGTAGACCGCTGCCGTCGTGCCGGCGAACCCGCGGGCCGCGTGGCTCTCCGCCACCGTCACCGTGCGGGGCAGGAGTGTCACGTGACGCAGGCCCAGGTCGGACAACGCCCGGTGCAGCAGATCCCGCCGGTACGGGCGCCAACCGGCCGGGTGACTGAGGACGATCGCCTCGGCCGGCGCCCCCTCCAGGGCGTGGACCCGGTCCACCACCCACCCCGCCAGCTCCGCGGTCAGCGTCTGCGGCGCGCACGCCTCGCCGCCGAGCAGCAGGGGCACGTCGTCGCCGATCCGGCGGACGAAGTCCCGGGTGGTGCGGCTGCCGTCGTCGGTCGGCGGCTCCCCGACGCGCAGCGAGCCGTCCTCCGACAGGTACAGCACCGACGGTACGAGATGCGAGTCGGCGCCGAGCCCGACGGGTTCCGGGCGCGTCCAGGTCGTGCCGTTACGCCGTGCGACGGCGGCAGCCGTGTTGGTGCTTCCGATGTCTATCCCCAGGACGTACCGCATCCGTCTCATCTCTCCCCGTGAGGTGGCCGGTCGGTGGGCGCTCGCGCCGACGACCACCCCCGGCGACCCCCGTGGGCTCCTACGTTCGTACCAGAGATCGCTCCCTGGTCGGGACCCTAATCTGGCCGGGACGGTTCCCCCTGTCCCCCTAACGTACGAAGCGGCGGAGCCCCTAGTTCAGTGGGATCGGATGCGGGCCGAACCCCGATGTCCGGGGGTGCCCCCGGTCGTAGCGTTCCTGTCGACGCAAGACGGTCGCTGACGCCACATCCGAGGAGAACCGGCACATGGACTCGCAACAGACCCTCCACGACTTCGTGCTCGACCTGCTGACCAACCCCGACGCGCGGTCGGCGTTCGACCTCGACCCGGAGGGGGCGCTGCACGCCGCGGGGCTCACCGACATCACCGCCGCCGACGTGCAGGACGTCGTCCCGCTGGTGGTCGACTACGCGCCGGGGCAGGGTCTCGCGCCGCTCGCCCCGGTCGTCGGCCAGCTCGGCCTGGACCCGC
Source organism: Micromonospora orduensis (assembly GCF_006228125.1). Taxonomy (GTDB): domain Bacteria; phylum Actinomycetota; class Actinomycetes; order Mycobacteriales; family Micromonosporaceae; genus Micromonospora; species Micromonospora orduensis. The sequence continues at coordinate 44,991 of NZ_VDFY01000142.1, read as the reverse complement.
TGGTGACCGACACCACCGACGTCGTCGGCCAGTTGCAGAGCGTGGCCCAGCAGATCAGCGTCACCAGCTCGCCCAGCGGCCTGGACGTCAAGGCGGGCGTGCTGGGCGCCATCGCGGTCGACCCGAGCGCCGTCGCGGTCGGGGTCACCGTGCTGCCGGGGATCGGCCTGGGCGTCGGCCCGAGCGGTCTGGACACCGACCTGACCGGCGTGAACGACGTCGCGCACACCCTCGACGCCGACGTGGTGCAGCCGGTGGACGGCATCACCGACCCGGTTATCGGTGATGTCACCGGCACCGTCGGCAACACGGGCGGTCTGCTGGACACCACCGACCACGGCCTGCTCGGCGGTGACCTGACCGGCGGCGTCCTGTCCGGCACCCAGGGTCACCTCGGCGGTGTCGTCGGCTCGCTCGGTGTCGGCGACACTCTCGGCGGGCTGGGCCTGGGCGACGGCGGCGCGGTCGGCGGCGTCCTCCCGCCCCTGGACGTGCCGTCCACCGTGGGCGGTGTGACGCACCAGGTGGAGGGGCTCCTGCCCGGCGTCACCGGCACCGTCGGTGACGTGACCGGCGGTGTCACCGACGGTGTGCTCGGCGACACGCACGACGGGGGGCCCGCCTCGTCGGACCACGGTCTGCTGGGCATCACCGGGGGCCTGCTCTGACGGGGTCTCCCACCTGGAGCGGAAGGCCGGACCGTCTCGGGCGGTCCGGCCTTCTCCAGTTCCCCATCCGGTCCCTCTTGATAATTGAGCCGAAATCCGCACACTTGGTGCGGTGATGGCGGGGATCTGGTTGGACGCTCTGGACGAGATCGCCCGTACGTGCAGCGCGCACGGGCGAGACGACCTGCTCGAAACGGTGCGGCAGAAGCGTGCCCAACTGCTGGACCCGAAGCTGCGCGTCCTGGTCATCGGCGAGCCCAACCAGGGCAAGAGCCAGCTGATCAACGCGATCATCAACGCGCCCGCCTGCCCGGTCGGCGACGGGCGCACCACCGTCCTGCCGACAGTGGTGCAGCACGCCGAGGCCGCGTACGCCGCGGTGGCCCAGGCGCCGGCGCCGGGTCGAGGCGGCGGCACGGCCGTGGTCACCGTCGAGCGGACCCCGGTGGCGCTCAACCAGGTCGCGGCGGGTGTGGCCGGCACCGTCGGGCGCCGGTCCGGCGGCGGTCCGGCGTACGTCGAGATCGGGGTGCCCCGCGCGCTGCTCGGCGCGGGACTGGTGCTTGTGGACACTCCCGGCGCCGACGAGGTCGCCGCCGTCGGCGGGGCGGGCCCGGTCGCCTCGCCCGGTCGCGCGGACACGGTGCTGCTGGTCTCCGACTCCACCCGGGAGCTCTCGGTCACCGAACTGGACATGCTGCTGCACGTCATGCGCTCGCACCCGAACGTGCTGGTGGTGCAGAGCAAGACCGATCTCGTCGCGGACTGGCGCGCGGTGGCCGAGCGCAACCGCCAGCACCTGGCCGACGCCGGCATCCCCGCGCCGGTGATCCCGGTCTCGGCGACGCTGCGGCTGCGCGCGGCCACCGCCGACGACCGGGATCTCAACGCCGAGTCCGGCTTCCCCACGCTTATCGCCCGGCTGCGCCGCGACATGTCCGGCAAGGCCGACCAGTTGGCCCGTGGCGCGGTGCAGGCGGTGGCCCGGACGGTGGTGGAGCAGTTGGCGGCGCCGCTGCGGGCCGAGCTGGCGACCCAGGAGGCCGAGGAGCAGTCCGGGCCGATCTCCCGCCTGCACGCGGCGCAGCGTGAGGTCGACGAGCTGCGCCGCTGCTCCACCCGCTGGCAGAACACCCTGAACGACGAGGTCGCGGACCTGCTCTCCGACATCGAGTACGACCTGCGCGACCGGACCCGGCAGATCCTGCGCGCGGTGGACGACGCGTTCGACACGGCCGACCCGCTGGTCGCCTGGGACACCTTCCAGGACTGGCTGGAGCGCAGCCTGGTGGAGGCGGCGGAGGCGAACCACGAGTGGCTGATCCAGCGCTGCGACTGGATCGCCCGTCGGGTGGCCGCCAACTTCGCCCGGTACGGCTACGAGGTGCTGCCGCCGTGGTCGATGACGATGCCGGACGACATCGGCGAGCGGCTGCCGGAGCTGGAGCGGCCCAAGATCGACCGGTTCACCACGGGGCAGAAACTGTTCACCGGCATGAAGGGCTCGTACGGCGGGATGCTGATGTTCGGTCTGGCGACGACGCTTGCCGGAATGCCGATGATCAACCCGGTCTCGGTAGGTATCGGCGCGCTGTTCGGCGGCAAGAGCATCCGCGACGAGAGCAAGCAGCTGCTGCGTCGTCGGCAGGCGACAGTGAAGACGGCCATCCAGCGGCACGTGGACGACGTCTTCGTCCGCGTCATCAGGGACTGCCGCGACGCCGTGCGGCAGGTGCAGCGGATGTTGCGGGATCACTTCACGGGGCTCACCGAGGAGCTTCAGGAGGCCATCGTGCAGTCGTTCCGCAGCGCGAAGCAGGAGGCCGACACCGACGCGGCCCAGCGTGAGCAGCGCCAGCGCGAGATCCGGTTGAAGATGACCCGGTTGGCCGCCGTCTACGAGCAGGCCCAGCAGCTCAGCGGCGCCCGTGCCACCCCGGGGCTGTTGGAGCCTCGGGCGTGACCGTCGGCGTACGCCTGGACGAGGCGGCGTGGGGGTTGCTGCACCAGGCGCTCGACCTCTACCGGGCCAACCCGCGGGCGGTCGGGCAGTTGCGGCACCAGGTGGCCCGGCTGGAGGAGCCGCTGCGGATCGCGGTCGCCGGCCCCTGGCGTTCGGGCAAGTCGACAATGCTGAACGCGCTGATGGGTGAGGAGGTCGCGCCGGTCGAGGGAGCCGATGGCGCCTTCACCTGGTATGAGGACGCCCCCGCGCCGCACGCCACCGCGTACCCGGCCGGTCAGCCCCCGCAGGAGCTGACGGTGGTCAAGTCGGCGACCGGGATGCGGGTGGATCTGGGCTGGGGCGCGGGGGAGGTGCGTGACGTCGTGGTGCGGTGGCCGACGCGAGCGCTGCGGCAGGTCACGTTGATCGACACCCCGGCACTGAGCGGCACCGGTGAGCGGGGCCGCGTGTCCGTCATGGACCGGGTGCTGCGCGACGCGGACGCCGTGCTGTTCCTGACCCGCGACGGTCGCGACAGTGATCTGCGGGTGCTGGAGTCCGGCCGGGAGAGCGCCGTCGGCCAGGCCGCCCCGGTGAACGTGATCATGGTGCTGTCCCGGGCGGACGAGATCGGCGGTGGTCGGATCGACGGGCTGCTCACCGCCCGCCAGCTGGCGCGACGGCACTACCGCGATCCCCGGGTGGGCGCGCTGGCCGTGAACGTGGTGGCGTGCAGCGGGTCGGTAGGACTGGCCGGTCGGATGCTCAGCGAGTCGGACTTCGCCGCCCTCGCGACGCTGGCCGGGGTCCCCCGCGCGGAGTTGGACCCCCACCTGCTCTCCGCCGACCGCTTCCGCCGTGGCGACCTGCCGGTACGGATGGACCCGGACCTGCGTGCGGCCCTGCTGGACCGTTTCGGTCTCTTCGGGATCCGGTTGGCGACCACCCTGGTCCGCTCCGGTTTCGACAACCGGGTGAAGCTCTCCGCCGAACTCATCCGCCGCAGCGGCCTCACCGAACTGCGCGAGGCGGTGACCCGCTGCTTCATCGACCGCCGCGACACACTCAAGGCGAGGTCGGCGCTGGCCGCCGTGGAGGCCCTGCTCCGGGCCGAGCCGGTCCGGGGTTCCGCCGAGCTGGCCGCCACGATCGAGCAGATCCTCGCCGGCGCCCACGAGTTCCGGGAGTTGCGCCTGCTGGTGGCGTTGCGACACACCCGGCTCGGGTTCGACGCCGAGCTGGCCGCGGAGGCGCAGCGGCTGATCGGCGGCGACGGGGTGGGGCTCGCCGCCCGACTCGGTGTCGAGCACGAGGCGACCGTGCAGCGGCTCTGGGAGGTCGCCGCCGACGCGCAGTGGCGGTGGCGGGACCGGGCGGAGGACCCGGCGCTGCCGCTGGCCCAGCGCCGTGGCGCGGAGGTGGTCGTCCGCAGCTGCGAGGGGATGCTCGCGGAGTTGGCCGCGGGCGGCCGCTGAGCCGCGCTGATGGGTGGGACCCGTCACGGTGGCAGCGCGGATACCCCCTGGGGTATGGTTCGGTGCAGGAGGTGGCGAGGATGAAGCTTCGACCCGAGATGACCGGTGAGGCGCTGACCCGGCTCAAGCGAGCCCGTGGGCAGCTGAACGCGGTGATCGAGATGATGGAGGAGGGTCGGGACTGCCGGGAGGCGCTGACCCAGCTCGCCGCCGTGTCGAAGGCCATCGACCGGGCTGGCTACAAGATCATCGCCTCGGGGATGCGGCACTGCGCGGATGCGCGCGATCGGGGCGATCAGCCCGAGATGACCGAAGAGGAGTTGGAGAAGCTGTTCCTCGCCCTGGCCTGAGACGCCGGGGCTGAGGAGCCCTCTGGTGGGTGACCACCCTGCCCGCACCGCGTGATCCCGGTGTCGGCGGGTAGGCGTCGCGCAGTCGCAGACGTCTGCCTTCCACATACCCCGGGGAGTATTCCAGTATCTGGAGAAAAGGAGTACGCCACATGACAGTCCAGGTGTCCGTCATCGCGACCTCGTCACTGGGCGACCGCAGCTACCTGGCCTCGGACGGCCAGCGGGCGGTGGTGGTCGATCCGCAGCGCGACGTGGACCGGGTGCTGGCGCTGGCCGGCAGGCTCGGGGTACGCGTCACGCACGTGCTCGAGACGCACCTGCACAACGACTACGTCTCCGGCGGACTGCACCTCGCCCGGCTCACCGGCGCCGAGTACCTGGTGTGCGCCGACGACGAGGTGGCCTTCGACCGTCGGCCCGTGGCCGACGGCGACATCGTCACCGTGTTCGAGGCGTTGCGGATCCGCGTCGTCGCCACACCAGGACACACCTTCCACCACCTGTCGTACGTCCTCGACGAGGCCACCGACGGCGGGTGGTCGCCGGTCGGCGTGTTCACCGGAGGGTCGCTGCTGTTCGGCACCACCGGTCGCACCGACCTGCTCGGCCAGCAGCACGCGCACACCCTCGCCCACCACCAGCACGCCTCCGCCCGGCGGCTCACCGACCTGCTGCCCGACGGCGCGCAGGTCTGGCCCACCCACGGCTTCGGAAGCTTCTGCTCCGCCAGCCAGGCCGATGCCCCCGAGTCGACCATCGGTCGGGAGAAGCAGGCCAACCCGGTCCTGCGGCTGGCCGCCGACGAATTCGTCACCGACACCCTCGCCGGGCTCGACGCCTACCCCGCGTACTACGCCCACATGGGTGTCGCCAACGCGGCCGGCCCGGCGCCGGTCGACCTCAGTCCCGTGGCGCGCGCCGACGCGGCCGAGCTGCGGCACCGGATGGACGCGGGGGAGTGGCTGGTCGACCTGCGGCACCGCAGGGCGTACGCCGCTTCCCACCTCGCCGGGACGGTCAGCCTGGGCCTCGACGGACCGATGTCGACCTGGCTGGGCTGGCTGATCGACTGGGGTGTCCCGGTCACCCTTCTCGCCGAGACACCCGAGCAGGTCGCCGCCGCCCAGCGGGAGCTTGTCCGGATCGGCATCGACCGGCCCGCCGCGCGCGCCACCGGCACCCCTGACGAATGGGCCGCCAGCCGGGACGACCTGCGTGAGCTGGCCGTCGCCGACTTCGACGCGCTGGCCGCCGCCCAGGCCGGGAACACCCCCGCCGGGCTGCCTGACCCGCAGGTCGTCCTCGACGTGCGGATGGCCAACGAGTGGAGGGCCGGCCACGTGGCCGACGCCGTCCACATCCCCCTGCCCGACCTGCCCGGACGCCTGGCCGAGGTGCCCCCCGGGGCGGTGTGGGTGCACTGCGGCTCCGGATACCGGGCCGCGGCCGCCGCGTCCCTGCTGGCCAACGCCGGACGCGACGTCGTCCTGATCGACGACTCGTTCGGCCGGGCCGAGCGGGCCGGCGTCGCGATGACCACGACTTCCTGAACCGAACGAGGAGACATGAACCCTTCCCACCCGCACACCCTCGACGCGACCGCCCTGCGCGAACTGCTCGACTCGGGCCGTGCGCCCCGGGTGCTGGACGTGCGCACGCCGGCGGAGTTCGAGTCCGCGCACATCCCCGGCTCGTACAACGTCCCCCTCGACCTGCTCCGCGAGCACCGCGACGAGCTGCGTCGGCACCTCGACGAGGACGTGGTGCTGGTCTGCCGCTCCGGGGTCCGGGCCGCCCAGGCCGGACAGGCCCTCGACCGGGCCGGTCTGCCGAACCTGAAGGTCCTCACCGGCGGCATCCTCGCCTGGCAGGCCACGAACGCGCCCGTCAACCAGGGCCGGACCCGTTGGGATCTGGAACGTCAGGTACGCCTCGTCGCCGGCTCCATCGTGCTGCTCAGCGTCCTCGCGTCGGTGGTGCTGCCGGGCGCCAGGTGGGTCGCCGCGTTCGTCGGCGCCGGCCTGACCTTCGCCGCGATCAGTAACACCTGCGCGATGGGCATGCTGTTGAGCAGGCTGCCCTACAACCGGGGCGCGCGCTGCGACCTGGACACCGTCGTCGGTCACCTGCGCGACCGGAATCCGGCGGCGAGCCGGCCGTGACCTCTCTGGTCCTGACCCTCGCGCTGGCCGTGGCCATCGGCGTCAGCCTCGGCCTGCTCGGCGGCGGCGGCTCCATCCTCGCCGTGCCGCTGCTGATCTACGTCACCGGTCTGCCGGTCAAGGAGGCCATCGCCACCTCGCTGTTCGTCGTCGGCGTCACCAGCGCGGTGGCCCTCGTGCCGTACGCGTGGGAACGGCGGGTCCGTTGGCGTACCGGCCTGGTCCTCGGTCTGGCGGGGATGGCCGGCGCCTACGGGGGCGGGCGCCTCGCGGAGGTCGTCCCCGGAACGGCGCTGGTGAGCGTGTTCGCGCTGATGATGCTCGCCACCGCGGTCGGCATGATCCGTGGTCGTCACGCCGCGACGGACGAGCCCGGTGAGAGCGTCGGACGAGAACTGTCGCCGGTGCGGACCATCGCCGTGGGTGCGACGGTCGGGGTCGTCGCCGGGCTCGTCGGCGCGGGCGGCGGGTTTCTCGTCGTGCCCGCGCTGACTCTGCTCGGCGGTCTCCCGATGGCCGTGGCCGTGGGCACCTCCCTGGCCGTCATCTCGATGCAGAGCCTCGCCGGGTTCGCCGGTCACCTCGCCGCCGTTGCGGTCGACTGGACGCTCACCGCCGCGCTCACCGGCGCCGCGGTCGCCGGCAGCCTCGTGGGGAGCCGCCTCTCCCGCCGCGTTCCGGAGCGTCGCCTGCGTCCTGCGTTCGGCTGGTTCGTCCTGGCGGTGGGCGTTCTCGTCCTGGGCCAGCAGCTGCCGGCCCTGGCATCGTAGGACGCTCAGGATCGCGCGAGCGTGCTGGTTTCCCGGTGCACGCCCTCACCCCGGCCGACGGCCGGGTGGTCGTGGTGGTGCGGAACGCCGACGGTAGCGAGGCGTCGGTCACCGTCGACCGTATCGTCGCCGCCACCGGCTTTCGCCCCGACCACTCCATCGCCTCGGAACTGCGCCTGGACCTGGACGGCCGCCGCCCGCGACGTCCAGCTCGACCTGCCCGAGACCGGCGTGTGCAGCAGCAACGCCGCCGCCTCGGCGACCGGCGACGGCTGCTGCGGGCCGGCGGCGGAGCCCGAGCCGCCAGGCCGTGGCCTGGCCACCGGCGGCTCCGGTGGGCTCCGGTCCGCGCCGCTCAGCCTCGTCGCGCTCGACGCGGGTCAGAGCGGCGGCTGCTGCGCCAGCTGACGTCCGCCCCGGGCGTCACGGTCACCGTCGGCTGGCGCAGGCCACGCAGGTACGGGCCGACGGGCGGGCGGCGAGCCGTTCGGCGGGAATGGGGCGGGAACACCGTTCGCACACGCCGTAGCTGCCCGCGTCGACCCGGCTCAGCGCCACGTCCAGTTCCGCCAGGCGTCGACGCGTCGCGTCCAGGACGGCGGTGAGCTGGGCCCGTTCGAACGCGATGGTGCTGCCCTCGGGGTCGTGCTCGTCGTCGGCGTTGGACGACCGGGACGCCTCGAAGAGGCTCCGCAGGTCGTCCTCCAACGCGGTGGCCTGGGTGGCCGTCTCGTCGCGTCGCCGGAGCAGGTCGGCACGGATGGCGCTGGCTTCGGGGTTCATGGCGCTTCAACGGTACGCCGGACGACCGGGACCCCGTGCGCACTCACCCTCGGGAGCGGATGTCCTCGCGATGGGGGCGGGCGTGCCCGTCCGCACGGTCGATCCGCAGTTCCCGTTCCAGCTCGGCGACGACCGCGCGCAGGTCGTCCAGCCGTTGGGTGAGCGCGATCCGGTCCACCTCGTCGGGTACGCCGTCACCGTCCTCGTCGTAGCCGGGGGCCAGCCGCTCGGTCATCTCCAGCCGGCGTGCCTCCTCCATCGAGTTGACGATGACCGCGATGAGAATGTTGAGCAGCAGGTTGACTGTGATGATCACGTAGCTGACGTAGTAGAGCAGCGTCCACGGCGACATGGCCAGGCCCTGCTCGATGAGGTCGGGCAGGGTCTCCAGCGAGAGCAGCACGAACAGCGTCAGCAGCGACCGACCGATGTCGCCGTACTCGTCGGGATAGCGGTCGCCGAAGATCAGCCAGCCGGCCATCCCGTACACGTAGAGCGTCACCACGGCCAGGGCCAGGAACCCGGTGACGCCCGGCAGACTGCGCCACAACGCCGACACGATGGTCCGCAGGCCCGGTGAGAACCGCACCAGCCGGACCATCCGGGCGACCCGGACCACCCGCAGCAGTGCCGAGTCACCGTGCAGGCCCGGAACGAAGATGGCCGCGATCACGAGGAAGTCGAAGACGTTCCAGCCGTGCCGGAAGAAGTCCTGCGGACGACGGCCGTACGCCGCCAGCCGGATGGCGATCTCGACGACGAAGACCGCCCGGAATAGCCATTCCAGCCCGTGCAGGGCCGCGTTCGCGGGGATCAGACCGTCGTACGTCTCCAGGCCGAGGACGGCGCCGTTGGCGAGGATGGCGACGACGATGACGATCTCGAAGGGGCGGGACCGGGCGAGCCGCGCGCAGGCGTCGGCCAGCGCGGGCCGGCGGTGCGGGGGCATGGCGACCAGCCTAGCCAAGATCAAGGACGCCCGGCGAGCGGGAATGAGCGCGGGCTGGCGGTGCGGGGACCTGGGTACGGCCGGGTCGTCGACCATCCGGGGCCGCGCCGAAGGCCGCCGCATGCCATCGTGGCGCGATGAAGGCGGACCTGCACACGTACCTGAAGGGCGGCCGCGAGGCGCTGCTGTGGAAGCTCGACGGGCTCAGCGAATACGACGTTCGGCGCCCGCTGACACCGACCGCCACCAACCTGCTCGGTCTGGTGAAACACTGCGCGGCCGTGGAGGTCGGCTACTTCGGCGTCGTGTTCGGCCGGCCGTTCGCGCAGGAGCTGCCGTACGTCGGCGACGCGGCGGAGGCCAACGCCGACATGTGGGCGAGGCCGGATGAGGCCCGCGAGGAGATCATCGACCTGTACCGTCGCGCGACGGCACACGCCGACACCACCATCGAGGCCCTCGGGTTGGATGACGTGGGCCGGGTGCCGTGGTGGGGCGACGAGGCGGTGACGTTGCACCAGGTGCTGGTCCACGTCGTCGTGGACACGCAGCGGCACGCCGGCCACGCCGACATCGTGCGGGAGCTCATCGACGGCGCGGCCGGCCTGCTGCCCGGGAACGACAATCTGCCCGCTGTCGACGAATCAGGGTGGCTCGACCACCGCCAGCGGGTGGAGCGGGCTGCCGTCGAGGCCGGCAGGCGCGGGGATTAGCGTTCCCGGGCCGGCGACGAAGGCGTACACCGTCGCCCGGACGAGGTCGCGGCCGGTCAGCCCCGCGCGGCCCGGATGGCGTCGCGCAGCGGGGTGCTCGGTCGCCCGATCAGCCGGCTGAGGTCGTCGCTGTCGGTCGCCAGCTCGCCGAGCGCGATCGAGTGGTCGAGCGCGGCGACGAACCCGGCGGTGCCGGCGTCCAGTCCGACAGTCTGCAGGGTGTCGGCCAGGTCGGTGGCCGACATGTCCCGGTGTACGACAGTGGTGCTGGTGACCTCGGTGACGGCCTCGGCCAGTTCGTCGAAGGTGAACGCGGTTCCGCCCAGCTCGTAGACGGCGTTGCCGTCCTCGTCACGGGTCAGCGCCGCGGCCGCGGCGGCCGCGTAGTCGGCCCGGGTCGCGGCGGAGACCCGGCCGCCGCCGGTGGCGCCGAGGATGGCGCCGGTCTGGAGGTACTGCGGTAGCTGGTCGGTGTAGTTCTCGGTGTACCAGCTGTTGCGCAGCACCGTGTACGGCAGGCCCGACGCGGCGAGGACCGCCTCGGTGGCCTTGTGCTCCGGTGCCAGGGGGTTCGTCGTCGTGTCGGCCTTGAGGATGCTGGTGTAGACGACGCGCTCGACGCCGGCGAGCTTGGCTGCGTCGATGACCGCGGTGTGCTGGGCGACGCGCTGCCCGGGGGTGTCGCCGGAGATGAGCAGCAGGCGGCGTACGCCGGCCACGGCGCCGGGCAGGGTCAACGGGTCGTCGTAGTTGGCCTGTCGGATCTCGACGCCGCGCGCGGCCAGGTCGGCGGCCTTGTCGGTGTCGCGGACCACGGCGGCGATCTCGGTGGCGGGCACACCGGTGTCGAGCAGGCGCTCGATCACCAGGCGACCCAGTCGGCCGGTGGCGCCGGTGACGGCATAGGTGGGCATGGGAACCTCCGGAGTAGCGGTGATGATCTGTAAGCACTTACGAATCTACAGCACAAGCCTTCGTGTAAGCGTCGGGTAGGCTGGTGAGGTGAACGACATGCCGGCCCACGACCCGGCGGGGCCTACCCAGGAACTCGTCAGCGATGTCTTCGCGCGGGGCTGCACCTCGCGCGCCGCCTTCGAGGACGTGACCTCGAAGTGGGCCTCGCTCGCGCTGCTCGCCCTCGGCGAGGGTCGGTACCGGTTCAACGCGTTGCGCCGCCGCATCGACGGGGTCAGCGAACGGATGCTCTCGCAGACTCTCCAGACGCTCGAACGCGACGGGATGCTCACCCGCGAGGTGCTCACCGCGATCCCGCCGCGCGTGGAATACTCGCTGACGCCCCTCGGTGCCCGCGTCGCCGAGCAGTTGCGCGGCCTCGCGGACCTGCTGGAAGCCTCGGTGCCCGAATTGCAGACGGCCCGCGAGCGCGAGCGGGGCTAACGCACGCCCGACCTCTCCCGTCGCACCGCCGGCGTCGACCGCCGGGTGCGCTGGATCAACACGACGCACGCCAGCACCACCACGGCCGCCACGACCGAGGTCGGGGTGACGGTCTCACCGAGCAGCAGCGCCGACCACCCGAGGGTGAGCACGGGCTGCGCGAGCTGGACCTGACCGACCTGCGCGATGCCGCCCCGGGCCAGGCCCGCGTACCAGGCGAAGAAGCCCAGGAACATCGAGACGACTGTGAGGTAGCCGAACGCCGACCAGCCGACGGCGTCGGCGTGCGGCCGGTCGGCCAGCGCGGCGACGACAGTCACGGGCACGGTGACGGGCAGCGACAGCAGCAGCGCCCAGCAGATCGTCCGGGCGCCACCCAGATCGCGGGCGAGCGCGCCGCCCTCGGCGTAGCCCAGGCCGCAGAGCACGATCGCCGCGAGCAGGAACGCGTCGGGCAGGGTGATCGTGCCGCGTACCGCGCCGCTGGCGGCGAGGAAGACCAGCACCGCCAGCAGGCCGCCGGCGCTCGCGATCCAGAACAGCGGCGGCGGGCGTTCACCGGCGCGCAGCACCGCGAACACGGCGGTCATCGCGGGCAGCGCGGCGATGACCACCGCGCCGTGCGCCGAGGTCTGGGTGAGCAGCGCCAGCGAGGTGAACAGCGGGAAACCGACGACGACGCCCAGGGCGACGACCGCCAGCCGCCGCCACTGGCCGCGCGAGGGCCGTGGCGCGCCTGTGAGACGCAGGTACGCCCAGGCCAGCAGTCCCGCGCCGACCGCCCGCCCGAACGCGACGAACCACGGATCGAGTTGCTGGACGGCCAGGCGGGTCGCGGGCAGGGAGAGGCTGAACCCGAGCACGCCCAGCGCGCCGAGGGCGAGGCCGCCGGCCCGGCGCGTTGTTATCGTGCTGGCGGAAGTAGCGCTACTATCATCCTTCATGGAAGACGGTAACGCAGCCGCCCGCGTTATCCAAGATCTGCGCGTGCTGGTGGCTGACGCGGGTCCGGGCGCCCGACTGCCCTCGGTCCGGGAGTTGACCGCCCGGCACCAGGCCTCACCGGTCACCGTCGCCGAGGCCATCCGGCGGTTGGTGGCCGAAGGGCTGATCGAGGCGCGGCCCGGCAGAGGCACCTTCGTGGCCGCGGCGGCGGACGAGCGGCGCGTACCCGACCTGTCCTGGCAGACCGTCGCGCTCGGGCCCCGCCCGTCCGGCGAGAGCGAGATGCAGGCGCTGCTGGCGCTACCGCGCGACGGCGCCATCGCGTTGTCCGGCGGCTACCTGGACGCGGACCTGCAGCCGGCCGCCGCGTTGGGCGCCGCCCTCAGCCGCGCCGCCCGCCAGCCCGCGACCTGGCAGCGCGGGCCGGTCGAGGGACGCGAGGACCTGCGCGCCTGGTTCGCCCGCGAGGCCGGGAACGGGCTGCGGGCCGAGGACATGGTGATCTGCCCCGGCGGGCAGGCCGCGCTGTCCTCGGCGGTGCGGGCGCTCACCACCCCCGGCGACGCCCTGCTCGTCGAGTCCCCGACCTACCTGGGCGCGCTGGCCGTCGCACGGGCCGCCGGACTCCGGGTGGTGCCCGTGCCGGCGGACGCCGACGGGGTACGCCCCGACCACCTCGCCGCCGCGTTCGCCCGCACCGGTGCGCGGCTGTTCTACTGCCAGCCGCTGTACGCCAACCCGCACGGCGCGACGCTCGCGGCTGATCGCCGGGCCCGGGTCACCGACGCGGTACGCGACGCCGGCGCGTTCCTGATCGAGGACGACTATGCCCGCGACCTCACCATCGACGGTCCGGCCCCGCCACCGCTGGCTGCCGAAGACCCCGACGGCCACGTCATCTACCTGCGTTCGTTGACCAAGTCGACCGCGCCCGGGCTGCGCGTCGCGGCGATCGGCGCCCGCGGGCCGGCAGGCGCCCGGTTGCGCGGGGCACGGCTGCTCGACGACTTCTTCGTTGCCGGCCCACTGCAACAGGCGGCGTTGGAGTTCCTCACCTCCCCGGCGTGGTCGCGGCACCGTCGGACCCTCGCCACGTCACTCCGGACGCGCCGCGAGTCGTTGGTGGCCGCGCTGCGGCGACACCTGCCCAGCCTCTGTCCTCGGTCGGTCCCGCGTGGCGGCCTGCACCTGTGGATCCGCCTGCCCGACGGCGTCGACGACGTGGCGGTGGCCGCCGCCGCTGCCGCCGAGGGCGTCATCGTCTTTCCGGGTCGCCCCTGGTACGCCGCCGAACCACCGGCGCCGCACCTGCGCCTCACCTACGCCGCCGCCGCGCCCGACCTCATGGACGAGGCCGTCCGCCGCCTCGCCCGCGCTCTGCGCGGAGAACGGGCACCTGTCTAGTTGGTGTCCTGGGCGCAGATCGTGGTCATCTCGGCCAGGTAGCTCGCCAGCGTGGGCAGGCCGGCCTCGGCACGGCGTCGTTCGACATCGGCCTCGTCCCTGATCGGGGTGGCCGGGGCGGGGCCGGCGGGTCCACATCGGATCTGCGTCCCGTACTCCTGGGGCTCGCCCCTGCCGGTCGCGACCCGGTCGTGGAGGTAGGCGAGGTTGCCCGGCGATGCCTGGCCGGCGGCGACGGCCGCGCGTAGCAGGCCCAGCGCCTCCTGCTGGAAGGCGGGATCCAGGTCGGAGTGTTGGGCGATGGCCCAGGCGGCGTTGCCGCCGTCCTCGCCGACCAGGGCGAAGGTCGGCCAGCCGTGGGCCCGGATGATGTCCTTCAGCCGGGCGGTGCGCGCCTGGTCGGACTCGGTCTGCGGGGTGCCCTCGCGGTCGGCCTGGTCGCGTTCCAACATCGCGATCAATTCGTCGTGCAGCGCCTCGTCGAACGCGACGGGGGAGGCTGACGCGCTGGACGGGGCCGGGGAAGTCGTCGGTGCGGTGCCGCCCGTCGGCGGGCCGGCGGGCTCGGGCGCGGTGTCGCACGCGGCGAGGATCAGCAGGCCCACCAGCGCCAGCGCGACCCGCGAGGGGAGCTTCACGGGGCCGATTGTCGCCGGTGCGGGGCAGCGTCACAAGGCGTGTCCCGGGTCGCCGCGTCAGGCGTTGGGCGTCTCGCGGGGCGGTACGCGAGTCGCGGTCAGATCCGGCCGCAGCGAGCTGGTCCTTCCGGTCACCGGCCGGGCCGGGCTGCCCAGCGTCGCCGTCGCGCCGTCGGTGGTCACCGCGCCGGCCGAGCAGTCGTCGGCCCGGACGGCGCCGGACAACCGGCAGGTGCCCTGAATCAGTTCATCGTGGCCCCGCGCCACGTACAACGCCTGTTCACCACCCTCTCCGAGGCTTCTTGATCGAAAGAGCATCCGCTTGATCGAGGAGAGGCTCTCAGGTGAGAGACAAGCAATCCGAACAGGCCGAGCACGCGCAGCTGTCGCGGCGGAAGCTGGTCAAGTACGCCGGCGTCGGCGCCACGCTCGCCGCCGCCAGCCCTCTGGTGGGCGCCGGCGCGGCGTGGGCCGACGAGGAGCGCGGGCCCGGCGACGCAACGAGCGACCGGGGCGCCGCGAAGAACCGGTCGTGGCGTGCGGGTGACCACCACGTCCACTCCGAGTACAGCGGAGAGTTCGACACGACGAAGAGCCCGGTCGTCTTCCACAAGGGCGCGGACGCCGTCTACCCGATCGTCACGAACGCCATCATGGCCAAGAACTTCGGCCTGAGCTGGGCCATGTGCACCGACCACGGTGGACCGACGCACTCCAAGGTGAACATCGAGCAGGCGTACCCCGACCTGCTGCGCTCGCGCAAGCTGGTCCCCGAGGTGCTCCAGTTCTGGGGCATGGAGTTCGACGCGCCGTCGCTGGACCACCACACGCTGATGATCCCGCGCCACGACGACGAGGCGAAGCAGCTCTTCGAGTTGGAGAGCCGGTTCGCCAAGTACGACGCGTTCCCCACCGACCCGGCCCGCGACACCGAGGCCAGGATGGTGGAGTTCCTCAAGGTCGCGCGGGGGATGCCGCACCAGCCGCTGGTCATCGCCCACCACACGTCCCGCTCCGCGCCCGGCCTCGGCGTGTACGGCCAGGACACGCCCCGCGAGTTCCGCAACGGCAACAACGCCGCGCCGGACGTCTACATCGGCTTCGAGGGCGCGCCCGGGCACCAGGCCGGCCCGCTCAACGGCGGCAAGCGCGGCGGGTACGGCAACCACCCCACCTACGGCGGCTTCGACCAGATGACCGCGCGGGTCGGTGGCCTCTGGGACTCGCTGCTCGGTGAGGGCCGCCGCTGGTGGATCACCGCGACGTCGGACTCGCACGTGCACTGGACGCGCGGCGGCTCGGACTTCTGGCCGGGGGAGTACAGCAAGACCTACGTACACGCCCGTCAGGACTACGGCGACATCATGGACGGTCTGCGCAACGGCCGGATCTGGGTGACCACCGGTGACCTGATCCGCGGCCTCGACGTGACCGCCAGGTCGCAGGGGAAGACGGCAGAGGTGGGCGAGACCATCACGGTCAGCCGCCGCAGCCGTACCGACGTCGAGATCGAGATCCGGTTCCGCCCGCTGGGCGGTGTGAACGCCAACGGGGACCGCCCCGAGGTCCGCCGGGTCGACCTGATCGTCGGTCAGATCACCGGGCCGAGCGCCAACCTGGACGCCGACACCAACCCCACCACCGGTGTGGTGGCCCGGTTCGGCCCGCGCGACTGGCGTCGACAGGGCGACGAGTACGTCATCCGGCACACCCTGCGCGACGTCGAGGCCGACACGTACGCGCGGGTGCGCGGCACCAGCACCGACGAGGCCGAGCCGCTCGCCGACGGGCTGGAGAGCCCGTGGGACGACCTGTGGTTCTACTCGAACCCGGTCTTCGTGCACGTGCGCTGACGCAGCGGCACAGCGGGTCCGCCGAAGCCGCTCGACGCACCACGGTCGGGCGGCGCCGGCGGACCCGTACCGTTCCCGCCGCTGTCGGCGGTGGTCAGGACGTGCCCGGGCGACGTCCGGCCCGGCGCCCGCCGGTCGGCGGATCGGTCGGGTCCGGCTCTGGCCGCACCTGCTCGACCACCTCGCAGAGGTCCCGCAGCGGGTCGGTCGCCTGGGTCGAGCAGGCGACGCGTTGCAGCAGGGCCCGCAGCGTCGCCGACTCGGCCGGCGTGAGCGCCCCCAGCAGATGTGACTCGACCTGTCGCAGCGCTCGCCGTCGCTGCTCCCAGGCCGCCCGGCCGGCGTCGGTGACGTCCACCAGCCGGCTGCGCCGGTCGGCCGGGTCCGCCCGTCGGGCGACGAACCCGGGACGCTCCAGGTCGTCGATCAGGTACGTGAGCACTGTGCGGTCGATGCCGAGCTCCTCGGCGATCGCGCCCTGGTTGCGGGCCGGCCCGTTGACCGCGGCGGTGAGCACCTGGTAGCCGCGCGGGCCGCCGGGGAAGTCGGCCAGGGCGTGCTCGGCCGCCTTGACGTGGCCCCGGAACACGATCCCGAGCATCCAGCCCAGGTCGTCGTCGAGCGGATCGGGCCGGTCCGGCCGGTCGGTGGCACCCGTCATGGGACGACAATAGCGCAGCACGGCATACCTTGTTGGCAGTAGATGTTCTGTCTGGCATAAGGTTGAGCGCATGACGCATTGCGCGGAACGGGAGGCTCGCAGATGAGCGACTACGGCCACGAGGTGATCTTCGGCTCGTTCACCACGCCCGGCAACGACGACCCGGACCGCACCGTCGGTCTCGCCGTCCTCGCCGAGCAGGTCGGACTCGACCTCGTGACCTTCCAGGACCACCCGTATCAGCCCCGGTTCCTCGACACCTGGACACTGCTGAGCTTCGTGGCGGCCCGCACCAACCGGGTGCACCTGTCGGCGAACGTCACGAACCTGCCACTGCGCCCACCGGCGGTGCTCGCCCGCGGCGTCGCCAGCCTCGACCTGCTCACCGGCGGCCGGGTCGCCCTGGGTCTCGGCGCGGGGGCGTTCTGGGACGCCATCGAGGCGATGGGCGGTCGACGGCTGACCGCCGGGGAGGGCGTACGGGCGCTGGAGGAGGCCATCGAGGTCATCCGGCAGATCTGGGACGCCGAGGCGCGCGGTGGCGTCCGGGTCGACGGCGAGTTCCACCGGGTGGTCGGCGCCAAGCGCGGCCCGGCCCCCGCCCACGCGGTGCCGATCTGGCTGGGCGCGTACAAGCCGCGCATGCTGGCGCTCACCGGCCGCCGGGCCGACGGGTGGCTGCCCAGCCTGGGCTACCTCCAGCCCGGTGACCTGACCAGGGGCAACGCCATCATCGACGACGCCGCGCGGGAAGCGGGCCGCTCGCCCCGGGACGTGCGCCGGCTGCTCAACATCTCCGGCACGTTCTCGACAGTCGGACGCGGACCGCTGAACGGCCCCGCCGAGCAGTGGGCGCGGGAACTGGCCGAACTGGCGCTTGGCGACGGCATCGGCACGTTCATCCTGGCCAGCGACGACCCCGACGACCTGCGCCGGTTCGCCGGCGAGGTGGCGCCCGCCGTCCGCGAGCTGGTGGCCGCCGAGCGCAACCGGGGGGCCGGGCCGGCCGTGGTGCCACCGGTGGCCGTCGCGCCTGCGGCGCCCGCGGCCCGGGCGAGGGTGACGGCCGGCGCCTTCGCCGTGGTGCCGACCCCCGACGACGGCCGGCGGCTCAGTGACCGCCAGGTGTGGGACGAGTCGGCCCGCCCGACCGGGCCGGCGCCCGACCCGACGCGCACCTACACCGCGCACGAGCAGGCGACCGGTCAGCACCTGGTGCAGGTGCACGACGGACTGCGGGGCGAGCTGGCCCAGATCCACGACCTCATCGAGCAGGTCGCGGCCGGTGAGATCGACGCCGGTGCCGCCCGCTCCCAGATCAACACGATGACCATGCGGCAGAACCGGTGGACGCTCGGCGCCTACTGCGAGTCGTACTGCCGCATCGTCACCACCCACCACACCATCGAGGACCAGGCGCTCTTTCCGCGGCTGCGGCAGGCCGACCCCCGCCTCCGTCCGGTCATCGACCGGCTGGAGCAGGAGCACCACGTCATCCACGACGTGCTGGAGGGGGTCGATCGCGCCCTGGTCGCGTACGTCGGAGCGCCGGACGGCCTGGCCGAGCTGCGCGAGGCGGTGAACCTGCTGACCGACGCCCTGCTGTCGCACCTCAGCTACGAGGAGCGCGAGCTGGTCGAACCGTTGGCCCGGTTGGGGGTGAGCTGACCGCGCCGGGGGGTTGCGCCGGGATAACCTGAGAGACTACTTTCGAAACATGTCTCTCAAGAACCCGTACGGGGATTTCGAGATCACCGAGCCGCAGGCGCTGCGGGCACTGGCCCATCCGGTCCGGCTCGCCATCCTCGACCGGCTCCAGCGGCACGGCCCGGCCACCGCCACCGGGCTCTCGCCGCACGTCGGCGCCACCCCGTCGGTGGTCAGCTGGCACCTGCGGCACCTCGCCACATTCGGCCTGGTCACCGACGCCGAGGGCACCGCCAGCAAGCGGGAACGCTGGTGGCAGGCAGCGGCCCGGGGCTTCCGCTTCGCCCTGCCCGACGACGCCGAGGGGCAGGCCGCCGGACGACAGCTGCGCGGCGAGATGTTCGCCAGGTACGCCGAGACGCCGCAGCAGTGGTTGCTGCACGAGGAACCCCGGCTGGACGGCGAGTGGCGAGGGCTGGCCGGGGTCGCCGACACGCGGTTCGTCGCCACCCCCGACGAGCTGCGGGACGTGGAGAGCGCCATCGAGGAGCTGCTCGCCCCGTACGTGCGGCGCAAGGACGACGAGACGCCACCGGACGGCGCGCGGACCGTGCGGATGCTGCGCTACCTGCTGCCCGAACCCGGCGACGACACGTCCACGTCATGACCACCGTCGACACGGCGCCCCCGCCCGCCCTGCACCGCGACCGGCGGTTCCGCACCTTCTGGATCGGCGAGACGATCTCGCAGTTCGGCGACCGGATCAGCGAACTCGCGCTGCCGTTGATCGCCGTCTCCCTGCTCACCGCGACGCCCCTGCAGGTCAGCGTCCTCACCGCGCTGATCTGGCTGCCCAACCTGCTGGGCCTGTTCCTGGGTGCGTGGGTGGACCAGCGCACCCACAAACGGCGACTCCTGATCATCGCGGACCTGATCCGCGCGGCCGTGCTGTTCAGCCTGCCGGTGGCCTACCTGTTCGACGCGATCACCCTCACCCAGCTCTACCTGGTGGCGTTGCTCACCGGTGCCGGAGCGGTGCTGTTCGCCCTGGGACACCAGGCGTTCTTCGTCGCCCTGGTGCCCCGGTCGGCGTACGTGGACGCGAACAGCAAGCTGAGCATGAGCCGGTCGCTGTCCTTCATCGCCGGCCCGGCCGTGGGCGGCGGGCTGGTCCAGGCGCTCAGCGCGCCGGTGGCGATCGTCGTCGACGCGGTGTCCTTCCTCGGCTCCGCGCTGCTGCTGCGCCGCATCCCGGTGACCGAGGCGCCCCCGCCGCCGCGCCGGACGTCCACGCTCGGCATGGTCCGCGAAGGGCTGGTGCTGGTGCTGCGCCACCCGGTGCTGCGCGCCGCGCTCGGTTGCACCAGCACGGTCAACTTCTTCACCTTCATCGCCTCCGCCCTGCTGGTGCTGTACGCAAGCCGTGACCTCGGCCTGTCGGCCGGCGCCATCGGGCTGGCCTTCGGCACCGGGGCGCTCGGCGGGTTGGCGGGTGCGGCGCTGACCCCCCGCATCGCACGGGCCATCGGGCTGGGCCGCACCACGATGATCGGCGTGGTGCTGTTTTCGGCACCGCTGGCGCTGACCGCTCTGGTCACCGGCCCCACCTGGGCGAAGATCTCCATGCTGGCGGCCATCGAGCTGGTCTCCAGCTTCGGAGTGATGCTGATGGACATCAACCTCAACGCCCTGCTGGCCGCGGTCACGCCCGACGACGCGCGCGGCCGCCGGGCCGGCGCGTACAGCGCCGTCAACTACGGCATCCGGCCGCTGGGCGCGCTGGTCGGCGGCGTGCTGGGCACCGCCGTCGGGTTGCGGCCGGCCCTGGTCGTCGCCGGGCTGGGCGGCACGCTCGCCGTGCTCTGGCTGCTCGCCTCGCCGGTGCGCCGCATCGCCAGCCTCGACGAGGCGGCGCACTGACCGCCGGTCAGCCGGCCGCCTCCAGCAGCAACCGCGCCAGCTCGGTGGGCTGGGAGAACATCGGCCAGTGGCCGGTGTCCATCGTGACCAGACGCCAGTGCTCACTGGCCAGCAGGCCGGCGACCGTGTCGTTGGGCTCCGGGCCGTCGAGCAGACACTTGATGTACGTCGCGGGCACCTCGCCCAGCGGCCGGTCGAGCACGGCCGGCTCGGTCAGCGTCGCCCCCGGGTGCGGGGTGACGCCCTCGACCAGCCGGGCGACCTGCTCGTCGGTGAGCCCCTGGCCGTCGAACTCGGCCGCTGCCGGCGGCGGCCAGACACCGCCGTTGTCGGCGATCAGCGCCTCGAACACCGCCCGGCCCTGCCACCAGCCGGACGCGAACGACCCGCCGTCGACAGGCACCTCCGCGTCGACGAAGACCACCCGGGTCAGCCGGTCGCCGATCCGCTCGGCGGCCTGCCCCACCGGGATGCCCGAGTAGCTGTGCCCGACCAGCACCACATCGCGCAGGTCGCGCCGCTCGATCTCACCGACGACGTCCCGCACGTGGGTCTGCTGCCCGGCGGGCACATCCCGCCTCTCGGCGAGGCCGGAGAGGGTCAGCGGATGGGTGCCGTGCCCGGCCGCGCGCAGCGGCGGCACCACCTCATCCCACGCCCACGAGCCCAGCCACGCCCCCGCCACCAACACGAAATCAGCCATAGCCCGGGACCCTAGCGCCGACCTGTGACAGCCCGGCAGCTCAGGACCAGGTGCGGGCCTGCGCCGCGAAGACCTCCGGCGGGCTCTCCACCGGCAGCACGCACAGCAGGTGGCCACCGGGCGCCCGCAGGATCCGGCATTCCAGCCACCGCGTCACCTCGGCCGCGCCCAGCCCGACCCCGCAGGGTGGTCAACCCCCGCGAAACGGCCGCGGGCTCTCACGCCGGGCGGTCGACCAGGGCGGCGAGCCGTTTGGGCGCCAGCACGCAGTAGCTCTCGGTGAGCAGCTCGCCGACCTCGTCCCAGTCGGTGTCGTCGGCCAGGACCATGCCCATCACGTTCGGGCCCCAGTCCGGCTTGTAGAACGGGTGCCCGCAACCCAGGAGACCGGCGATCTCGTCGAGCGGCGAGCGGAAGACCAGCAGGCAGGCCGGACGGTCGAGCGCGGCGGCGCGCGCGTGCACCGCCTGCCGGGCCGGGTCGACGGTGAGCACGTGGGCGAAGGTGCGTCTGCGGATCCGCCAGCGCACGCCCACCCAGGCCGGCTCCTCGTACGTCTCCGGCAGCCCGCGGCAGATCGGACGCAGCCGGTCGAGGATCTCGGGGTCGACGTCTCCGGGCGCGCTCACGGGCAGGACCCTAGTGAACGGGTACGACACGTCCCCGAGTCACCGGCGGTGGTGTGCGCCCGGTCGATCCGCCAGTATGGGCCGGGGCGACGTCGGGCCGCCGCCCGCGCCGCCCCGCCCCGTGCCCGCCGAGGAGTACCATGTCGTCCACCCTGCTCTCCCGCCGTGACCTGGATTTCCTGCTGTACGACTGGCTGCGGGTGGCCCACCTCGTCGAGCGTCCCCGCTACGCCGAGCACTCCCGGGAGACGTTCGACGACGCGCTGGACCTCGCCGAGCGGGTGGCCACCGAGCAGTTCGCGCCGCACAACCGGGCGGCCGACCTCACCGAACCCACCTTCGACGGGCAGCGGGTGCGGCTCATCCCGCAGATCCGGGCGGCACTGGACAGCTTCGCCGACGCCGGCCTGCTCACCGCCGGGCTGGACGAGTCGGTCGGCGGCCTGCAACTGCCGCACGCCGTCGCCGCCGCCTGCTTCGCCTGGTTCCAGGCCGCCAACGTGGCCACCTCCGCGTACCCGATGCTCACCCTCGGCAACGCCAACCTGCTGCTGACGTACGGCAGCGCCGACCAGGTGGACACCTACGTCCGGCCCATGCTGGACGGCCGGTTCTTCGGCACCATGTGCCTGTCGGAGCCGCACGCGGGCAGTTCACTTGCCGACATCACCACCCGTGCCGAGCCGCAGGACGACGGCACGTACCGGCTCTTCGGCACCAAGATGTGGATCTCCGGCGGTGACCACGAGCTGGCCGAGAACATCGTCCATCTGGTGCTGGCCCGGATTCCCGGCGGGCCACCCGGAGTCAAGGGGATCTCGCTGTTCATCGTGCCCAAGGTGCTCGTCGGCGCAAACGGGTCGCTCGGCGAGCGCAACGACGTGGTGCTGGCCGGGCTCAACCACAAGATGGGCTTCCGGGGCACCACCAACACCCTGCTCAGCTTCGGCGACGGCCAGCACAGCCCGGACGGCCGGCCCGGGGCGGTGGGCCACCTCGTCGGCACCCCGCACCAGGGGCTGGCGCAGATGTTCCACATGATGAACGAGGCCCGGATCGGCGTGGGGGCCGGCGCGACCGCCCTGGGCTACACCGGCTACCTCAAGAGCCTCGCGTACGCCCGGGAACGGCCGCAGGGCCGGCCGGTCGGCGCCAAGGACCCGGCCGCGCCGCAGGTGCCGATCATCGACCACCCCGACGTACGACGGATGCTGCTGGCGCAGAAGAGCTACGTGGAGGGGGCCCTGGCGCTGGTGCTCTACTGCGCGCGGCTGCTCGACGAGGAGAGGACCGCCCCGGCGGACGCCGACCGTGAGCGGGCGCACCTGCTGCTGGAGGTCCTGACCCCGATCACCAAGAGCTGGCCGTCGCAGTGGTGTCTGGCCGCCAACGACCTGGCGATCCAGGTGCTCGGCGGTGCCGGCTACACCCGCGACCACGACGTGGAGCAGCACTACCGGGACAACCGGCTCAACCCGATCCACGAGGGGACCCACGGCATCCAGGCGCTGGACCTGCTCGGGCGCAAGATGACCATGCGCGACGGCGCGGGCCTGTCGCTGCTGACCGAGACGATCAGGGACACCGTCGCCCGGGGCCGTCAGGCCGGTGGGGAGCCCGCCGAGCTGGCCGACCGGCTCGCCGACGCGGTGGACCGGGTGGTCGCGGTGACGCGCCGGCTGTGGGCCGACGGTGACCCGGTGCTCGCGCTGGCCAACGCCAGCGTCTACCTGGAGGCCGTCGGGCACGTGGTGGTGGCGTGGATGTGGTTGGAGCAGGTGCTGGCGCTGCCGTCGGCGGACGGGGGCGACGCGTTCCACGCCGGCAAGCGGCAGGCCGCGCGCTACTTCCTCACCGTGGAGCTGCCCCGCACCGGCCCGCAGTTCGACCTGCTGGAGAGCCGGGACCGCACGGTCCTGGACATGCGTACGGAGTGGTTCTGAGTCGACCCGCGCGCCCTCAGCGCCGGCGGCTCTGGTGATGCATCGCCTGCCGTCCCTTGACGACGCCCAGCACGATCACCACGACGAGCGCGATCAGCCCGATGATGATCAGCCAGCGGACCGCTTCGAGGATCAGCCCGAGCAGGATCAGCACACCGGCGACCACGCCGACGACCCAGAGCATGGCACGCATCTCGACCTCCCGTGACGGGCCGCCGCGCGACGCGACGACCCCGGGACTCAACCTTCCCGCCCCCGCCGACCCCAAACCCGCTCGCGCGGGGTCAGGGTTGGGCCACGTAGACGGTGTTGGCGGACTGGCCACCCGTGAGGGGGTTGGCGAACGGAACGACGTGCGCCCGCGTGGTCGTGAACACCTCGCCGAGGGTCGCGGTGAACGCGGCGTCCGGCGGGTCGTCCGACCACAGCGCGAAGACCCCCTCCGGGCGCAGGAGCGCGGCCAGCCGGCGGAGCCCCTGCGGCGTGTAGAAGGCGGCGTGGCTGGGGTGCAGCACGTTGCGCGGGGAGTGGTCGACGTCGAGCAGCACGGCGTCGAACCGCCGGCCGGGCTCGTCGGCGTCGAAGCCGGTGTCTCCGGCGACCGCCGCGAAGAAGTCGGCCTGGACGAACCGGGTTCGCGGGTCCTCCGCGAGCCCCGCGGTGAACGGCAACAGCCCGCGCCGGTGCCAGTCGATGACGTCCTCGATCGCCTCGACCACCAGCAGCGACCGGACTCGCGGGTCGTCCAGCGCGGCCTTGGCCGTGTAACCGAGCCCGAGGCCGCCGACCACCACGTCCAACGCGTCGCCGGTCAGCGCGGCGAGGCCCAGCCGGGCCAGCTCGATCTCCGCGACCGGGAAGAGGCTGGACATCAGGTACTCGTCGTCGAGCTTGACCTCGTACACCTCGACCTGGAGTGCCGGGTCGAGACGCCGACGCAGGCTGATCTCGCCGATCGGAGTCTCCCGCCAGGCCAGCTCTTCGAAACGCGCGCCCACGATGCCCTCTCGCCGCCGGATTCGTCCCCGGATGGTACCCGTCGGGGCCGCGGCGGCCACGCAGGGTCCACGGGACATCGACGCACCGCATATCCTGTGCCCGGCCGATCCAGTGGGAAGGGACCTGATGCCGTCGCGGCAGGACCAGCTGCACTCCTACCAGTTCAGCGTCCAGCGGGCGGTCGCCGCCCTGGTCATGCGGGAGACCGACCCCGCGCAGTCGCCGTTTCGACGACTGGCGGGCGCCGGCCTGGCCAGCGTCCTGGTCGCGGCGATCGGGCTGGGCGGCTCGGCGCTGTACGGTCTGTTCGCCGGCGGCGGCAAGGGGTGGCGTGACCCGGGCGCGGTCATCGTCGAGAAGGAGTCCGGCGCCCGGTTCGTCTACCGCGAGCAGAAGCTGCACCCGGTGCTCAACTACGCCTCGGCGTTGCTGATCGTCGGCGCGGACACCTCGAAGACCGTGCTCGTCTCCAGGCGTTCGATCGACGGCGTGCCGCGCGGGCTGCCGCTGGGCATCGCCGACGCACCGGACTCGCTGCCCGCCGCGGGCCGCCTGGCGACGACGGGGTGGACGGTCTGCTCGGCGGTCCCGGCCGGTGCGGCCGGCGAGGGGCCCCGCTCCGCGTTGCTGATCGGCGCCGAGCCCGGCGGTGGGCGGCCGCTGGGCGACGACGCGCTGCTGCTGCGCCACCCTGACGGCGGGCTGCACCTGGTCTGGCACCAGCGGCGCTATCTGGTCCGCGACGCCAACCGGGTGCTGGCGGCCCTGGCCACCACCCGTACCCGCGCGGTGCCGGTGGCGCCCGCCCTGCTCAACGCCCTGCCCGCCGGTGTCGACCTGGCGCCGCTCGACCTGCCCGACCTGGGCCGGCCCAGCACCGGCGTGCCGGGCGCCACCGTCGGCCAGGTCTACCTCGTGCGCAACTCCGGCGGCGGTCGGCAGTACGCGGTGGCGCTCGACGCCGGGTTGGCGGGGATCACCGAGTTGCAGGCCGGCCTGCTGCTGGCCACCACCGCGCAGGGCGAGCCGGCGCCCATGACGCTCGGGCAGTTCGCCGCGCTGCCCACGGTGCCCGACCTGACCCCGAGCGGCCCGACGGCCCCACCACCGGTCCCGCCCCGGCTCGCCGCCGCCGACGGCGCGGGCCTCTGCACGCGCGTCGGCGACGACGGCGGGGTGGGCGAGGTGCGCTGGGGCGTACCGCTGCCGGACCTGGCGGCCGTGCCCCGGACCGCGCCGGCCGGCGGCGCGGTCCTGGCCGACCATGTGGTGGTGGAGCCGGGCCGTGGCGCGGTGGTCGAGGCCGCGGCGGCGCCCGGCGCGTCCGGCGGCACGGTGTCCGTGGTCACCGACCTGGGCCGGCGGTACGTGGTGGCCGATCGCGGTGTCCTCGCGATGCTCGGCTACCGCGATGTACGTCCGGTGCGGCTGCCGGCCGGCCTGGTGAGCCTGGTGCCGGCCGGCGCGACCCTGGACCCGGCCGCGGCGCGGGTCGTCGCCGCCCCCGGGTGAAAAGGCGCGGCGTCAGTCGGCCGGGCGGCGCAGGACGCTTACCGCGAAGTCCGCGTCGTCGCGCCACGGCCGCAGGTCCCAGGTGGCGAAGCGGTGTTCCAGGCGCAGGCCGGCGGCGACCGCGTCGGCGTCGAACGCGGTAAGCGGATAGCCGCGTTCGGTGCCGAAGCCGACCGCCAGAACGCCGTCCGGGCGCAGGTGCCCGGCCAGCCGGCGCAGCACCTCCGGCTCGGTGCCGACCGCGACGAACGCGAGGACGTTGCCGGCGAGCACGGCGGCGTCGAACGGCTCCGCCTCGCCCAGCGCCGGCAGGTCCAACTCGGCCAGGTCGGCGACGAGCCAGCGCGGGCCGGGGTGGTCGGCGCGGGCGGCCTGCACCAGCGCCGGATCGGCGTCCACGCCGACCACTGTGTGGCCGCGCTGGGCCAGCGCGGAGCCGACCCGGCCGGTGCCGCTGCCGGCGTCGAGGATGCGCGACCCGGGTGCGACGAGAGTGTCCACCAGGCGGGCCTCGCCAGCCAGGTCCGCGCCCTCGGCGGCGAGCTTGCGGAAGCGGTCGATGTACCACTGCGAGTGCTCGGGACCGGTGTCGGTCGCCCAGCGGGTCGGGTTGGCCATACGGTCACGGTAGCCGGGCCGGCGGGGGCGCGACGGGCGGCCCGGGGAGCCGGCCCGGCTACCGGTGGGTCGGTCAGCCCTTCTCCGCGCCGCTGGTCAGCCCTTCGGTGAGCAGCCGTTCGCTGGCGAAGAAGAGGATCACGATGGGCAGGGTGAGGACGACCGATCCGGCCATCAGCACCGTCTTGGGCACCTCCACCCCGTCGGCGAGCAGGGACAGCCCCAGGGACACTGTCCACCTGTCGGGTTTGTCGACCAGGAACAGCAGGGCGAAGAGGAACTCGTTCCAGGCGATCATGAAGTCGTACAGCGCGACCGCCATGATCGACGGCATGGCCAGGGGCAGGCTGACCCGACGGATGATGCCGAGCCGACCGGCCCCGTCGATGGCGGCGGACTCCTCCAGACTGACCGGGATGGTCTCGAAGTAGTTCTTCAGCATGTAGACCGAGACCGGCAGGGTCTGCGAGATGTAGACCAGGACCAGCCCGAACAGCGAACCGCGCAGACCGGCCCGGGTGAAGACCACGAACAGCGGGATCGCGATGACGATCGACGGGAACAGGTAGACCGCCAGGAACAGGAAGTCCACCTGTCGCCGGCCGAAGAACCGCAGGCGGGCCACCGCGTACGCGCCGGGGATCGCCACCACGAGGGTGAGCACTGTCGCGGCGACGGCCACCAGGCCGCTGTTGCGGATGAAGGTGAGGAACCCCTGGCCGCCGTCGGCGGTGGCCTTGAGCACCTCGGCGTACGTGGCGACGGTCAGCTCACCGAAGCCGACCACCAGCGCCCCGGGGTCGAGCAGCAGCCGCTCGATGGGGCGCACCGACAGGACCAGCATGTAGTAGAAGGGGAAGACGGTGACCACCAGGAACACGGCGATCACCAGGCGGCGCAGCCAGCGCAGGCTCACCGTCTCGACGGCGTCGCGGTCCATCAGCCCACCCTCCGTCCGAAGAAACGCAGGTAGATCAGCACGAACACGATGAGGACGACGGCCAGGACGACCGCCTGCGCGGCGGCGGCGCCGATGTCGGTACGCGCGGTGAGAAAGTCGTACACCCGGACGCTTACCACCTCGGTGCCGGCCGAGCCGCCGGTGAGCAGGTAGACGTCGTCGAACTTGTTGAACGTCATGATGAAGCGCAGCACCCCCAGCAGGGCGATCACCGGGAGCAGTTGCGGCAGCAGGATGTGCCGGAACCGCTGGGTGGGGGTGGCGCCGTCCACCCGGGCGGCCTCCTCCAGCTCGCCGGGCACCGCCTGGAGCCGGGCCAGCAGGAACAGGAACGCGAACGGGAAGTACCGCCACGCCTCGAAGGCGATCACCGTGGCCAGGGCTGTCGACTCCTGGCTGAGGAACGGCACCGGGGCGTCCCAGCCGAGCAGCCGTTGACCCCAGTGGTTGACGATGCCGAGCTGCGGGTCGAGCATCACCTGCCAGACGAACGTCACCGCGACCACCGGCGCCACGTACGGCAGCAGCATGGACGCCCGGACCAGGGTGCGGCCCCGGAACGGCCGGCGGACGACCAGGGCGGCGACGAGGCCGAGCACTATCGACCCGACGGTGCCGCCGAGGCTGTAGATCAGCGTGACCCACAGCGTGTCGGCGAAGCCGGGGGTGTGCAGCACCCGGTCGATGTTGTCCATGGTGAACTCGCCGAACAGGCCGGTCTTGCGCAGCGTGGCGAGCCGGACCCGCTGGAAGGCGAGCACCACGGTCCACACGATCGGGATGCCGATGACGGCGATGGTGACGAGCAGGGTGGGTGCGACGAGCGCGAGTCCGGCACGGGATTCGCGGCGGCGCAGGGTCAGTGGCCGGCGCCGTGGGGGCGCCGGCCGCTCCCGGGTGGGGGAGCGGCCGGGGCCGGGCGCGGTGGTGGTCAATTGACGCCCGACTTGATGGCGTCGACGTCCTTCTTGGCGCGGTTGGCGGTGGCCGCCGGGTCGGACTTGCCGGCGATGAGGTCGCCCAGCACCTTGGGCACCGGCAGTTCGCCGAGCATGGCGCCGACCAGCTTGCCCTGGCCCTGGGTGAGCCCCCACCGCCCGAAGGTGTCCGGGCTGCGGCGCAGGGTGGCGAGCACCTCGTCGCCGTACACGTCGGCGAGGGGCTTCTTGGCGTCCACGCCGGCCTGGCTGGTGTTCCAGGCGGTGAGGTACGCCTCCGGCTCGGCAGGGGTGCCCTTGCGCACCGGGAAGCGGCCCTCGGGTGACATGCCGAACCAGCGCGGGTAGCCGTCGCTGAGCATGTACTCCACGAAGGACTTCGCCGGGTCGGCCGCCGCGCCGTCCAGCACGGCCCACGAGCTGATCTCGCCGTACTGGGCCGGTTCGGTGCCGTTCGGTCCCTTGATCGCGGTGACGAACCCGCTGTTCTTCGCGAGGAACGTCGGGTCGGCCTGGCACTGCGGGCAGGTCGGCTTGGCGTCGTTGCGCAGCCCGGCCAGCTCGTCGAGGATGAACGGCGACCAGATCACCATGGCCGCCTTGCCGGCGAAGTAGGTGGCCCTGGTGGTGTCCACGTCCTGCGCGCCCTTGATGGAGCTGGTGCGGATCAGGTCGCCGTAGAAGCGGAACGCCTCGACGCACTGGGGCGAGTCCAGGGTGACCGTGCCGGAGTCGTCGGTGAGCTGGCAGCCGTTGGCCAGCGCCAGGTGCTCGAAGGTCTGCTGGGTGAACACGTCGCTGGGGGCGGTTGCCGCGGTGATCCCGGCGACGCCGCCGGTGTTCAGTTTCGCCGCGGCGTCGGTGATCCGCTCGTACGTGTCGGGGGCGGGCAGGCCGGCGGCGGCGAACAGGTCCTTTCGGTAGACGAGCAGCTGCCCCCACCCGTCGCTGGGTACGGCGAGTTGCGTGCCGTCGTCGGAGGTGAGCTCCAGCGCCCGGGGGGAGAACGTCTGCCGGCCCAGCTTGTCGACGACCTCCGCGTTCGCCGAGGCGTGCAGCAGCTCGTTGCCGGCGAGCGTGCGGATGCCGGCCAGGGAGACGGAGCCGACCACGTCGGGCAGGTCGCCGGCGGCCGCGTTTGCGGCGATCAGCGAGGGGAACTGGTCCTCGTTGACGGTGACCAGGTCGACCTGGATCCCGGTCTTGGCGGTGAAGTCGGCGATGATCGACTTGGTGGCGGTGACCCGGTCGGCGACGTCCTCCAGGCTCCAGACGGTGATCTTTCTGCTGTTGCTGTCGGATCCGTCGTCTCCGCAGGCCAGCAGGGTGGACGCGGTCAGTGCCAGGATCAGGGTGGTGGCGAGTATCCGCCTCGGAGGTGCTGACATCGGTGGCACTCCTCTCGAAGGGTACATACGGTATCCAACACCTTCGATAGATCAATGACAAGACATATAGCGATTTTTTGCTATCCTGGAGCCCAGTGCTACCGGGATGTGACACATGGGCAACTGGGTGGTCTCTCTCGCCGGGCCTCGACGGATCAGCCTCGAGCCCTGCCCCCCGGATCCGCTCGGCCCCGGCCAGGTCCGCGTCCGCACCTGCTACTCGGGCATCTCCGCCGGCACCGAGCTGACCCTCTACCGCGGCAGCAACCCCCGACTCAGCAAGGACTGGGACGACACCGCCCGGATGTTCGTCCCCCGACAGACCCCGGTGCCCTACCCGCTCGTCGGCTTCGGTTACGAGGAGGTCGGCGAGGTCGTCGAGGTGTCGCCGGAGGTCACCGACCGGCACCCGGGGCAGCTCGTGTGGGGCATCTGGGGGCACCGGGCCGAGGCGGTGCTCGCCGCCGACGCGGTCCGTCCGCTCCCCGCCGGGCTGGACCCGCTCGCCGCCGTCTTCGCCCGGCCCGGCGCCATCGCGCTGACCGCCGTGCTCGCCGGCGACCTGCACCTGGGTGACTGGGTCGGCGTCTTCGGGCAGGGCGTCATCGGTCTGCTCGCCACCCGGCTCACCGTGCTCTCCGGCGCCCGGGTGGTCGCCGTCGACCGGGTGCCCGACCGGCTGGAGCACGCCGCCCGCTACGGCGCGTGGAGCACCGTGGACGCCGCCGCCGAGTCGGCCGCCGCCGTGCTGCGTCGTGCCACCGGCGGCCGGGGCGCGGACGTCTGCCTGGAGCTGTCCGGCGCGTACCCGGCCCTGCACGAGGCCATCCGCTCGACCGCCCACGCCGGTCGGGTCGTGGCCGCCGGCTTCTACCAGGGCCAGGCCGACGCGCTCGGCCTCGGCGAGGAGTTCCACCACAACCGCATCCAGTTGGTGGCCGCCCAGGTCTCCGGCCCCACCCCCGCGCCGAGCATGGCCGGCCGGTGGACCGGAGAACGGGTGGCGCAGACCTTCATGGACCTGGTGGCTGAGCGCAGCGTCGACCCGTTGCCGCTGGTCAGCCACATCGTCGACGCCAGCGCGGTCGCCGACGCCCTCGCGCTGCTCGACCGCGGCGCCGGTGACGTCCTCCAAGTGGTGTTGAGGTTCTAGATGACCACCATCGCGCTGGCCTGCCAGGAACAACTCCTGCCGGGCACCAACCTGATCCAGAAGTACGCCCTCGCGTCCGCCCTCGGCTACCAGGGCATCGAACTGCGCGGACGAGGCGACCTCGCGTTCGCCCGCCGCCTGCCGGAGCTGCGCCGGGCCCGCGCCGCCGGGGTGGTGATGCCCACCGTCTGCGTCGAGATGGACCACTTCATCGGCGACTTCGACCCGGCCCGGTCCGCCGACGCCGTCCGCAACCTGCGCTCCCAGCTCTCGGTCATCGCCGAGCTGGGCGGCGTCGGGGCGATGACCCCGGCCGCGTGGGGCATGTTCTCCCGGCGGCTGCCGCCGTTCGAGCCGCCCCGCCCGCCGGCCGGCGACCGGCAGGTCCTCCTCGACGCCCTGGGCGAGCTGGGCGAACACGCCCGGGCCGAGGGGGTCACCCTCTTCCTCGAACCCCTCAACCGGTACGAGGACCACATGGTCAACCGCCTCGACGAGGCGGTCGCCCTGTGCGCGGCGCTCGCGCTGCCCTCGGTGCGGGTGGTCGCCGACACCTTCCACATGAACATCGAGGAGGACGACGTGCACCGGGCGCTGCGCGCCGCCGCGCCGTACCTCGGGCACGTGCAGGTCAGCGACTCCAACCGGTACCAGCCCGGTGCCGGGCACCTGGACTGGCCGGCGCTGATGCGGACCCTGCTGGAGCTGGACTACCAGGGCTGGTTGGCCCTGGAGTGCCGGTTGCGCGGCGACCCGGTCCGCGCCCTGCAACAGGCCGCCACGGTGCTGCGGCACGCGCTGCCCCGGCGGGCCGCCGCGTGAGCGCCGAGGCCGGGCCGACACACGTCGGCGGGACCGCCGTGGCCCGTACCGGTGGCCCCGCCGACCTGGGCGGGCTGCGTCGACTCGCCGTCGACACGCTCGACGCCAACTGGGAGCACGACCACACCGTGCCGTCGCGCACCCTCTACCCGCACCAGTGGAGCTGGGACTCCGCGTTCATCGCGATCGGCCTGGCCCAGATCCGCCCCGAGCGGGCATGGCGGGAGCTGACCAGCCTGTTCCGGGCGCAGTGGGCCGACGGGCGGGTGCCGCACATCGTGTTCAACCCGGCGCTGCGCGTCGGCGCGTACTTTCCTGGGCCGGAGCTGTGGGGCTCGGCGAACGCCGAGGGAGCGCCGGCCGTGCACACCTCAGGTCTGGTCCAGCCGCCGGTGCACGCGCTCGCCGCGTTGCTGGCGTACCGGCGGGCGCCCGGGCGGGCCGGCCTGGCCGCGTTGCGTCGGCTCCACCCGGCGCTTGTCGCCCAGCAGCGCTACCTGGCGAAGCGGCGGGACGTGGCAGGCGACGGGCTGGTCTGCGTCGTGCATCCGTGGGAGTCCGGACTGGACAACAGCCCGGCCTGGGACGAGCCGATGGCGGCGGTTCCTGCCGAGGCGGCCGTCATGCGCGCGTACCGTCGGCACGACACCGCGCACGCCGACGCCGCGCACCGCCCCACGGACCTGGACTACGCGCGGTACCTGGCGATCGTCGCCGCCTACCGGGACTGCGGCTACACCGACCGGGGCCTCGCCGAGGGCCACCCGTTCCTGGTGGAGTGCCCGCTGTTCAACGCGGCGTACGGCGCGGCCGAACACGCCCTCGCCGAGATCGCCGCGCTGATCGGCGCCGACCCCGGGCCGCACCGGGTCCGCGCGGCCCGGATCACCGACGCCCTGGTCCGCCGGCTGTACGACCCGGACACCGGTACGTTCCAACCCCGCGACCTGCGCACCGACCGGCTGCTCGGCGCGCGGACCGTGCTGGGGCTGACGCCGCTGATCCTGCCCGACCTGCCGGCGCGGCACGCCGACGCGCTCGTCGTCGAGGCGACGTCGGCGCGCTTCGGGGTCGCCCGGCGGATGGACCGCCCGCTGCCCAGCCACGACCGCACCGCACCGGAATTCGAGCCGCTGCGCTACTGGCGAGGGCCGAGCTGGCTGAACATCGGCTGGCTGGTACGCCGGGGGCTCGCCGCGCACGGGCGTCCGGACCTCGCGGCCGGGCTGCGCGAATCGATGATCGGCCTCGTCGCCGACGCCGGATGCCACGAGTACTTCCACCCGGACACCGGCGCGGGGCTGGGCTCCCCGGCGTTCGGGTGGACCGCCGCGCTGCTGCTCGACCTGCTGGCCGACGGGCCGGCGCGCTGAGCGGCCCCGCCGCAAGTGGTAGCGTGCCCGCCCAAAACGGTCCGGGGAGGGGCGGCGTGGCGGAGATCGACAAGGTGGCCTGGATTCTCGTGCGGGACGGGCTGGTGCTCAGCACCCGCTCCCGGGGCAAGGACGTGTGGTACCTGCCAGGCGGCAAGCGCGAGCCGGGGGAGACCGACCTGGAGACCCTGCGTCGGGAGATCGACGAGGAGTTGAGCGTCGCGGTGGACGTGCGCGACGCGGTGCACCTGGGCACGTTCACCGCCCAGGCGCACGGGCACGCGGCCGGCACCACCGTCCGGATGACCTGCTACCGGGCCGGGTACGAGGGACGCCTGCGGCCCGCCGCCGAGATCGCCGAGATGGCCTGGCTGGGATACGCGGACCGGCACCGGACCTCCCCGGTCGACCAGGTCATCTTCGCGCACCTGCGGGCGGCGGGCCTGCTGCGCTGACCGCCGTTTGCCGAGCGCGTGCCCGGGTAAGCGCGGGACCCGTGGCGGACAGGAGGGCGGCGTGCGGTTCCCCCGCTTCATCGACGCGGTGTCCCGGCGCTCCGGGTTGCCGACCGAGCAGGCTGCCGTGGTGGCGCGTGCCGTTCTCCAGACGATGGCCGAACGGGTCACCGGCGGCGGGAACCACGACCCCGCCGGGCAGCTCCCGGACGAACTGGACCCCTACCTGCGCGGCCCGGACCGTGCGCCTGCTGCGTCGGCTGCCACCGCCGGGCCGGCGGAGTTCCTGCGACGGGTCGCCGATCGGGCGGGCGTCGACGAGGCGACCGCCCGGGCCGGCACCGGCGCCGTGTTCGCGACGCTGCGCGAGGCCGTCACGGTGCGCGAGTTCCGGCAGATGGTGGACGCCCTGGCCCGTGACCAGGACGGTGGCGTGACCCCCGCCGTCCCGCCGTCCGTCGGGGAGTGAACGCGCGCAGGACTCCCCGTCCGGTCATCGGGCCGATGCCCAGCCGGTGAACCGTTCGAGCAGGTCGGCCGACGCTGCCGGTCACACCGCCACCCGCCGGGGTACGACTGGTCGGCGGCCCCGCGGGACGGGGGTACCCGCCAACCGGTGCGCGCCGGCGGGCATCAGGAACAGCTCCCGTCGGGCCACCGCGTCCCCGTTGCGCCCCAGCTCGTAGCACTCGATCCAGACCCAACCGTGGTAGGTGTGCCGCTCGGCCAGCACCCGGATCACGCGGACCGTGATCGCCCGGGCGAACTGCGGGCTCGCCTCCCGGGTCAGGCGCAGCACCTCGCCGGACCGGATCATCCGTGCCTCCACCTCGACGGTCGGCCTCGCCAGCGTCGCGTCGGGCGTCTTCGGTGTGTCCGGCATGGATTCCCCTCGCATCCTGTTGGGAAGGGGGGCCCGGCCTCGGTGCTCGCCGTCGGGTCGGCCGGGCCCCCCGCTACGAACGCGCTCGGCGGGCTTCGTCGCCTCCACCGCTCACGCCGTCACCAACACCCTGCCGAGGGTTGCCTGACAATCACACAGCGTTAGATGATTTCTTCGGAACGCTCCATTGGCTCCCGAAGGGACGCAGGCATGAACCATGCATTCGTCGCGGCGCTCGCCGAGGCCTCCGAGACCGCCGAGAGCCTGGCCGGTCGCATGGGGATCCACCCGAAGACCGTCGCCCGCTGGGCAAACCCGGGACGCGTCCCGCAGACCCGCCACCGCGCCGAGGTGGCAAAGATCCTCCACAAGGACGTGGCGGACCTGTGGCCGGACGTCTTCAACCGCCGCGAGCCGGTCTGGTTCAGGCCATGGGTCGACATCGAACGCGAGGCGGTCGCGCTACGCGCGTTCCAACTCGCCTGGGTGCCGGGCCTGCTCCAGACCGAGGCGTACGCCCGCGCCACGTTTCGAGGTCAGCCACTAGCGCCCGACGAGGTGGACGAATTGGTGGCAGCGCGCATCGATCGGCAAACAATTTTGACCCGTGAGCGGGGGCCGCTCTTCGTCGCGGTGCTGGATGAAGGGATCATTCGCCGGCCAGCCGCCGGAGACCGGGCCCTCATGGCCGAGCAACTGGCTCATCTCGTGGGCTGCGCCAACCTACCCAGCGTCCAACTCCACCTCGTACCGCACGACACCGCCACCTATCCAGGACTCGACGGGCCGTTCACGCTCGCCGAGTTGCCCGACGGCACGCGTGTGGCACATGTGGACAGTCAGGCGCGCGCGCAAATCCTCGACCAGCCATCCGACATTGCTACCCTGGAGCGGCGCTGGGAGCGCATCCGAGGCGAGGCCCTTCCCCGAGGTCGATCCCTGGAACTTCTCGAAGAGGCGGCGAGATCATGGACGTGACCGGCGCGCGGTGGCGCAAGAGCACCAAGAGTGGTGGCAACGGCGGTGACTGCGTCGAGGTTGCCGACAATCTGCCCGGCGTCGTCCTGGTCCGTGACACGAAGAACCGCGACGACGGCACCCTGGCGTTCGCCCCGAGGTCCTGGCGGGCGTTCGTCACCCAGATCGCCGTGCGCTCCTAAAGCGTCTCTGGCCTGGCGCAGTGGCCACCTACGAGGTCGCGCTCGTGCTGCTTGTCGATCCGTCGGGCGCGGTGCTGATGCAGCACCGCGACGAGGACGCACCGGTCTCGCCGAGCCAGTGGAGCCTGCCGGGCGGCCACGTTGAGCCTGGTGAGACGCCCGAGGAGGCAGCCCGTCGCGAGCTGCTGGAAGAGACCGGTCTGACGGCGGACGTCCTGCGTCCGCTCTGGAGTGGTCCGCGTCCGTACGAGGCCGGATTCCCGCACACCGTGACGGTGCACGTGTTTCAGGGCACCACGACGGCCCGCCAGGTGGACGTGGTCCTCGGCGAGGGCCAGGCTGTGGTGTTCGTTCCTCGGGGCGAGGTACTTGACCGTGAGTTGGCAGTCTCCTCCGCGATGGTCCTGTCGTCGTATCTGCGGGGCGCGGCCCGGTGATCGACTCCGTATCGGCGATGTGGCGGTGTCCGCGTGGCCCGGATACCGCCACATGGCCGACGTTGAGTTGATCATGCGGGCGGCTATGCGTCGGCGTCGGGTAGTTCCTCGGGCTCGGCGATCCAGGCGGAGAAGACCGGCACGCCGTGCCACGGTCCGGTGGTCCCGTCGGAGCGCCGGTCGGTGGCGACGGCGACCACCGCGTACGGGTGGCCGAAGCGCAGTTCGGCGGTGCGGCGGACACCCTCCGGCGGCAGGCTCGTCAGCCCGAACATGCCGGTGACGGCCGCCGCCTCGAAGCCGTACCGCCCGAACCGCGCCATCGCCACCTGCCGCGCCTCGAAGCTCCGTACCGGCAGGGCCAGTGCCTTTGCCAGGGTCGCCGACGCGGCGGCGAAGCCGAGCGCCGGCCCGGTCAGGTCGTGTTCGCTGCGTGCCGACCAGCAGGGCAGCACGGCCGTGTGCCGTTCCTCGCGGCCGTCGCGGGCGCGGGTCCGTACCCTCTCCTCGCGCACCGTCCAGAGGGGAGCGTCACCGAGCGGCAGGTCGAACAGCGAGCGGTGACCGGCCGGTTGCGCGCCGTCGGCCGCGCCGGCGCTGATCCGGTACGCGGCGGCCAGCACATCGGCCGCCGGCACCTGCGGCGCGGCGGCCACCGAGAGGACGACCAGGCCGCCGCCGTCGTCCACCTGGGCCGACGCGGCGTGCGTGATCACCTCGCCGGCCTCCGGGGTCGTCGCGATGGCGCATCGGTGACCGTGGTCCGGGGTGCGCAGCGCGCGGCGCAGCCGGCGTGCCCAGGGGCTGTCCGCTCCGAACGCGCGGGCGTCGGCGACGTCGAACGGCTCGGCCCAGGAGATGCGGGTGGCCAGGGCGCTGGCGAGGGCCAGCACCACGTCCGGCCCGACGTTCAGCGGGAACCGCTCGATCAGGCCGAGCGTGTGCTCGCGCGCCCAGGCGTCCAACCCGGCCTGGTCTGGCAGCGCGCCGACCTCGGTCGTCGTGGGCAGGGCGGCCCGCCAGTCGGCCGGTCCGCCGTCACCCTGACCGGGCCGGTGCCACAGCGCGGTGGCGGACGCGACAAGCGGGTGCGGCGCGTCGAGCAGCGCGCGGGCCGTCGCGGCGGCGCTGGCCAGGTCGGTGCCCAGGGCGTCGGTGAGCGCCTCGGCGAGGGGGCGGTCGGCCCGGTCGGGTCCGGTCGCGGCGGCCAGCGCGAGCAGCAGCCAGGCTCCGAGCGGCGAGGCGACGTGGTGCCGGTCGCCGATCGTGGTGTGCAACCGCGCGGCGTACGCGGCCAGCGGCCCGTGCAGGTCGGTCGTCATGCCTCCACTCTGCCCGCCGGCCGGCTTCACGACCACAGCTCGAAGGGCTCGTCGATCTCCTCTCCGGCCAGGAAGCCGCTGATCAGCCGGGGGAGTTGGCCGGGGTAGAAGCGTTCCGGACTGGCCACCACCTCCGGCAGCGGCCACCAGCGGAAGCCGAAGTAGTCCTCCAGTTCGTAGTCGAGCCGGTGCGCCTCGTCCACGTCCGGGCCGGGGCCCCTCAGTCGTACCGTGACGACAACCTCGTCCTGGACGTGCCGCACCTGCCGGTGCAGGAAACTGGCCCGTCGCCGCCAGGTCGGCTCGCCGATCTGGTCGGCGGGGACGACGAGGCCCGTCTCCTCGCGCAGCTCCCGCACGGCCGTGTCGCGGTAGGTCTCCCCGGCGTCCATACCGCCGCCGGGCAGCTCCCACCAGGTGCCCAGCCGGGGATGGTCCGGGTCGCGGGTGTGGAACAGCAGTATCCGGTCGGTGTCGTCGAGGACCACCACCCGCACGGCACGCCGTTCGAGGATCGGCAGGTCGTCGGGCAGCTCGCTCATCGGGCCAGTCTGCCGCAGCACCGCCCGCGCCGGTGCGCCGCCGTGGCCGGTAGGCTGCCCGCCGTGGCTGGACTGTTGAGGAACGTGGCGGCGCGCATCTCCCGGGTCGGCGCGGTGATCCCGTCACCCCGTCGTACCGGGCCGGGTCCGGCGCAGGTGGCCCGCCGTCGCCAGGTGAGCGCCCTGCAGCGGCGGGAGCTGACGTACGCCCCGGAGCGGGACGGCCAGGCCGACCCCGGCGAGATCGTCTGGACCTGGGTGCCGTACGAGGACGACCCTCGGCAGGGCAAGGACCGGCCGGTGCTGGTGGTCGGGCGGCACAGCCGGACGCTGTTCGGGTTGATGCTGTCCAGCCAGAGCGAACGGGACGGGCAGCGGCACTGGTTGGCGCTGGGCCCCGGCGAGTGGGACCGGGACAACCGGCCGAGCTGGGTACGGCTCGACCGGGTGCTCACCATGCGCGAGGACAGCATCCGCCGCGAGGGTGCCATCCTGGACCGGCCCCGGTTCGAGCGGGTCGGGCAGGCCCTGCGCGCCGGCTACGGCTGGCGCTGACCCTCCGTCAGGCCGGTTCGCGGCTCGGGCCGACCGCGGCGCCGCGCGCGTCCGGCGGCGGGTACGGCTGTTCGGCGAGCAGCCGTGCCAGGTGCGCGCTGTTGAGGGCGAGGGCCTTCGTCGTACGGCCGGTGGTCTCGTCCTTCGGGCCGGCGTCGCGGTAGTCCACCTTGTGCAGTGCTTCGCCGACCCAGTAGGTCGCTCCGGCGGCGGGGCAGGTGAAGCCCACCTCGTTGAGCGCCTGCTGCACCTGGCCGATGGTGTGGTGTGCGCCGTCCTCGTTGCCCACGACGGCGACGCCTGCCACCTTGTCGTAGGTCAGGAGTCGACCCTCGGCGTCGGTCTCGGAGAGTTCGGCGTCGAGGCGTTCGAGGACCATCTTGCAGACGCTGGACGGCTGACCGAGCCAGATCGGCGTGGCGATGACGAGGATCTGGGCGGCCAGCAGTTTGGCGCGGATCGCGGGCCAGCCGTCGCCGTGCCCCTCGTCGGTGGACACCCCGAAGCGCACATCGTGGTCGACGACCCGGACCATTTCGCCGTCCACGCCCTGGTTGGCCAGCTCGGTCAGGACCTCCCGGCCGAGCTGTTCGGCGCTGGACGGGGCCGGTGACGGCTTGAGGGTGCAGTTGAGTACGAGGGCGCGGATGCTCGCCACGTCTGTTCCTCTCTGGCCGTCGTGCGGGCTGACCGTCACCCCATACCCGGCCGCCGGCCCGAATCACCCGGACCGGCCTGACCAACGGGCACCGCACGCAACAGGAGAAAAGCGGCAAACGTCGCCCTTGTGTCGCTGCCACCCCGCACCGAGCGGTTATTCGGTGGGACGGCCATCCACCCGGTGGCAGGGTGTGCGCATGTCTCCCGAGGTGGCCGACTGGGTCCGTACCGACTTCGGCCTCGACGTGACCACGATGGACGCCGTCACCCACGGCGCCGACCAGTACGCCCAACTGTGGCGGGCGCGAGCCGTCGACGGAGCCCGGTACGCCGTCAAACTCAGCGGGGGCGGCACCTCGGCAGGGTTGGTCGTGGCCGCGTACCTCGTCGGGCAGGGGGTGCCGGGCATTCCCGCGCCGCTGCGTACCCGGAGCGGGCGGTTGTGGGCCGACCGCGACGGCCGCCGCCTCACGGTGGTGCCGTGGGTCTCCGACACCCGGGCGCTCGACGGTCCGATGACCGCTGCGCACTGGCGCTCGTACGGCGAGGTGCTGGCGGCGGTGCACGGCGTACCGGTCACCGACGAGCTGGCGCGGCTGCTGCCGCGCGGCGGGTCCGCGTACCCCCGGATCGTTGCCGCGACCCGGGCGGTGGCGCGACGGCTGCGCGACCCGGCACCGGATCCGGTGGCCGCCGAACTGGCGGCGGTCTGGTCGGCGGCGGCCGACCAGGTGTCCCTCCTGACCCGCTCGGTCGAACGCCTCGCCGCCGACCAGCGGCCGGGGACGCCTGTGGTCTGCCACGGCGATCCGCACCTGGGCAACCTGCTGCTCGGCCCGGACGGTCAGGTCTGGCTGATCGACTGGGACGACGCGGTGCTCGCCCTACCCGAGTGCGACCTGATGTTCGTCACCGGTGGGGTGCTCGCCTTCGCGCCGGTCACCGCCGAGCAGCGGAAGGCGGTGCTCGCCGGCTACGGCGGGACCGACGTGGATCCGACGCGGCTGGCCTGGTTCCTCGCGGTCCGCGCGCTCGACGATCTCAGCGACTGGACCCGCCAGGCCCTGGATCCGGGCGCTGACGAGGCCGAGCGGGCCTTCGCGGGCCGGATCGTGCGGGGACTGGTGTCGGCGGACGGCCTCGTCACCCTCGCCGAGGTGGCGCTGGGCGACCTCGACCGGCGGTGACCGCGCCGCTCTGGTGGCTCAGTGCTCGGCCAGCGGGACGCTGTCGACGAGCTGCCGGGGTGAACGGGCGCCGCCGAGGCTCTTCGCCTGGTACATGGCCGCGTCGGCGCGACTGAGCGCGTCGGTGAGCTGAGCCGGGCCGGTCACCGGCGCGAGCCCGACGGAGGCGGTCACCCGCACGCTGCATCCGGCCAGCCGGATCGGCGCGGCGACGGTCTCGCTGAGCCGTCGCGTGGCGTGGTCGATCCACCGCCGGTCGATGGTGGGGCTGGCGAGCAGCCCGGCGAACTCGTCCCCGCCCAGGCGGGCGACCAGGTTGTCGCCAGCGAACCCGGCCAGCCGCTCGGCCACGCTGATCAACACCTGGTCGCCGGCGGCGTGACCGTACCGGTCGTTGATCTGCTTGAAGTCGTCCAGGTCGAGCACGACGGCGATCAGCGGCTCCCCGGCCGCGTCGGTGAGCAGGGCGGCCGCGAGGCGGTAGAAGGCGCGCCGGTTGGGCAGGCCGGTCAGCGGGTCGTGGCTGGCCGCGTGCCGCTCGGCGGCCAGCTCGGCCTGGAGGTGCCCGATCTCGGCCTCGGCGCGCACCGCCCTGCGACGCAACTGCCAGGAGGAGAGCAGCGCACCCGCCGCGCAGATGCCGGAGGCGACACTCATCGGATCCGGCAGGAGCCCTCCCATCAGCGCGACCGCCTCCAGTCTCCGGCCGACGCGGCGCACACCATGCCGGGCCCGTTTCCCCTGGTGGTTGCCCAGCCCAGGGTTACTCAACGTGAACGGATGCGCACCATTCACGTGCGTTATCATGCTCGCCGTCCGGTGCAGATGCAATAGCAGATGCACGTGCAGAATCGTCCGACGTCGCTACCGCACCCCTCGCCGTCACCGCTCCTCCCACGGGCACCGGCGGGCTCGTGAGCAGAAAGACTTCCTCATGCAGCAGCCACCGAATGGTGTGCCGATCCATCAGTTGCCCCCGTTGACCTGGCAGAAGAGTCGTCGCAGCAACCCCAGCGGCAACTGTGTCGAACTCGCCGAACTGCCCGGGGGAGCCGGCATCGCGGTCCGCAACTCCCGACATCCGGAGGGACCGGCGCTGATCTACACAGTGGACGAGATCGCCGCGTTCGTGCTCGGCGCGCGGGACGGCGACTTCGACCATCTGATCAACTGACCGCCCCTCCCGGGCCGATCCGAATCACCGGTCCGGAGGAGTTCACCTCACTGTCGGTCCATGGCATGCTTACACGTCGGTCGGGCCGGGTTCCCGTCCGCGAGGTCGGTATCCGGAGGTCCGCACGTGACGATGGTTCCCGCCGAGGGAGGCCCGACAACCGGGCCCACCGTGCTGCGCATGCTGCTCGGCTCCCAACTGCGCCGGCTGCGGGAGTCCAGCGGGGTGACCCGGGAGGGCGCCGGCTGGGAGATCAGATCCTCCGAATCCAAGATCAGTCGGATGGAGTTGGGCCGCGTCGGCTTCAAGGAACGCGACGTGGCCGACCTGCTCACCCTCTACGGCGTCACCGACGAGGGTGAGCGCGAGGCGCTGCTCAAGCTCGCGCGGGACGCCAACAGCCCCGGCTGGTGGCACCGCTACGGCGACGTGCTGCCCAGCTGGTTCCAGTCGTATCTGGGCCTGGAGGCGGCGGCCGCGCTGATCCGTAGCTACGAGGTGCAGTTCGTCCCCGGGCTGTTGCAGACCCGGGAGTACGCTCGCGCGGTCGTCCTGCTCGGGCACGGCACCGCCGGCTCCGCCGAGATCGACAGGCGGGTCTCGCTGCGGATGCAGCGCCAACAGTTGCTGCACCGGGACAGGCCGCCGCAGCTCTGGGCCGTGGTGGACGAGGCGGCACTGCGTCGTCCGATCGGCGGTGCCGAGGTGATGCGTGGCCAGCTCACCGCGCTCATCGAGGCGACCAAGTCACCGCACATCCGCCTCCAGGTCATCCCGTTCGCCGCCGGAGGGCACGCCGCGGCCGGTGGCGCCTTCACCATCCTGCGCTTCGGTGACCAGGAACTGCCCGACATCGTCTACATCGAACAGTTGACAAGCGCGATCTACCTGGACAAGCGCGACGACCTGGAGTATTACGCGGTCGCGATGGAACGGCTCTGCGTCGAGGCCGAGCCGCCGGAGCGTACGCCGGAGATCCTCGGGCGGCTGCTGGAGGAGCACTACCAGGCGTGACCCCTGCCCGCGGCGCCGTAACGTTCGCGGGCCTGTCGTATTGACCGCCGCCGACCCGTCGAGCTAGTCTCTGTATCGATACAGTCTGAATCGATACAGAGGGGTGCCGGTGAAGCCAACACTGCAAGCCGTGGCGGACGCCGTCGGCGTCTCCCGCAGCACCGTGTCCAACGCGTACAGCCGTCCCGACCAGCTCTCCGCCGCCCTGCGCGAGCGGATCCTGGACGCCGCCCGCCAGCTCGGCTACCCCGGCCCCAACCCCACCGCGCGATCCCTGCGGCGTGGCTTCGTCGGCTCGATCGGGGTGCTGTTCACCTCACAACTCTCGTACGCCTTCACCGACCCGTTCGCGGTCCGCTTCCTCGCCGGCGTGGGCGAGGCCGCCGAGCGGCACGGCACCAGCATGCTGCTCGTGCCGCTGCCCCAGGCGCAGACCGACGCCCGGCGGGCGGTGGAGAACGCCGCAGTCGACGGCTTCTGCGTCTACTGCGTGGCCGACGAGGAATGGGCGCTTGACGTCATCCGGGCGCGCGGCCTGCCGTACGTCAGCACCGCCCCCCGCGACGACGCCGGCGCGGACGAACGGTTCGTCGGCATCGACGAGCGGGCCGCGGCGTACAGCGCCGCCGCGCACGTGGCCGGTCTCGGTCACCGCCGGGTGGCCCTGCTCGCCGACGCGGTGCTGCCCGACGCGCCGGCCGGGCCGCTCACCCTCTCCGGCCCCCAGGAGGTGTGGCATCCGACGACCCGGGGCCGGCTCACCGGCTTCGCCGACGCGTTCGCCGAGGTCGGCGTCGACTGGGCCGGGCTGACGCTGCTCAACGCCCCGGGCAACAGCCGGCGGGCCGCGGCCGCCGCCGTGGCCGGGCTGTTCGACGGGCCAGCCCCGCCGACCGCCGTGCTGGCCGGCTCCGACGTGCTCGCCCTCGGCGTGCTGGACGTCCTGGCCCAGCGGTCCGACGGCCCAGTCCCGCCGGTGTCGGTGACCGGCTTCGACGACGTCCCCGAAGCAGCGGCGGCCGGCCTCACCACCGTCCGGCAACCGGCGAAGGAGAAGGGCCGCATCGCCGCCGAACTGCTGCTCGACCCACCCGCGGACGCCGCGGCCAACCACGTCCTGCTGCCCACCGCACTCGTCGTCCGGACCTCCACCGGACCTGTCCCGAGGAGCTGACCATGGAATACCCGACCGGATACGTCACCGCTCTCGACGCCATGAGCCGACACGTCAACTCGGCCCGCCCGGACGCCCCCGTCCAGGTCGAGCGCGCCCGCCGGCCGCTGCTCGCCCCGACCCGGCAGGCGACCGCCGTCGCCCTACGCCGGCTCGCCGACCGGATCCAGCCCCGACCGCTGCCCCGCTGCTCCTGACCACCGCCCATTTGGGCACGAGCGGGACGACCGGTGCCGGCCCGGGCACGCAGGGTGGTCGAGCGGCAACTCGCCAGGCAGACTGGTGAAGCCATGTCACCCTTCACGCCCACCCTCCGTCTCCACGACCGCTACGTACTGCACGAGCGGATCGGTCTCGGTGGCATGTCCGAGGTGTGGCGGGCCGACGACGAGGTGCTCGGCCGGCCGGTCGCCATCAAGGTGCTCGCCGGGCAA
The DNA here is from genome assembly GCF_006228125.1 of Micromonospora orduensis. GTDB lineage: Bacteria > Actinomycetota > Actinomycetes > Mycobacteriales > Micromonosporaceae > Micromonospora > Micromonospora orduensis. Next base: position 671 of record NZ_VDFY01000142.1, on the reverse strand, counting down.
CTCGCCGCCGACCCGCAACTGCGGGCCACCATCCAACGCGAGGCCCGCGCCGCCGCCCGGCTGACCCACCCCCACGTCACCCAGGTGTACGACTACGCCGAGGCGACCCTCGCCGGCGGCGTCGTCGTCCCGTACCTGGTCATGGAGCTGGTCGACGGGCACAACCTGGCCGACCGGCTGCGCACCGGCCCGCTGCCCTGGCCCGAGGCGGTCCGGGTGGCCGGGCAGATCGCCGCCGCGCTCGCCGCCGCGCACCGCATCGGGGTGGTGCACCGGGACGTGAAGCCGGGCAACGTCATGCTCACCGACACCGGGGCCAAGGTGCTGGACTTCGGCATCGCAGCGCTCGGCGGTCTCGACAGCCAGTCCGGCGAGCCGCTGATGGGCACCCCCGCCTACTTCGCCCCGGAACGCCTCAGCGCCGGCCCACCAGACCCGGCAAGCGACGTGTACGCCCTCGGCGCGCTGCTCTACCGCACCCTCACCGGGCAGGCGCCGCTGCCCGTGCGGAGCTGGGAAGACGCCCTCGACGTGCACCGGCGGGGCACGCCGGTGCCGCCGCTGCGGGTGGCCGGCCTGCCCGCCGACATCGCCGAGCTGACCCTCGCCTGCCTCGCCGCCGACCCGGCCCACCGCCCGTCCGCCGCGCACCTGGCCATCCGCTTCGGGGC
>NZ_VDFY01000096.1 GCF_006228125.1 Micromonospora orduensis | reverse complement strand
GCCGGGCTGCTCGCCGCGACCGGCCGGCCCCCGGGCTGTCCGACGTGACAGCCGTGGGCACGGCGCTCTCCGACGTCACCGACGCCACCCTGGCCGCCGCGCTGCGGGCCGCCCGGGCCAGCCAACCGGCGCCGGCCGGGCTGCGGTTCGCCGTCATCGGCATGGGCCGGCTCGGCGGGTACGAGTCGAACTACCTCTCCGACGCCGACGTGCTCTTCGTCTACGACCCGCCCGCCGGGGGCAACGAGAGCGCCGCCAGCGCCGCCGCGCACGCCATCGCCGAGGAACTGCGCCGGCTGCTCGGCGTACCCGCCCCCGACCCGCCGCTCGGCGTCGACGCCGACCTGCGTCCGGAGGGCCGGCAGGGTCCGCTGGTACGCAGTCTCGCCGCCTACGCGCAGTACTACGCCCGCTGGTCGCGGGTGTGGGAGGCGCAGGCGCTGCTGCGAGCCCGGTTCGTCTGCGGCGACGCCGACCTGGGCGCCGAGTTCGAGGCGATGATCGACCCGGTGCGTTACCCCGCCGAGGGGCTGACCCGCGAGCAGGTCGTCGAGATCCGCCGGATCAAGGCCCGGGTGGAGACCGAGCGGCTGCCCCGGGGCGCCGACCCGGCCACCCACACCAAGCTGGGCCGGGGCGGGCTCGCCGACGTGGAGTGGGCAGTGCAGCTGGTCCAGCTCCGGCACGCCGGCGCGAATCCGGCGCTGCGCGGCACGCGTACCCTCGACGCCCTCGCGGCCGCCGCCGAGGCGGGCCTGGTCGACCCGGCGGACGCCGCGGAGATGGCCGCCGGCTGGTCCCTGGCCGCGCAGGTCCGCAACGCGTTGATGCTGGTCCGGGGTCGGGCCGGTGACCAGCTGCCCCGGCACGGGGTGGAGCTGGCCGGGGTGGTCCGGCTGCTTGGCCGCGACGACCCGGGGGAGTTCCTCGACGAGTACCTGCGCACCGCCCGCCGCTCCCGAGCCGCGGCCGAGCGTGTCCTCGATGCCTGACGCGTCGACGCGCCCGGCCGGGCAGTACGCCGGCTGCGCGGCGGCGACCACTGTCGCGGTGGTGCTCGCCGTCGCGTTCCTGCTCGCGCCGCCGATGGGCACCGACCTCGCCGCCCAGGTGGCCCGCGCCGAGTTCGCCGACCGGTACGGGGCCACGCCGATCGACCTCGGCTGGTACGGGGGCGTCAACCAGTACGGCTACAGCCTCTTCACGGCCAGGTGGGGCGCGCTGGTCGGGATGCGTCCGCTGGGGGCGGTCGCCGCCGTGCTCGGCGCGGCCGCGCTGGCGTGGCTGTTCACCCGCAACCGGGCCCGCCGGCCCCTGCTGGCCGGTGTCCTCGGCGCCGTGGTGCTGGTCGGCAACCTGGCCAGCGGTCGGATCACCTTCGCCGTCGGGCTGACGTTCGGGTTGCTGGCGCTCTGCGCGGTCAGCGCGGACCGCCCGCCACGCTGGATCAGGCTGGTACTCGCCGCCGGTTGCGCCGCCCTGGCCACGGCGGCGAGCCCGGTCGCCGGCCTGTTCACCGGGCTGGCCGGCGCGGCGCTGCTGCTGTCCGCCCTGCGCACCGGCGCCGGGCCGGGCCGCCCGCTGCCCGGTGGCTGGCGGATCGACCGCCCCCTCGCCGAGGGGCTCGTCCTGGCCGTGGCGCCCGCCGTCACGCTGGCCCCGATCGCGGTCCTCTTCGGCAACGGCGGCACCCAGCCGTACTCGGCCGAGTCGATGCGGATCAACGTCGCGCTCGCGGTGCTGGTGGCGGTCGTGCTGCCGCGCCGTCGCCGGGTGCTGCGCATCGGCGCGGCGCTCACCGTGCTGCTCCTGGTCGGCGCGTACTACGTGCCCAGCCCGATCGGCTCCAACGCGCTGCGACTGCCGATGCTGTTCGCCCTGCCCGTGCTGGCCGGGTACGCGGTGCTGCCCGGCCCGTGGCTCGCCGGGCTGCTCGCCGCGACCGTGTGGTGGCAGTCGCCGGTGATGGCGGGCGACGTGACCCGCGCCGGCTCCCCGGAGAGCGACGCGGCCCGCTACCGGCCGCTCATCGCGGAACTCGACAGGCGGCAGCCGGTCGGGCGGGTCGAGGTGGTGCCACTGCGGGACCACTGGGAGTCCGCGTACCTCCCACCGACCGCGCCACTGGCCCGTGGCTGGGAACGCCAGGTCGACAGCGACCGCAACGCGCTGTTCTACGACGGCAGCCTGACCGCGCAGACGTACGAGACGTGGCTCCGCCGCGAGGCGGTGACCTACGTGGTGCTCGCCCCGGACGCTCCCGCCGACCGGTGGGGCCGCGACGAGGCCGCCCTGATCCGCGCCGACCTGCCGTACCTGCAGGAGGTCTGGAGCGACCCGACCTGGCGGATGTACGCCGTGGTCGACCCGACACCGCTTGTCGGCGCCCCGGGGCAGCTCGTCACCGCCGACCGCGGCTCGGTCCGCCTGACCGCCGCGCCCGGCGACGTGCCGGTGCGGGTGCGGTGGTCGCGCTGGCTGTCGCTGACCGGCCCGGACGGCTGCGTACGCCCCGGCGCGGACGGGTGGACCGAGGTGCGGGTCCGTGCGGCCGGTGACTACACGGTGTCCAGCGGACTCACGCCGGCGAACCACTGCTGACGGTGCTGCCGTCGTCCCACGACCGAGGTGCTGGCAGCATGTCGGTCGTGCCTTCCCACCTCGCGCGCTGGACCGGCCTGGCCGGCTCGACGCTGCTCGCGATCTCCGCCTACCTCGGGGGCGCGTTTCCCAGCGGCCCGCTGCGCAGCACCCCGGTCAGCATCTGGCAGGGGCCCCACGGCCCGCTGATCCTCGCCGCCTGGGCGGTCGGTACCGGCCTCATGGCGTACGCCTGGTGGGCTCTTCGCGACGGGGGTCCGTCGACGCGGTGGGCGCTGGTCACCGTGGGGCTCTGGCTGCTGCCGTTGCTGGTCGCGCCGCCCTTCGGCAGCCGCGACGTGTACGCGTACGCCTGCCAGGGCGCCAGCTTCGTCGGCGGCATCAGCCCGTACGAGCAGGGCGTCTCCGCGCTGCCCTGCCCCTGGCTGGACACCGTGTCGGTCATCTGGCGCGACACCCCGGCCCCGTACGGGCCGCTCTTCGTGCTCATCGCGGGCGCGGTGGTCAAGGTGACAGGTTCGTTGACCGCGAGCATCGTGCTGTTCCGGGCGCTGTCGCTGATCGGCGTGGTGCTGAGCGCGTGGGCGCTGCCCGCCCTGGCGCGCCGGGCCGGTGTGCCGCCCCAGCGGGCGGTGTGGCTGGCGCTGGGGTCCCCGCTCGTCGCCGCGCACCTGATCGGCGGCCCCCACAACGACGTGTTGATGCTCGCCGCGCTGGTCGGTGGGCTGGCCGTGGTGGCGTCGCACCCGGGCCGTCGCGGAATGCTGCTGGTCGGCGGGCTGCTGCTCGGCCTCGCGGTGGCGATCAAGGTGACCGCCGTGGTGGTGGTGCCGTTCGCCGCCCTGGCGGCCACCGCCGGGCCGTACCGGCTCCGGACGCTCATCCGCGACGGCGGCTGGGTGGTCGGCGGCGCGATCGCCACCGTGGTCGGCGTGACCGTCGCCGGTGGGCTGGACTTCGGTTGGATCGGCGGGCTGTCCCAGGGCGGCGCCGCCGTCGCCTGGACCTCCCCGCCGACCGCCGTCGGGCAGACCGTCGGCTACGTCGCCGCGCTGTTCGGCGGTCACATCGACGCGCTGCCGGTGACGCGCGGGATCGCCGTGGTCGTCCTGGCCGTGCTGCTCGTCTGGCTCTGGTGGCGGGCCCGAACCCGCGACCCGCTGTATTACGCCGGCCTCGCGCTCGCCCTCACCGTCGCGCTCGCCCCCGTCGTGCACCCCTGGTACTGGACCTGGCCGCTGTTCGTGCTGGCCGCCACCGCCCAGCGGACCAGATGGTTCGTCGCGGTCGCCCTCGTCGCGTCGTTCCTCGTGCTGCCCGACGGCACCGGCCTGCCCCGCTACACCAAGACCGTCGGGGCGCCACTGATGACGCTGTTGGTGATCGTGCTGGTCGTCCGGTTGGTATGGTCGGCTCGGGCGGCCCGGCAGCCGGTCGCCGCCGACTGAGGGAAGGTGCGCCGGTGACCACTCCCGGTGCCTCTCTCACCCGGTACGCCGGCCTGCTCGGCGCCGTTCTGCTCGCCGTCGCCGGCTACCTCGGGGGGGCGCTGCCCGACGCCGTCCCGCTGGGCGTGACACCCCTGTCGATCTGGCGAGCCCCGGACGGCCCGGCCACGCTTGCCTGCTGGCTGGCCGGCACCGTGCTGCTGGTCGGGGCATGGTGGTCGCTGCGCGGGGGAGCGCCGTCGACCCGGTGGGCGTACGTCACCGCCGGTCTGTGGGCGCTGCCGCTGCTGGTCGCGCCACCGCTGGGCAGCCGGGACGTCTACTCGTACGCCTGCCAGGGCTGGACGTACGCGCACGGCGCCGACCCGTACGCGGTCGGGGTGGCGGCGGCGGGCTGCCCGTGGCTGGAGACGGTGGCACCGATCTGGCGGGACACCCCGGCGCCGTACGGGCCGGTGTTCGTGCTGCTCGCGGCGCTCGCCGTCCAACTCGGCGGCGGGCTCACCGGCACGCTTGTGCTGCTGCGGGTGACCGCCGTGGCAGGACTGCTGCTGGCCGCGCTCTGCCTGCCCCGGCTGGCACGGGCAGCCGGAGTGCCGCCCCGGCGGGCGGTCTGGCTGCTGCTGGCCTGCCCGCTGGTCGGCGTACACCTGGTGGCCGGCGCGCACAACGACGCCGTGATGGTGGGCCTGCTGCTGTGCGGGCTGCTGGTGGCGGTCCGCCGGCCCGGACGGCCGGCGGCACTGCTGCTCGCCGGGGCGCTGCTCGGGCTGGCGGTCACCGTGAAGGCCAGCGCCGTGGTGGTGGTGCCGTTCGCCGCGCTGGCCGCGGTGCGGGGCCGGCACACCGTACGGGCGCTGCTGCGCGACGGCGGCTGGCTGGCCGGCGGACTGCTCGGCGCGGTGCTTGTCACGTCGGCGCTGTCCGGTCTCGGGTTCGGCTGGGTCGGCGGGCTGACCCGCAGCGGCGACTCCGAGCAGTGGACCTCGCCGCCCACCGCCGTCGGGTTCGTGATGGACTACGCCGGCGAGCTGATCGGCCGGAACCCGCAGGCGGTGCCGGTGGTCCGGGCGGCGGCGCTGCTGCTGCTCGCCGCGGTGCTGGCGGTGCTCTGGTGGCGGGTCTGGCGGGACCTGCGGGAATCGGGCGAGCCGGCCCGCCCACGGGCGGCGCTGCACGGCGCGGCACTGGCACTGGTCGCCACAGTCGTCCTGTCCCCGGTCTTCCACCCCTGGTACGCGACCTGGCCGCTGGCGCTGCTCGCGCTCACCGCCGCCCGTACGACGTGGTTCGTGCTGCCAGTCGCGGCGGCTGCCTTCCTCGCCCTGCCCGACGGCACCAACCTGGCCCGCTTCACGAAGGCCCCCGGCGCGCTGGCGATGACCGCCCTGCTCCTGACCGTCCTCGTCCGCACCACCCGCCGCAGTCGTCGTTGATCATGAGGTTGACGGGGGCAACCTGGACGGAATGCCTCGCCAACCTCATGATCGTCATCGTCGTGCGGTCAAGATCGTGCTCGAACATGGATGTAGTGGCGTCCTGCGGGTTCGAGACCACTACATCCAGGATCGAGCACGATCTTTGGGCCCGGCCCGGCCCGGCCCGGCCGGCCCGGGTGGGCGGGGTGGCGCGCAGCGGAGCGGGGTGAGGGGTGCGGCGCGGCGGGGATGTGGTCAGGCTCGCGCGCCGCAGGTGGGGCAGGGTTGGCCTGAGGGTTGGCGGGTGGAGGCCCGGCGGGAGCGAAACAGGACGGTCAGGAGCAGGACGGCAGGGCCGACGATCGCGACGGCCCCAGCGGTCACAGCCAGTTCCGCGAAGGTGATGCTGCCCTGTCCCGGGCCGAAGCTGTCAGCCAGGCCGGGCACCGCCAGGAAGCCGGCGGGGGTGAGCAGTGTGACGAGCGCCCAGCCGCCGCGGTTGTCCCCGCCCAGCGCCAGACCCGCAGCCAGCAGAGCCCCGACGAGCAGCAACAGCCCGCCGACGGTGGGCAGGAAGATCGCCAGGGTGGCGCCGTAGTACGTGCCGACCGCATCCAAGCCCACCAGGAATTCTGTCGCCACCACCGCCAACAGGGCGGACAGCGCTGGCGCGAGGCGGATCGCACGGGAGGGCCGACCGGGCAGGGCGAGCCCCAGCAGGCCCAGGACCACCTGCGGCAGCAGCACCATCAGCGGCGGTCGGAGTGCGTCGAGCGCCGCGGCCACCGGTGGCAGCGCAATCGTGAGCAGGAGCGCGAGGGTGATGGCCCACCGGGCGACCCGGCTCGGCGCGACGGCGATCACCACCGCCGCCAGCAGCCATGCTGCCCACGCGACGACACCGAGCGAGACGAACGGGCCGACGTGGGGGACGCCCCACTCCACGGGCGGCGGATGCAGCTCCGCCGTACCCCAGACACCGGCGAGAGCGCTCGCGGTGACCAGGGCCAGCAGCGCCGCGAGGCGTACCCCCGGGATCAGGTCGGTGACGCCCGCGGCTCGGAGCCGCTGGCGGAGGCCGCCGCGCACCAGGTCCGCGGCGTCCGCCGGCGCCGGCCAGCGTTGGTCGGGGGCGGCCAGGTCGAGGTAGGTACCGACGATTTCGGCGCCGCGGGCGCGCCGGTAGTCGGCGGGGTACGCGCGCAGCAGCCGGAGGTAGCGGCGTTCCAGGTCGTTCATGCCAGCCCTCCGGCCGTGCGTGGGGTGGTCGGGAGGGCGGCGCGAGTGCGCTTGGACAGCCGGATGGTGGCGGCTTCGACGTTGCGGCGCAGCCGCTCGGTCTCGGCGCTCAACGTGGTCTCGCCGCCGGGGGAGAGGCGGTAGTAGCGGCGCAGTCGGCCGTCCACCACCTCTTCCCGGTCGACCTCGACGAGGCGGGCGTCGACCAGCCGGTCGAGCGCCCCGTAGAGCGTCCCGGGGCGTAGCGACACCCGGTTGTCGGACAGGGCGGCGACCTCACCGATCAGCCCGTAGCCGTGCATCGGCTGGGCGGCCAGCGCGGTGAGGATCAGGAACGTCGGTTCGCGCAGTGGTGTGTCCACACGGGCAATATATCGGACGCGAAGGTATGCCGGGGGGCGGCGCAAAGCGAACCGGGCCGGCTCCGCGGTGAGCGGAGCCGGCCCGGCCAGTGTTCTAGCGACTGCTCAGCAGTCGTCGTGCATCTGACTGCTCAGCAGTCGTAGTACATGGCGAACTCGTGCGGGGTCGGGCGCAGGCGCACCGGGTCGACCTCGTTGGCGCGCTTCCAGTCGACCCAGGTGGAGATCAGGTCGGGGGTGAAGACGCCGCCGTCGAGCAGGTAGTCGTGGTCGGCCTCCAGCGAGTCGAGCACGGCCGACAGGGAGCCCGGCACCTGCTTGACGTCGCCCCACTCCTCCGGCGGGAGGTCGTAGAGGTCCTTGTCGATCGGCGTCGGCGGCTCGATCTTGCTCTTGATGCCGTCGAGGCCGGCCATCATCATCGCCGAGAACGCCAGGTAGACGTTGGCCGACGGGTCCGGGACGCGGAACTCGACGCGCTTGGCCTTCGGGTTGCTGCCGGTCACCGGGATGCGGGTGCAGGCGGAGCGGTTGCGCTGCGAGTAGACCAGGTTGACCGGCGCCTCGAAGCCCGGCACCAGACGACGGTACGAGTTGATCGTCGGGTTGGTGAAGGCGAGCAGCGACGGCGCGTGGTGCAGCAGGCCGCCGATGTACCAGCGGGCCATGTCGGACAGGCCGGCGTAGCCGGTCTCGTCGTAGAAGAGCGGCTCACCGTTGAGCCAGAGGCTCTGGTGGGTGTGCATGCCGGAGCCGTTGTCACCGAACAGCGGCTTGGGCATGAAGGTCGCGGTCTTGCCGTTGGCCCAGGCCTCGTTCTTCACGATGTACTTGAAGAGCTGGAGTTGGTCCCCGGCGTGCAGCAGGGTGGAGAACCGGTAGTTGATCTCAGACTGGCCGGCGGTGCCCACCTCGTGGTGCGAACGCTCGACGCTGAAGCCGGTGTCGACCAGCCGGCGCACGATCGAGTCGCGCAGGTCGGCGTAGTGGTCGACCGGCGGCACCGGGAAGTAGCCGCCCTTGTACGCGGTCTTGTAACCGCGGTTGCCGCCCGGCTCCTCGCGGCCGGTGTTCCACGCGCCCTCGATCGAGTCGATGTAGTAGAACGACTGGTGGGCCGAGGTCTCGTGGCGGATCGAGTCGAAGATGTAGAACTCCGCCTCGGCGCCGAAGTAGGCGGTGTCGGCGATGCCGCTCGCCGCCAGGTACGCCTCGGCCTTCTTCGCCACGTTGCGCGGGTCGCGGCTGTACGCCTCGCGGGTGAACGGGTCGTGGATGAAGAAGTTGAGCGCGAGAGTCTTCTGCGCGCGGAACGGGTCGATGAACGCGGTGGCGACATCCGGGAGCAGGAGCATGTCCGACTCGTGGATCGCCTGGAAACCGCGGATCGACGAACCGTCGAACGCGAGGCCGTCGGTGAAGAGGTCGTCGTTGACGGACTCGACCGGCAGGTTGAAGTGCTGCATCACGCCGGGCAGGTCACAGAAGCGAACGTCGACGAACTTCACGTCCTCGTTCTTGAGGTATCGCAGCAGTTCCTCGGGGTTGGCGAACACACATCCTCCTGGCACGTCCACGGGGTGGCTAGGCTTCTGGCGACGCTATGGCCGGGGGGTTGCCCGGCCATGTCTCCGGTGTTTCTGCCGTGTTACGTCCCTCGCGGAGCGTCAGCGACGCCCCGTCCACGCTTCCGGCCCGCGCGAACGCCGTACCGGCTGTACCAGTGTAGTGACATCTGATGCCTTTGGTCCTGATCGGCACGGAGTGGTGGTGACGCCCGCAGGTCCATCACCAGGGGCGCGGATACCCTTGACCGCTGTGACCATTCCGCACGTCCCGGCAGCACCGGCCACCGATCCCACCTTCACCCCGCCGAGCCTCGGCAAGCGGTTCGGGGCGCTGATCATCGACTGGGTGCTCTGCCTGCTGGTGTCCAACATCTTCGCCGACCCGGTACACGACGGCTGGGCCCCCGTGCTGGTGCTGGTCGTCGTGTACGGCCTCTTCCTCGGCCTGTTCGCCCAGACCCCGGGCATGTACATCACGAAGATCCGCTGCGTGAACTGGCACGACGGCGGCCGCATCGGGGTGCTCCGGGGACTGATCCGGGGCCTCCTGCTGGCCCTCGTCGTCCCCGCGCTGATCATGGACGAGCACCGTCGCGGCCTGCACGACCGGCTCGCCGACTCGGTGATCGCCGACGCCCCCCGCCGCTGACCCGACCGGGCAGCGGGCAGCGGGGCGCAATGAGCGCCGCGCGTCGAGGGCCGGCCCACGAGGGTGTACGCGTAGAAGAGCCGGACCCGTGCGGGTCCGGCTCTTCTACGCGTACACCTGAGGGGTCAGCGGCCCCGCGACTGGCGGAAGGCGCCTGGCGGCCGCATGTTCTTCGGGATCGCGCCCTTGGGCATCTGCGGACGAGCGGTGAGGGCCTTGAGTCGCTTGTCCAGCGAGTTGACGTCCTTGCCGGAGAGCGCGCGGGGCAGGCGCAGCAGCGTCGTGCGCAGCTTGCGGATGGGCAGCTCGCCCTCGTCCTGGCCGATCACGTAGTCGTGCAGGGGCGCCGAGCCGATCACCTTGGACAGCCGCCGCTTCTCCTGCCCGAGCAGGCCACGCACCCGCTGCGGGTTGCCCTCGGCGAGCAGGATCACGCCCGGCCGGCCGATCACCAGGTGGACCATGTCCATCTGGGTGGTGGAGCTGACCGCCGGGGTCACCCGCCAGTCGCCGCGCATGTTCTCCATGATCTGCGCCGCCGCGCCGGGCTGCCCCTCGGCGGCGTTCATCATCGCCCGGTTGGACCGCAGGTTGAGCACGATCAGCACCGCGAGCAGGGCGAACAGGATGCCCAGCGGCAGCCAGATCCAGCCCCAGAGGATGACCGCGACCACGGTGAGGGCGAGCGGGAGCAGCACCGCGGCGGCGACCAGCGGCGCGAACCACCGGTCCTGCTTGGCGGTGAACTGGAACACCATCCCGATCTGCTTCAGCCGCTGGCCGAACGAGACCTTCTCCTGGGGCTTTGCCATGCCGCAGAGTCTAGTGGTCGCCGTCCGCCCCGTTGATCCGCGTCCGGATGCCGGCCGGCTGAGTACCTTACGTCGCCTCAGCCGCCCGGGCAGGGCGGGTAAGGAGGCTGTCGCCGGGGAAGATGAGGCGCTGTGCCCATGCCCGGGCGGGGCCTTCACGCGGAGAGTCATCAGCAGAAGATGACAACGCCACGAAGGAGCCCGACATGTTCGGCAACGACGCGGAATTCCTGCTCTCCCTGCACCGTACGCACGCCGCCGAGCTGCGCGCCGAGGCGGCCGCGGACCGGCTCGCCCGCGCGGTGTCGCCCCGGCCCGGCCGCACCTGGTTGGGTCGCCGCCAGCAGTCCCGCCGCACCGACGCCCGCCGGTGACCGCGCCCGCCCCGGCCGCCCCGGACACGGCTCCCGCCGTGCCGGCCGGTCCACCGCCTCTCGCCCCGCCGCTCGGCCACCCGCCGAGCGGCGGGACCGGTGACGGCGGTCGTTCTGGCATGCTCGGTCCCGTGACCGTACGCGCCGCCAGCTCCGTCCTCGTCGGCCGCCACCGCGAGTTGGCGGCGCTGCGCGACGCGCTGGCCCGGGTACGCGCGGGTGAGCCGAGCACCGTGCTGGTCGGTGGCGAGGCGGGCGTGGGCAAGACCCGGCTGCTGGAGGAGTTCGCCGGCGGGGCCACCGGCGGCGGGGCGCGGGTGCTTGTCGGCCAGTGCCTGGAGCTGGGCGAGGCGGGTCTGCCGTTCGCCCCGTTCGCCGCCGCCCTGCGGACGGTGCTGCGCGTCGACGGCCCGGAGGTCTTCGCCGGCTACGAGGCGGAGTTCGCCCGGCTGCTGCCGGAGCTGGGCCGGGTGACGGCCGAGCGTGCCGCGCCGACCGCGACCTCGCTCGGCGACGCCCCGCGCGGCTACCTGTTCGACCTGGTCGCCGAGCTGTTCCAGCGGCTCGCCGACGCCCGGCCGTTGGTGCTGCTGATCGAGGACCTGCACTGGGCGGACCGCTCCACCCGCGACCTGATCGGCTTCCTGGTCCGGGCGGCCCGGCCGGGACGGCTGCTGCTGGTCTGCACCTACCGCACCGACGAGTTGCAGCGCGGCCATCCGCTGCGGCCGTTCCTCGCCGAACTGGACCGCGTCCGTGGCGTGCAGCGGGTCGACCTGGGCCGGCTGGACCGCGACGGCACCGGCGCGATCCTCGCCGACCTGCTCGGCGCCGAGCCGCTCGCCCGCGCCGTCGACGACGTCCACGAGCGCACCCAGGGCAACCCGTTCTTCATCGAGGAGCTGGCGGTGGCCGGCGACCCGGTCGGCTGCGCGGCGCTGCCCGAGACACTGCGGGACCTGCTGCTCGCGCGGGTGGACCGGCTTCCCGAACCGGCCCAGCGGGTGCTGCGGATCGCCGCGGCCGGCGGCACCCGGTTCGCCCACGACCTGCTCGCCGAGGTCGCCGGGCTGCCCGAGACCGAGTTGGAGGACGCGCTGCGCGCCGCCGTCGCCGCCCAGCTGGTGGTGGCGAACCCCGACGGCGACTACGAGTTCCGGCACGCGCTGGTCCGCGAGGCCGTACACGACGAGTTGCTGCCCGGCGAGCACGCCCGGCTGCACGCCCGCTTCGCGGCCGCCATCGAGGCCCAGCCGCAGCTGGTCGCCGCCGGCCGCGCGCCGGCCGAGATCGCCCACCACTGGTACGCCGCGCACGACCACCCGCGTGCCCTGGTGGCGGCGCTGGCGGCGGCCGGCGCAGCCGCCGACCGGTACGCGTACGCCGAGCAACGCCGGCTGCTGGAACGGGCGCTGGAGTTGTGGGAGCTGGTGCCCGACGCCGCCGACCTGCTCGGCATGGACCACCTGGCGCTGCTGGAGCGGACCGTGGACGCCGCGGTCATCGCCGGCGACTTCAGCCGGGCGATCACCCTGACCCGGGCCGGACTGGCCGAGGTGGACGCCGACGCCGCGCCGCTGCGCGCCGCCCGACTGCTGGACCAGCGGGGTCGGATGCTGGCCCTGCTCGGCAAGAGCGACGGCAGGCGTGAGCTCGATGAGGCGTACCGGCTGGCGGCCGGTGGCCCGGAGGGCGTCGAGCGGGTCCGGCTGCTCGCCGACATCGCCACCCACCTGGTCAAGATCGATCCTGAGCAGGCCGCCCGGGTGGCCGCCGAGGCCACCACGGACGCCGAGGCGCTCGGCGCGGAACCGGCGCTGCTGGCCACCCGGATCGCGCTGCTCTGCCACGGCGAACGGGACCTGGAGCAGGGGCTCACCGAGCTGACCCGCGCCGAGGCGGCCGCCCGCGCGTCAGGTGACGCGCCGACAGTGGTGCTCGCCAAGGTGTTCCAGTCGGACATGCTCTGCGAGCTGGGCCGCTACGGCGAGTCCGCCGAGGCCGCCGAGGCCGGGGTGGCCGAGGCCCGCCGGGTGGGGATCAGCCGCTCGACCGGGGCGTACCTGCTGTCCAACCGGGCCGAGGCGCTTATCGCGTTGGGCCGGTGGGACGAGGCCGAGGCGGTGTGCGCGGAGGCCGCCCGGATCGACCTGTCCGGCGTCACCGGGCTGCACTGGCTCCAGTTGGGCGCCGGGCTGCGGCTGGCCCGGGCCCACCCGGCCGCCGACGAGCTGGTCGACCGGGCGCTGGCCTTCCTCGGCCGGCCCTACCTGTGGCCGAACCACCGGCTGCCGCTGCACGAGTTGGCGATCGAGTCGGCACTGGCCGCCGACGACAAGATCGAGGCGGTCCGGGCGGCCCGCGTCGCGGTGGCCGACGAGCGACTGCCGCAACTGCCCCGCGAGGGCTGGCCGGTGCTCAGCGCCGTCGCCCGTACCGCCGCACGGGTGGGTGACCGGGACCTGGCCGCTGCCGTCGCCGCGCTCGCCGCCGACCTGCCCGCCCGGCATCCGGCGGCACGGGCGCACGCCGCCCAGGTCACCGCCCTGCTGGCGGCCGGCGACCAGGTGCTGCCGGCCTGGCGGGCGGCGGTGCGGGCGTGGCGCGCCGACGGGCAGCCGTACCCGCTCGGTCGGGCGTTGCTCGCCCTCGCCTAGGCGGCTGCCGGCGCGGGGGAGCGGGACGAGGCGGCGGCGGCCGTCACCGAGGCCGCGGACATCGCCCGGCGGCTGGGCGCCGCGCCGCTGGCCGAGGCGGCCGCGACCCTGGCGCGGCGGGTCGGCCTGCGCGGGACCGGTCATGGCGGCGCCGGCGCCGATCTGCTGACCGCCCGGGAGCGGGAGGTGCTGCGGCTGGTCGCCGAGGGTCACAGCAACAGCCGGATCGCCGAGCGGCTGTTCATCTCACCGAAGACGGCAAGCGTGCACGTCTCGCGGATCATCGCGAAGCTCGACGTGACCAACCGGACGGAGGCCGCCGCCCTGGCCCACCGCCTCGGCCTGCTCGCCGAGCCGTCCGACCCGCGCTGACGCCAGGTCGGGCGCTGACGCGCGTCGGGCCGCGCTGACGCCCGGCGTGGTCAGCGCGGCAGGTAGATCCGCCAGCCGTCGAGGCTGACCAACTCCAGGCTGCCCGCGGCCGCGCCGAGCCGCTCGTCGAGCCGGGCCGCCAGCGGGGATCCGGTGGGAGCGACCCAGGCCGGGGCCGGCGCGGCATCCACCTCCCGCCGGTACGCGGGGTAGCGGTCGAAGCCGGGGCGCAGCGTGTCGTCGACGACCGCGCAGACGACCCGTTCGTCGCTGGCGAAGGTGAGCCGGTTGCAGGTCCAGTAGCCGGCGCGGACGTGCCGTACGCCGAGGTGCCGCAGGGCGGCCACCAGCTCCTCGTGTCGGGCCTCGGCGGCCCGGCTCGCCGGTGCGGTCCGTGCCCCCTGCCAGGTGGCGTGCGCGGCGGTGCCCAGCGTCGCGGCGAGCAGGACGATCGCGACCGGACGGGCCAGCCACGATCCGACGGCCCGCCGGCCGACGGCCGGTGGGCGCAGACCGTGCCGGGCCACCGTCCACACCGGCCAGAGCAGCGCCGGCAGGGAGAGGAGCAGGCAGGACAGGTAGCGGGAACTCTCCACAGGCGTACGCCCGGCGGCGCTGCTCACCGTGTACGCGGTGAGGGTGGCCACCGCGGCCAGCACGAGCGCCAACCTGATCGCCCCCGCCACCCGGAGTTCGGTGCCGGCCAGGCGGCGCATCGTCCACCAGGCCGTCGCGGCGGCCACGACCAGCAGCACCGGCAGGGCGTACGCCCACCACAGTTGCCAGGTGGCGCAGCGCCCCGGAGCGCAGAAGCCCATGCCCAGCGGCGGTCCCAGCAGCAGGCCGCCGTGCAGCCGGTCCGCCCAGCCGGCGGAGGCGTCCGCGCCGCCGGCGGCGAGGACCGCGTGCAGAGGGTTCCGCCCGGTCGACAGGCTGTGCAGCAGCAGCGGGGCCGCCCCCAGCACGGCAGCCGCCCCGAGCAGCGCCCCGGCCGTCCCGCGCAGTTCCCGGTGGCAGAACCCGACAAGCACCGTCCCGGTCGCCACGACGTACGGCAGCACCAGCGGGTCGACCCAGAGCATCAGCCCGGCCAGGAACCCCCACGCCGCCCACCGGACCGGTCGCCACCTGGGCCGGCCGGCGGCCAGGTCCACGGCGAGTACGGCGAGCGCAGCCCCGGCCGCGTTCATCTCCGGATAGCCGCCGCCGGCGATCAGTTGGTTCTTGACCACCCGGTCGGAGCCGAGCGCCAGCAGCACCACCACCAGCAGCCCGAACCAGCGGTCACCGGTCAGCCGCAGCGTCAACCGCCAGGTCAACAGCAGGAACAGCACGTACAGCGCGAGCGTGGGCAGCCGCAGGCCGAGCAGCGACGGGGCGCCGGCCAGCGCGAACACCGGCGCGGCCAGGTACGCCTCAAGCGTGCCCATGTACTGCTGGCCGTAGAACCAGACCGGGAAACCCTCGCCCCGGGCGATGTGCAGCGCGGCCAAACCCATGGTGGCCTCGTCGCTGTTCGTCGGCGGCGCGGCGTGCCCCAGCAGCCAGAGCCGGTAGCCGACCCCGGCGAGCACTGTCAACACGGTGAGCCAGCCGGCCAGGTCGAGGCGCGAACCGGGCCGCGGGCGCGGGGAGTCCGCGCCGCGCGGCTGTTCGCGTACGCCGGCGGTCATCGCACGATCATGGCACCCGGACGCCGCGCGGCCCGTGCGGCGCTGCCGGCGGTCAGCCGGCGGTGGTGACGGCCGCCCCGGCGCGGGCGTCGAGCGCCTGCCGGTAGAGCCGGCCGGCCCGGTACGACGAGCGCACCAGCGGCCCGCTCATCACCCCGGCGAAGCCGATCTCCTCGGCCTCCTCGCGCAGCTCCACGAACTCCTCCGGCTTGACCCAGCGGGTCACCGGGTGGTGCCGGGGCGAGGGGCGCAGGTACTGCGTGATGGTGATCAGCTCGCAGCCGGCCTCGTGCAGGTCGCGCAGCGCCTGCGACACCTCGGCCCGCTCCTCGCCCATGCCCAGGATGAGGTTGCTCTTGGTGACCAGGCCGTCAGCGCGGGCCTGCCGGATCACGTCCAGCGAGCGGTCGTAGCGGAACGCCGGCCGGATCCGCTTGAAGATGCGCGGCACGGTCTCCACGTTGTGCGCCAGCACCTCAGGGCGGGAGCCGAAGACCTCGGCCAACTGCTCGGGGACGGCGTTGAAGTCCGGGATCAGCAGCTCGACGCCGCAGCCGGGCTGCAGGGCGTGGATCTGCCGGACGGTCTCGGCGTACAGCCAGGCGCCGCCGTCGGGCAGGTCGTCGCGGGCGACACCGGTGATGGTGGCGTACCGCAGGCCCATCGAGACCACCGACTCGGCGACCCGGCGCGGCTCGTCGGCGTCGAACTCGGCCGGCTTGCCGGTGTCGATCTGGCAGAAGTCGCAGCGCCGGGTGCACTGGTCGCCACCGATGAGGAAGGTGGCCTCACGGTCTTCCCAGCACTCGTAGATGTTGGGGCAGCCGGCCTCCTGGCAGACGGTGTGCAGCCCCTCGCGCGAGACGAGCCCGCGCAGCTGGGTGTACTCCGGCCCCATCTTGGCCTTTACCTTGATCCACGGCGGTTTGCGCTCGATCGGCGTCTCGGCGTTGCGCGCCTCGATGCGCAGCAGCCGGCGCCCCTCGGGGGCGGCTGTTGCGGTACGCGCTGCCTGGCCGGTCGTCGGCGCGGAGTGCTCGATCGTCACGAAAACGAGCCTACGCCGGACGGCCGTCGTCTATGTGCGTCGGGCGACCGGCGTCACGCCGCGGACGTTGTGACGCCGGACACCGCGCTGCCGAAAATGCGCGTCACATTTGACGGGTCCGGTGCTAGGTTCAGCGCCAACAGCGACGACGGAGCCGAGTAGCGCGCCGACCCGCCAGTGCAGAGAGCCGCCGGTGCTGAGAGGCGGTCTGGCACCGGTGCGCGAAGACCCTCCCGAGCTGCGGGTAGAACGGCGGAGACGCCCAGTAGAGCCCGCCCGGCTGGCCCCGGTCATCAGGCGACGAACGAGGCTCCCGCTCCGGTGGGGGCGAAGGTGTGGTGGCACCGCGAGGTTCCCGCTCGCCCACACCTCCCTGGGTCGCGTTGCGATGATCAAGGAGGTCCCGCCGTGCAACGCATCCTCTCCGACCACCTGCCCACCCACGTCGGCCACACCGTGCGGATCGCCGGCTGGGTGCACCGCCGTCGCCTGCTGAAGTCGGTGGCGTTCCTCATCATCCGGGACGCCGCCGGCCTGGCCCAGGTCGTCGTCACCGACCCGGCCGTCCGCGCCGAGCTGGAGAAACTTCCCGAGGAGACCGTCGTCGAGGTCACCGCCACGGTCACCGCGAACGGCACCGCGCCCGCCGGGGTCGAGCTGACCGACCCGACGGTACGACCACTCGGCCCACCCGCCGTGCCGCCCCCGTTCGACCTGTACCGGCCGGCGCTGACCGCGAGCCTGCCCACGCAACTCGACAACGCCCCGACCGCCCTGCGCCACCCGAGCCGTTCGGCCGCGCTGCGCGTCTCGGCGGCGGCGGTGGCCGGATTCCGGGCCGCCCTCGACGCCCGGGACTTCGTGGAGGTCCACACGCCGAAGGTGGTCAGCTCCAGCACCGAGAGCGGGGCGAACGTGTTCGCGCTGGACTGGTTCGGCCGGCCCGCGTACCTGGCCCAGTCGCCGCAGTTCTACAAGCAGCTCATGGTCGGTGTCTTCGAACGCGTCTACGAGGTCGGGCCGGTCTTCCGGGCCGAGCCGCACGACACCGTCCGGCACCTCGCGCAGTACACGTCGCTCGACGCGGAACTCGGCTTCGTGGCCGACCACTCCGACGTGATGCGGGTGCTGCGCGACACCCTGGAGGGGATGCTGGGCGTGGTGGGTGAGCGGGCGGCCGGCGCCCTGGCGACGCTGGGCGTCACGGCGCCCCAGGTGCCGGCGGAGATTCCCGCGGTGCACTTCACCGAGGCGCTGACGCTCGCCGGCGCGCCCGCCGACGAGCCGGACCTCGCGCCGGCCCACGAACGGACACTGGGCGAGTGGGCCCTGCGCGAACACGGGTCGGACTTCCTCTTCGTCACCGGCTACCCGATGGCGAAGCGCCCCTTCTACACCCACCCGGACCCGGCGCGGCCCGCGTACTCGAACGGTTTCGACCTGCTCTTTCGGGGCGTCGAGCTGGTCACCGGCGGGCAGCGGCTGCACCGGCACGGCGACTACCTGGCGGCGCTGGCCGCGCGGGGTGAGCCGGTCGAGCCGTACGCCGGCTACCTGGACGCGTTCCGGCACGGCATGCCGCCGCACGGGGGTTTCGCCATCGGCCTGGAACGGTTCGTGGCCCGCCTGGTCGGCGCGGCCAACGTCCGGGAGGTCACCGCGTTCCCTCGCGACCTGCACCGGCTGACCCCGTAGAACCGGGCGCCGGCTGTGCGCTCAGACCTCGATCAGGGTGGACAGCCGGCGCTCGACCACCGGGAGCACGTCGGCGACGGTGACCGGGCGGCCCAGCTCGGCCGTGAGCGAGGTGACGCCGGCGTCGCGGATGCCGCACGGCACGATCCGGTCGAACTGCGTCAGGTCGCAGTCGCAGTTGATCGAGAAGCCGTGCAGGGTGACGCCCCGGGCCACCCGGATGCCGATGGCGGCCACCTTGCGGGCGGGCCCCCGGTCGTCCTCGGGCACCCAGACGCCGCTGCGGCCCTCGACCCGGCCGGCGGTCAGCCCGAACTCGGCGCACACGTCGATGAGCAGTTCCTCGGTGCGGCGCACGTAGGCGACCACGTCCACCGGGTCGGGCAGCCGCACGATCGGGTAGCCGACGAGCTGCCCCGGCCCGTGCCAGGTGATCTTGCCGCCGCGGTCGACGTCGACGACCGGGGTGCCGTCGGTCGGCCGGTCCCACGGCTCGGTGCGCTTACCCGCGGTGTAGACGCTCGGGTGCTCCAGCAGCAGCACGGTGTCGCCGCGCTCGCCGGCCACCACCGACTCGTGCAGGCGCCGCTGCTCGTCCCAGGCGGCCTGGTAGTCGAGCAGGCCGGCGCGGACGGCCGTCAGGCCGGGGGTCGTCGTTGTCACGGCGTCAAGCCTAGTCCCGTCGGCGGCCGCGATCCCTGGTGAGCCGCCTCACCGGTCAGCCAGCGGGATGCGCCAGAGCCAGACGTCGTCGACCCGTTGCGGGTCGCCGAACAACGCGGTGGCGGTACGCCGCACCGCGTCCTCGTCGACTCCGAACTTCGCGCCGTGCACCTCGTCGGCGAGCACCACCGTCTCGATGCGCCAGTGCCGCAGGTCCGACTGGACATCCCGGATCGTGCCGTCGGTGATGATCGGCACCAGCCCGGTGCGGCCGGCCTGGTCCATGAGCGCGCTCAGGGTGCGCGGCACCGGGCCGATCCGGCCCCGCCCGTCGGGGCCGCCGGGGCCGAGGAAGAACCCGCCCGGGATGGCGAACTCGCCCTGCCGGTGCGACAGCGCGTACGCCTGCCAGCGCTGACCGTCCGGGTAGATGTCCACGGTCAGCGGCACCGGCGTGAGCACGCCGTCCGGCGACACGTACTGCCGCCAGGTGCCGGAGGTGATGAACTGCGGGATGGGCTCCCGCTCGTGGGTCAACAGCGGGGTGGGCAGCAGCGGCAGCAGAGCCACCGCGAACCCGAGCGCCCAGGCCAGCTCCGTGGAGCGGTGCCGTGGTGGCGCGGCGCGCAACTGGTCGACGGTGTACGCCAGCAGCACCCCGATCACCGGTGCGACCACCAGGGCCAGCCGGGCGGGCAGCGCGGCGTTCACCACCGGCAGCTGCCCGAGCAGGTCGAACGGCATCGGCAGGTCGGTGCGCCGCCCGTCGAGCTTCGCCACCGGCCCGAAGGAGAGCACCGTGAAGACCAGGGCCAGGATGCCCAGCGCCCAGAGGGTGGCGCGTCGGCCGGGGTCGGCGCGCCGCCACAGCGCCACGAAGCAGACCACGGTGAGCACGAGCAGCCCGATGCCGAAGAACGAGTTCTCCTCGGTCGGGTTCGGTGCCAGCGAGGTGCCCAACCCGACCTCGCCGGCCAGCGATCGGCGCGGGAACGCGGCGAACGCGGCGATGTCCTCGGAGTGGATCACCGGGTCGAAGCCGGTGCCGTGGAACCGCTGCGGGCCGGCGAAGTGCAGCCACAGCGGGTACGACAGCAGCACCCCGGCCACCACGGCCGTCACCGCGAGCCCGCGCAGGAAATCGGGCAGGGCGGCACGGGCCTCGGCCCGACGGGCGGGGTGCAGCGCCCAGACGGCGACGAAGATGCCGAGCGCGAGCGCGGTGAAGAAGAGGCCCTCGGCGGCGATCGAGAAGGCCACCGCCACCAGCAGACCGAGGATCACCCCGTCGCGCAGCCAGTGCCCGGGGCGGCGCAGCGCGAACAGCCGCCAGATCAGCAGCGGCACCAGCCAGCCGGCGGTCCAGTTCAGGTGGGCGTTGGCGTGCGAGACCATGCCGGGGGAGTAGGCGATGAACAGGCCGCCCACCCCGGCCGCCAGTCGGCTGCGGACCAGGTGCCGGGAGAGCAGCCAGTACCAGGCCAGCGCGGTCGCGAACAGGTTCAGGGTGAGGATCACCAGGAACGTCGCCGGCGCCCCGATCAGGTACGTGAGGGGGGCGAAGACCACCGCGTACACCGTGATCGAGGTGTTGACCGCGAGGTTGACGCCGTCCGGGACGTTGATCAGGTACGTGAAGAGCGGGTTCTCCCCGTGGGTGACCGCGTGCCCGCCGAAGGCCAGCAGCCACTCGAACAGCGCCTGGTCGCTGGAGTTGACGGTGATGGTGCGCACGTTCGGGTCCCGCCACAGGCCGCTGGTCACCCAGACGGCGAGCGCGAGCGCCACCAGCACGACGATCAGGTCGGCCCGGCGGTCCCGGACGGCACGCGGCGGTGACGCGGGTGCGGGCCCGGTGGCCAGCGACGGGGAGGACGGCACGCAGCGGACGTTACCAACCGGACCTGGACAGGCCGGTCAGACCTGCGAGGAGGGGACCGTTGTTCTTGTGGAGGATTCGCGTCCGTGCCGTCCACGGCCCGACGTACACAGAGCCCGCCGTGAATGTGTGCGTGTGCGCCATGTCATGCCGATGACACATGGACGTAACGTCGCGGCAATTCGACCGTGACCCAGTTCACAGTCCGCCCCTTCAGGAGGCCGCCGTGCGCCGCTCCTCATCCACCCTCAACCGTCTGATCGGTGCGGTCGCCGGGCTCGTCCTCGCCGCGGCGGGCGCGATCACCCTCGCCACCCCCGCGCAGGCCGCCACCCTCACCCAGGTCACCGGGTTCGGCTCCAACCCGGGCAACCTCGCCATGTACGCCTACCGGCCGGACAACCTGCCGGCCAACTCCCCGGCCGTGGTGCTGCTGCACGGCTGCACCCAGAACGCCTCGGGCTACTTCGCCAACTCCGGCTGGCAGAAGTACGCCGACCAGTGGAAGTTCGCCCTGATCGTCGCCCAGCAGCCCTCCGGCAACAACGCCAACTCCTGCTTCAACTTCTTCGAGGCGGGGGACACCACGCGGGGTCAGGGCGAGGCGCTGTCGATCAAGCAGATGGTCGACCACGCCAAGGCGAACTTCGGCGTGAACGGCTCCCGGGTCTACGTCAGCGGCCTCTCCGCGGGCGGGGCGATGAGCGCGGTCATGCTCGCCACCTACCCGGACGTCTTCGCCGCCGGATCGATCATCGCGGGCATCCCGTACCGCTGCGCCACCAGCATGGTCAACGCGTTCAGCTGCATGAACCCCGGCGCGGACAAGACCCCGGCCGCCTGGGGCGACCTGGTCCGTGGCGCGTACTCCGGCTACACCGGCCCGCGGCCCCGGGTGGCCATCTGGCACGGCACCTCGGACACCACTGTCACGCCGCTCAACGGCACCGAGTCCCGTGACCAGTGGACCAACGTGCGGGGGATCTCGCAGACCCCGACCAGCACCTCGTCGCTGCCCGGCAACACGAGTCTGGAGGTGTACGGCAACGACGAGGTACGCCTCTACCGGGTCTCCGGAATGGGGCACGGCACCCCGGTCGATCCGGGTTCCGCGGCCGAGCAGTGCGGCACCGCCGGCGCGTACTTCCTGGACACCATCTGCTCGACGTACCGGGACGCGCTCTTCTTCGACCTGAACGGCGGCGGCACCACCCCGACCCCTGTCTCTTATACACATCT
>NZ_VDFY01000079.1 GCF_006228125.1 Micromonospora orduensis | reverse complement strand
GCGGCGCTGCGCGCGGCGCTCGACGGCGCCGATGTGGCGGACCGGGCGGCCGCCGACCGGTTGGACGAGCTGGCCCGGGCCGCCCGCTCGGGCTGGGCGTCGCCGCCACCGCCCGGTCGGCCGGCGCCCGGTGCCGCGCCGGAGCTGGTCCGTGCCTGGTGGTCCGGGTTGGCCCCGGCGCAGCGACGGTGGCTGGTCGGGCACGAACCGGCGCTGGTCGGCGGCCTGGACGGGGTGCCGGTGGCCGCCCGCGACCAGGCCAACCGTCTGCTGCTGGGTGCCCGGCGCGGGGAGTTGCTGGCCGAGCGCCGGCGGTTGCTGGCCAAGGTGCCGCCGGGGCCGGTCGCGTCGCTGCGGCTGCGGGCGGTGGCGGCGAAGCTCGCCGGCCTGGACGCGCTCACCGAGCGGCTGGCGGCCGGGGACCCGCGGGCGTACCTGCTGGGGTTGGACCCGGCCGGTGAGGGCCGGGTGGTGGTGGCGCTCGGCGACCCGGACCACGCCGATCGGGTGCTGACCTACGTGCCGGGCATGACCGCCGGCCTGGACGACGCCCCCGGCGAGCTGGGCCGGGCGGCCCGGGTGCTGGAGCGGTGCGCCGCGCTCGCCCCGCAGGAGCGCGGCGCGGCGGTGCTGTGGTTGGACTACGACGCGCCGGATTTCCTGACCGAGGCCGCCTCGGCGGGTCAGGCCCGGGACGCGGGCGGGGCGTTGCACCGGTTCCAGGAGGGCCTGCGGGCCAGCCACGAGGGTCCGCCCGCCCGGCAGACGGTGCTCGGGCACAGTTACGGGTCGCTTGTGGTGGGCGTGGCGGCCCGGGAGCACGGTCTGGCCGCCGACGCGCTGATGTTCGTCGGCTCCCCCGGGGTCGGCGCCACGCATGCCGGGGAGTTGGGCGTTCCGCCCGGCCAGGTCTGGGCGAGCAGCGCCCCCGACGACGTGATCCGGCTGGCCCGGCCCGTCGACGAGGTGGGCCGGCGTGCCCTGCTCGGCGCGGCCCCGCTCGCGGCGGTGCTGGGCTGGCCCGACCGGACGGGGCACGAGCTGTGGTTCGGCCACGACCCGGCCGACCCCGGCTTCGGCGGGCGGGTGTTCCCCAGTGGTCGCGGCGGACACGCCGGCTACTGGGATCCGGGCAACCCGGCGCTGGACGGGATGGCCCGTGTGGTGCTGGGCCGCTGACGGCCGAGCCCCGGCCACCGATGGTGCGGTGACCGGGGCTCGGGACGCGAGTGGCGGTTACTCGACGGTGACCGACTTGGCCAGGTTGCGGGGCTGGTCCACGTCGTGCCCCCGGGCAGCGGCGATCTCGGCGGCGAGCACCTGCAACGGCACAGTGGTGACCAGCGGGGCCAGCAGGGTGGGCGTACGCGGCACGTAGATCAGGTGGTCGGCGTACCGGACGACGGCCTCGTCGCCCTCCTCCGCGATCACGATGGTCCGTGCGCCGCGCGCCCGTACCTCCTGGATGTTGGAGACGACCTTGTCGTGCAGCATCCCGCGACCCACCGGGGAGGGCACCACGCAGATCACCGGGGTGCCCTTGTCGATCAGGGCGATCGGGCCGTGCTTCAGCTCGCCCGCGGCGAAGCCCTCGGCGTGCATGTACGCCAGTTCCTTGAGCTTGAGCGCGCCCTCCAGGGCCACCGGGTAGCCGACGTGCCGGCCGATGAACAGCACGGTGGGCTCGGACTTCAGCTCCCGGGCCAGCTCACGGACGGGCTCGATGCGGTCCAGCAGCTCGCGCAGCTTGCCCGGCATCTCCTGGAGCTGGGCGACGACCGCGCCGACCTCGTCGGCGAACTTGATGCCGCGGACCTGGGCCAGGTGCAGGCCGATCAGGTAGCAGGCGACGAGCTGGGTGAGGAACGCCTTGGTGGAGGCGACGGCGATCTCGGGCCCGCCGTGGGTGTAGAGCACGGCGTCGGACTCGCGGGGGATCGTCGAGCCGTTGGTGTTGCAGATGGCCAGCACGCGGGCCTTCTGCTCCTTGGCGTGGCGCAGCGCCATCAGGGTGTCCATCGTCTCGCCGGACTGCGAGATGACCACGATCAGCGTGGACCGGTCGAGGACCGGGTCGCGGTAGCGGAACTCGCTTGCCAGTTCCACCTCGCAGGGGATCCGGGTCCAGTGCTCGATGGCGTACTTGGCGACCAGGCCGGAGTGGTACGCCGTGCCGCAGGCCACGATGAAGATCTTGTCGACGTCGCGCAGGTCCTGGTCGCTGAGGCGGACCTCGTCGAGGGCGATCTCACCGGTGTCGGTGAGCCGGCCGAGCAGCGTGTCGGCGATGGCCTGCGGCTGCTCCTCGATCTCCTTGAGCATGAACCAGTCGTAGCCACCCTTCTCGGCGGCCGAGGAGTCCCAGTCGATGTGGAAGTCCTTGCCGGTGGCGGGCTGGCCGTCGAAGTCGGTGATCTCGATGCTGTCGCCGGTGATGAGGACGATCTGGTCCTGGCCCAGCTCCACCGCGTCGCGGGTGTGCTCGATGAACGCGGCCACGTCGCTGGCCAGATAGTTCTCCCCGTCGCCGCGCCCGACCACGAGCGGCGAGTTGCGCCGGGCGCCGACGACCGCGCCGGGCACCGCGGCGTCCACGGCGAGGAGGGTGAACGCGCCCTCCAGCCGCTGGCAGACCACCCGCATGCCGGCGGCGAGCAGTTGCGGGCTGTCCGGCTGGCCGGCGGAGCGCAGGTCGGCGAGCGCGGCGGAGAGCAGGTGGGCGGCGCACTCGGTGTCGGTGTCGCTGGTGAACTGGACGCCGTCGGCCTCCAGCTCGGAGCGGAGCTTGGCGAAGTTCTCGATGATGCCGTTGTGGATCACCGCGACCCGGCCGTCGGGGGCGACGTGCGGGTGGGCGTTGCGGTCGGTCGGGCCGCCGTGGGTGGCCCAGCGGGTGTGCCCGATGCCTGTGGTGCCGTCACCGATGCCGATCGGGCTGGCGGCGCAGTCGGCGGGGTCGTTGGCGGCCCGCTCGGAGAGCACCTTCTCCAGGTTGGCCAGCTTGCCTGCCTTCTTCTCGGTCAGCAGCTGGTCTTCGCAGACGATCGCCACGCCCGCCGAGTCGTAGCCCCGGTACTCCAGTCGCCGCAGCCCGTCGAGCACGATGCCGAGTGCGGGGCGCGCGCCCGCGTATCCCACGATTCCACACATGGCCCGCAGCCTAACCCAGTTTCGCTCATCGTGGGTGCTCGAAAGTCGGCTAATCAATCACCGAATCTGAGCGATCTAGGGCTGGACGGCTGGAACGGGACGAGCGTCACAGGGCGCGTGAGACCCGGCCAGGCGACAGCCTCTCGGCGCGTCCCTTCGATGGTTCGTTGGTCCCATACCCACTCCCGCCCGGAGCAGCCATGTCCGACGCGCCGTGGACGCCTCCGCCGCAGCCGCCGGTGGTGGTCATCACGGAGCGGGGGTATTTCGGCATCTCCTACGCGCCAGAGTGAGGCTGGGGTTCGACCCGGGTGTGGTCGTAGGCTGGCGCAGATGACGACGAGCACCGATGTCGACCCGCTGGTGGCCCGGATGCGGCCCTTCGGTACGACGATCTTCGCCGAGATGTCCGCCCTCGCCGTGCGGACCGGCGCGGTCAACCTCGGCCAGGGATTCCCCGACACCGACGGTCCGCCGGAGATGCTGGCGGCCGCCGCCGAGGCCCTGCGCGGCGGGCACAACCAGTACCCGCCCGGGCCGGGGATACCCGCCCTGCGCGCGGCGGTCGCGGCCCATCAGCGGCGCTTCCACGATCTGGCGTACGACCCGGACGGCGAGATCGTGATCACCGCGGGCGCGACGGAGGCTGTCGCGGCGAGCATCCTCGCCCTCTGCGAGCCAGGTGACGAGGTGGTCTGCTTCGAGCCGTACTACGACTCGTACGCCGCCTCGATCGCGCTGGCCGGCGCGGTCCGGCGCCCGGTGACGCTGCGTCCCGCGGCGGACGGCCGGTACGCCTTCGACCCGGACGCGTTGCGGGCGGCGTTCGGGCCGCGTACCCGGTTGGTGCTGCTCAACTCGCCGCACAACCCGACCGGCAAGGTGTTCAGCCGGGCCGAGCTGGCCCTGGTGGCCGAGTTGTGCCAGGAGTTCGGCGCGTACGCGATCACCGACGAGGTGTACGAGCACCTGGTCTTCACCGATGCGGCGAGCCCGCACGTGCCGCTGGCCGGGCTGCCCGGGATGCGGGAGCGGACGCTGCGCATCTCGTCGGCCGGCAAGACGTTCTCCTGCACGGGCTGGAAGATCGGCTGGGTGAGCGGCCCGGCGGCGCTGGTGTCGGCGGTGCTGCGGGTGAAGCAGTTCCTGACCTTCACCAACGCCGCGCCTCTGCAACCGGCGGTCGCGGTGGCGCTGGCCCTACCGGACGACTACTACACCGGTTTTCGCGACGGCCTCCAACAGCGCCGCGACCAGCTCGTCGGCGGTCTCACCGACGCCGGATTCGACGTGCTCACCCCCGAGGGGACGTACTTCGTCACCGCCGACATCACGCCCCTCGGCGGCCGGGACGGCATGGAGTTCTGCCGGGCGCTGCCGGAGCGGTGCGGCGTGGTGGCGGTGCCCACCCAGGTCTTCTACGACGACGTCGACGCGGGCCGGCGGCTGGTCCGGTTCGCCTTCTGCAAGCGCCCGGAGGTGCTGACCGAGGCGGTCACCCGGCTGCGCGCCCTGACAACCGGCTGACCGGCCGGGCCGGCTGACCTCGCCGGGCTGACGCTGTGGAGCTGATGTCGTGGACGATTCAGCTCCACAGCGTGGGCCGTCAGGACGTGGCGGGGCTTGCGGTACGGACCAGCGCGGCGATCCGCTCGGCGACCTCGCGGGCCGTGGCCTCGGTGGCCGCTTCGACCATCACCCGGACCAGCGGCTCGGTGCCCGACGGGCGCAGCAGCACCCGCCCGGTCTCGCCCAGCTCCGCCTCGGCCCGCTCGACCTCGGCGCGGACGGCGGGCGCGGCGGCACCGACGGTGCGGTCCCCGACCGGCACGTTGATCAGCACCTGCGGCAGTTTGGTGACCACCGAGGCCAGCTCGGCGAGGGACCGGCCGGTGGCCGCCATCCGGGCCATCAGGTGCAGGCCGGTGAGCACGCCGTCGCCGGTGGTGGCGTGGGCGGGCATGACGATGTGGCCGCTCTGCTCGCCGCCGAGCGCCAGGCCGGACGCGCGCAGCTCCTCCAGCACGTACCGGTCGCCGACCTTCGTCTCGATCAGCCGGATGCCCTGCGCGGACATGGCCAGCCGGAGGCCGAGGTTGCTCATGACGGTGGCGACCAGGGTGTCCTGGGTGAGCGTGCCGGCGTCGCGCATGGCGAGCGCGAGGATCGCCATGACCTGGTCGCCGTCCACCTCGTCACCGTCGGCGCTGACCGCCACGATGCGGTCGGCGTCGCCGTCGTGGGCGATGCCCAGGTGGGCGCCGTGCTCGACCACGGCCTCGCGCAGCGCCTCGATGTGGTTGGAGCCGCAGTCGTCGTTGATGTTCAGGCCGTCGGGCTCGGCGTGGATCGCGATGACCTCCGCGCCGGCCTCCCGGTACGCGACCGGAGCGACTTCACTCGCCGCACCGTTGGCGCAGTCGACCACGACCTTGAGCCCTTCCAGCCGGTGCGGCAGGGTGCCCACCAGGTGCTGGACGTAGTGGTCCGCGCCGTCGAGCAGGTCGTGCACCCGGCCGACGCCGGCCCCGATCGGCCGGTCCCAGGCGGTGGTGGCGTTCGCCTCGACGGCCGCCTCGATCCGCATCTCGATCTCGTCCGGCAGCTTGTGCCCGCCGGCGGCGAAGAGCTTGATGCCGTTGTCCGGCATCGGGTTGTGTGACGCGGAGAGCACCACCCCGAGGTCGGCCTTGGCCTCGGCGGTGAGGAACGCCACCGCCGGGGTGGGCAGCACGCCGACCCGCACGACGTTCGCGCCGGCGCTTGTCAGTCCGGCCACCACGGCCGCCTCCAGCATCTCGCCGCTGGCGCGGGTGTCCCGGCCGACGACCGCGAGCGGCGGATGGCTGCGGTCCGTCTCGGCGAGCGTGTGCGCGGCGGCCACCGCGAGCGCGAGCGCCAATTCGGGTGTGAGATCCGCGTTCGCGCGCCCGCGTACGCCGTCCGTGCCGAACAACCGACCCATACCCGCCAACCTCCGATGAGCACTGCCGATGAGGAGAAAGCGGAACGGCCGGGCCACCTCCCCGGTCGAGGGGAGGCGGACCGGCCGTCCGTCAGAAGTACAACGCGCTGGGAAAGATCAGCGCTTCGAGTACTGGGGAGCCTTACGGGCCTTCTTGAGGCCGTACTTCTTGCTCTCCTTGACCCGGGCGTCCCGGGTGAGGAAACCGGCCTTCTTGAGGGCCGGGCGGTCGTCCGGCTCGCTGACGATCAGCGCACGGGCGATGGCCAGCCGCAGCGCACCGGCCTGGCCGGTGGTGCCGCCGCCACGCAGGTTGGCGATGACGTCGAACGCCTCGGGCTTCTCGGCGGTGACCAGCGGGTCCTTGATGAGCTGCTGGTGCACCTTGCTCGGGAAGTAGGCCTCGAGGTCGCGGCCGTTGCAGGTGATCTTGCCGGTGCCCGGGACGATACGGACCCGGACGATGGCCTCCTTGCGCCGACCCACGGTCTGGATCGGGCGGTCACCACGCGGCGCGCGGGCGACGGGCGCCGGCGCCTCGGTGGCCTCGGGGGCAACCTCGGTCTCGGTGATGTCGGTCATGCTGCTTCCTTCGCCCGCGCTCACTGCGCGATCTGCTTGATCTCGAACGGCACCGGCTGCTGCGCGAGGTGCGGGTGCTCGGCACCGGCGTAGACCTTCAGCTTCTTGATCAGCTGACGGCCGAGCTTGTTGTGCGGGAGCATCCCCTTCACAGCCAGCTCGATGGCCCGCTCGGGGCGCTTGGTCAGCAGCTCGTCGTAGCCGACCTGCTTCAGACCACCCGGGTAGCCCGAGTGGCGGTAAGCGACCTTGGTCTGGCGCTTGTTGCCGGTCAGCGCAACCTTGCCCGCGTTCACGATGACGACGAAGTCGCCCGTGTCGACGTGCGGCGCGAAAGTCGGCTTGTGCTTACCACGCAGCAACGTGGCGGCGTGGGTGGCCAGGCGGCCCAGCACGACATCAGAGGCGTCGATGACGTGCCACTGACGCTCGATCTCACCCGGCTTCGGGCTGTACGTACGCACAGGTCTACCTTGTCTCGTCGTCGGTCTGGGGTCGCGCGCCGAGGTGACCAGATCTTGCAGGCCGGACCAGCGCGCACGAACGACCAAGCGTACCTGATGGGGCACGCCTCTGGATGTCGTACAACAGCAGGCAACGATACCCGGCGCCCCGTCGGCAGGTCAAAACGGGGTCCGCCCCCGCGCGCCAGTGCCCGCCGGGATGGCCCAGCTCACACGCCGGCGAGCCGTCCGGCCCTCGGACGACGGTAGACGACCCAGGTGGCCGCGAAGCACAGCGCGTACCAGCCGATGAACGCCAGGTAGGCGGCGTCGGCGTTGCCCGAGCCGAGGAACGACTGCCGGAACGCGATGTTGACAAGCACCCCGCCGGAGGCTCCCACCGCGCCGGCGATGCCGATCAACGCGCCGGTCATCCGTCGCGCCCACCGCGCAGCGGCCTCCGGGTCGCGCCGGCCGCTGGCCACCGCGTCCGCCGCCCGGGCCCGGAAGATGGCCGGGATCATCTTGTACGTGGAGCCGTTGCCGACGCCGGAGAAGACGAAGAGGGCGAGGAAACCGGTCAGGTAGAGCCCGAACGAGCGTTCCCGGGCGGCGTGGAGCACGACGGTGGCGCCGGCGGCCATCGCCACGAAGTTCCAGAAGGTCACCCGGGCTCCGCCGAGCCGGTCTGCGAGGTGCCCGCCCAGCGGCCGGATCAGCGAGCCGATCAGCGGACCGAGGAAGGTCAGCCAGGCCGCGTCGACGGGGGTGGGGAACCGCTCGGCGAACTGGAGCTGGAGCACCTGGCCGAAGGCGAAACCGAACCCGATGAACGAGCCGAAGGTGCCGATGTAGAGCAGCGACATGATCCAGGTGTGCGGGTCGCGGGCCGCCTCGCGCAGCGCGCCCGGCTCGTTGCGAGCCCCGGGCACGGTGTCCAACCAGCGGGCCGCGGCCAGCGCGGCCAGCACGATGAGCGGCAGGTAGACCGCCGGGACCAGCCGGGGGTACGCGGCCCCGGCGGTGGCCAGCACCGCCAGCCCGACCAGTTGCACCGCCGGTACGCCCAGGTTGCCGCCGCCGGCGTTGAGGCCGAGGGCGCGGCCCTTGAGGCGCTGCGGGTAGAAGAGGTTGATGTTCGCCATCGAGGAGGCGAAGTTGCCGCCGCCGACCCCGGTGAGGCAGGCGAGCACCATGAGCGTGGAGTAGGACACCCCGGGTTCCAGCAGCACCGTCATCGGGACCGCGGGCACCAGCAGCAGCAGCGCGCTCACGATCGTCCAGCGGCGGCCGCCGAAGCGGGCCACGGCCAGCGTGTACGGCAGCCGCAGCACCGCGCCCAGGGCGGCCGGCACGGCGGTGAGCAGGAACTTCCCGGCCGGGTCGATGCCGTACGCGGGGCCGAGGAAGAGCACGGTCACCGACCAGAGGCTCCACACCGAGAATCCGACGTGCTCGGCGAAGATCGACACCCAGAGGTTGCGCCGGGCGATGGGCGCTCCCGTCGTCCGCCAGAAGTCGGGGTCCTCGGGACGCCAGTCGTCGAGCGTGTGCCGGCGGCCGGCGGCGGTCGGGGGTCCGGCGGTGACTGCGGTGCTGGTGAGCGTGCTCACGGCGGCTCCTCCTCGTCGGTGTGACGAGGTGAGACGCTAGGAACGCCTGGTTACCTGGCAGTGCCCGTCGCGGGTCGGGCCGGAAACGGGCAGCGCACCAGGGGCCGGCGGCGATGGTGAGGTCGGCGGTCAGAGCTGCTGGAGGATGCGCAGGGCGCGGCCGACGCGGAGCATCGTGTCGGTGTCGGCGACGTCCACGCAGTCGGTGAACCACTTCTTCATCGGTGACGAGATCCGGTCGGGCATCACCACGTACCGGCCCATCGGGACGGCGAGTGGGGAGTCACGCAGCAGTGATTCCTCGACGACCTCGACCACGATCACGATGGGTACGTCGGTGGAGTTGTAGACATCCGAGCTGATCACGAGGCCGAGGCGTTCGCGGGCGCCCTCGATGCGCCAGACCTCACCTCTACGCAGCACGCGGCCGTCCGCCGGCGAGCAAATCGTTGACCATGCCCACCTCGCGGGCGTCGGCGAGGGCGGCGGACTCCAGGTCGAGGCTGGCGCGGCCCACGGCGGCGGCGTGCGCGGTGAAGACCTCGCGCAGCGCCTTCTCCCGGGCGGCCTGGTCCATCCACGCGGAGAGCGACAGGCCCTCACGCTTGGCGAACCGCCGCGCCTCCTCGATCGTCTCGTCGGTGAACGAGAGAGTCACCTTGGCAGTCATGCCGAGGAGATTACCCACGGGTGTGACCGTCAGTCATCCCCTCGCTCATCGGCTCGCCCCAGGGCGGCGAAACGTACATTCCGCCGGGATTACCCGGCCCGGCCACCGAACACCGCGAAACGCCACTCCTTGAAGAAACAGTCGACGTCAACCAGGCCCGCCTCGGCGAGCCACCGGCACTGGTCCGCCACGGTCGCCGGGCGGTCGTGGCGCATCCGTTCCCGGGCGGCGGCGATCTCCTCGGGGGGCGAGCCCAGCTCGGTGATCCGGGCCGTCCACACCTCGTCGTAACGCCGGTCCAACGCCGGGGTGGGGCCGGCGACCTGCTCGGCGTTGACGAACACCCCGCCTGGCGCCAGCGCGGCGGCGGCCCGCCGGTAGAGCGCGCGCTTGCCGGCGTCGTCCAGGTGGTGGATGGCCAGGGCGCTGACCACCGCGTCGTACCGGCCCGGCAGCAACTCGTCCGCCAGGTCGGCCCGGACCGTTCGGTGTGGCACGGACCGCGCGTTCAACTGGTCGGCGGCGCGGGCGAGCATCGCCGGTGCGGCGTCCACCAGGGTCAGCCGGACTCCGGGCACCGCCGCGGCGAGCAGCAGGGAGAGCAGGCCGGTCCCCGCGCCCAGATCCAACACCTCGGGGGTACGGCCGGCAGCGAGGGCGGCGCGCAGCGGCGGCGCGGCCACCTCGACGGCGGTGCCGTAGAAGGCGTCGAAGCAGGGCACGAGCCGTCGGCGGGCCTCGTCATACGTACCGGCCACCGCGTCGAACGCGTCCGCGACACTCATCGCAGCTCCCATATTTTGAGACCAGTTTCCCACATTATAAGCGATTCGCGACGAACGGCCCCTGATCCGGGGACACACGGAAAACCCCCGGCTCCTTGGGATCTCAAGGAAACCGGGGGCTGGTTGAGTTGCGCTGGTTAGCCGACGGGGCCGATCGCCTTCGCCAGGTCGACGAAGCCGGCCCATGCCGCCGGCCCGAAGGTCAGCGTCCCGCCGTCACGGTCTTTGGTGTCGCGGACGAGGACGATGCCGGGGAGGTTGTCGGCGACCTCGACACACGAGCCGCCGTTGTTTCCGCTCTTCGTGCTCTTACGCCACTGCGCGCCGGTCAGGTCCATGATCCCGCTGCTTTCCTGATCAGGTCGAGGGACTGTTGACGGGAGAGCGCCTCGCTTCTGATGCGTTCCCATCTGCGATTCAGCGTAGCAACGTCCGCAGATCCATTTACGATCTGCGCTCGCACCTGGCTGTCGATATGTGCGACCTGCTCGCCGTCGGGCAACTCGGCCACGATGAAGCCTCCGCCGAGGCCCGGATACATCCCGACGTCCTGCGGCACGACGAGCACCTGCACGGCGGGCGAGACCGCGCACTGGGCAAGGTGGCCGACCTGCTCACGCATCAGCGGTCGATCGCCGTACGCCGACTGGTACAGGACTAGTTCGTGTACGACTGCGATCAGCAGGGGCGGGCGTTCACGGCGGAGAATGGCCTGTCGGTCGATGCGGGAGGCGACCACATCGTCAACCTCGCTCGTCGTCAACGCTTCGCCTACCAATGTCGCCCGCGCGTACGCCTCGGTCTGCAAGAGGCCGGGCACCCACGTGTGCTCGAACCAGCGAATCGCGAGGGCTTCGCGTTCCCAGTCGACCCACTCGCGCAGCCATTGCGGCTCGCGCCTTCTGAGGACATCCGGCCAGAGGTCCCCAACGTCCCTCCCGAGGAGCGCGGCCAGCTTGGCGCGCCGACGGGGCTGCGGCACGCGTCCCGGGCTTATCCAACGCGCGGCGGTCTTCGGGTCAACGCCCGTCTGAGCTGCCAGACTTTCGGCTGTCTCGCCAGCTTCGGCCATGGCCGCCTGAAGTGCATGATTCATCCCGCCTCCAGATGAACATCCCGAACGTCCCCCGAGAATAGAACAACGTCGTGTACTGGTCCCGTCACCGATGGCAAGGTGGTCGATAGACGGCGCGGCCGGCGGGGACCCGAGACCCGGCGGACGCGTTCGCCGGGGCCGCCCCTGCCCCGCCCAGATCTTGGACAGTTTCCGTCAGCACAGAACGAAAACTGTCCAAGATCTCCACGGGCGAGCACTCACGGGGCGGTCCCTTCCCACATCGACGGCCAGGGGGAGCACCGTGCCGGACGAGCCACCCGATCGGAAGCCCGAGCCGAAGCCCGACCCGGCCCCGCCGTCGTCACCGGGCGTGCCCTGGCCACCAGGGACCATCGTTACGCCCTGGCCGGTGAACCGACTCAACCGCGTCGCCGGGCAACTCCGGGTGGACGCATGAGCGGGTCCGCGCGCAAGCCACGCGCGGGTGACGTCCTGCACCTGACCCGCGCCGCGAGTGTGCAGTTCCTGAGCCCGATCTTCGTCCGGGTTATCCGTGTTCTCGACTGGCCGACGTACGACGGATGGCTGTGGATTGACGCTTACGAGCTGGCCGCGAACGGCGATGCGGTCGCGCGCCGGTCCCTGTTCGTGATGTCCGCGGGCCTGATCTGGTCGGACGTGCCCGCCCGGGCGGTCCGTCGGTCGACCACGCGCACGCCCGTCAAGCGAGGCCCGGTGCGGTTCGGATGACCAGACGCCCTCGCCCGCACCAGCCGATGCGCCCGGCGTGGCTCTGCCGTAACTGCGCCGCTCCCTGGCCGTGTTCGCCGGCTCAGCTTCACCTCGCGACCGAGTTCTACGGCCACTCGATCGCCCTGGCGTTCTACCTGGCAGCGAACATGCAGGACGCGCTTGACGACCTGTACTCCCTGGGCGTTCGCCCTGATCTGCGGGCACATCACGCCCGCTTCCTGGGCTGGCTGTCCCTGACCCGCCGCCCCCGCCGCGCCGACTTGCGCTGACCGTCCCACGAGATGAAGCCCGGCGCCGCCGCTCTGGTCACGCGTCCGTCCGGGCCGCCATCACCCACCCGTCACGTCCCCTGCCTCCGTGCGGTGTGAGCCCCACTTGACAGGACCGAAACAGAAGGGACCCGGACCGGAAACCGCCCGCCGGCACGCTTTCCCGACATGACAGACGGTGCACGGTCGGCGACTCGACCGGGGCGGGTGCCCCGGGAGGTGGCGACGCACTGCCCGTACTGCGCCCTCCAGTGCGGCATGATCCTGCGCGCGGACGACGACCGGGTGACAGTGCTCCCCCGCCAGTTCCCCACCAACCGTGGCGGGCTCTGCCAGAAGGGCTGGACCGCCGCCGAGCTGCTCGACCACCCGGACCGGCTGACCACTCCCCTGCTGCGCGACGCGGCCACCGGCGAGCTGCGCCCGGCGAGCTGGGACGCCGCGCTGGACCGGATCGTCGCCGGCATCCGCGCCGTCCAGGACAGCGCCGGGCCGGACGCCGTCGCCGTCTTCGGCGGCGGTGGCCTGACCAACGAGAAGGCGTACGCGCTGGGGAAGTTCGCCCGGATCGGGCTGCGTACCCGGCACATCGACTACAACGGACGGTTCTGCATGTCCTCGGCGGCGGCAGCCGGGATGCGCGCCTTCGGAATCGACAGGGGGCTGCCGTTCCCGCTCTCCGACCTCGGCCGGGCCGACACCCTGCTGCTGGTCGGCGCCAACCCGGCGGAGACCATGCCGCCGCTGGTGCGCTGGCTCACCGAGCAACGCCAGGCCGGTGGCCGGCTGATCGTCGTCGACCCCCGGGTCACCGCCACCGCCCGGCAGGCCGACCTGCACCTGCAACCGCTGCCCGGCACCGACCTCGCGGTGGCCAACGCGCTGTTGCACATCGCGCTCACCGAGGGTTGGGTCGACCAGGCGTACGTGGCCGGGCGGACCACCGGCTTCGAGGCGGTCCGCCGCAGCGTCGCCGCCTGGTGGCCGGCCCGCGCGGAGCAGCTCTCCGGGGTGCCGGTGGCCGACCTGGAGGCGACCGCCCGGGCGTTGGGCACCGGCGGCCGGGTGATCATCCTGACCGCGCGGGGCGCTGAGCAGCATGCCAAGGGCGTGGACACCGTCACCGCGTACGTCAATCTGGCCCTGGCCCTCGGGCTGCCCGGCCGCGACGGTTCGGGGTACGGCTGCCTCACCGGCCAGGGCAACGGCCAGGGCGGGCGCGAGCACGGGCAGAAGGCCGACCAGCTCCCCGGGTACCGGCGCATCGACGACCCGGCGGCCCGGGAGCACGTCGCCGGGGTCTGGGGCGTGCCTGCCGACGAGCTGCCGGGTCCGGGTGTGCCGGCGTATCAACTGCTCGACTCGCTCGGCACCCTTCACGGCCCGCGCGCGTTGCTGGTGTTCGGCTCGAACCCGGTGGTCTCCGCTCCCCGGGCGGCCCGGATCGAACGCCGGCTGCGCGACCTCGACCTGCTGGTCGTCGCCGACCTGCTGCTCTCCGAGACGGCGGCGCTTGCCGACGTGGTGCTGCCCACCGCGCAGTGGGCCGAGGAGGACGGCACGATGACCAACCTGGAGGGTCGGGTGCTGCGCCGGCGCGCGCTGCGCCCACCCCCGCCGGGCGTCCGCACCGACCTGGCAATCATCTCCGACCTGGCGGCGCGGCTCGCCACCGACGACTCCGCCGCCGCCGACGCGGCGGCCCGGTTCCCGGCCGACCCGAGCACCGTCTTCGCCGAGCTGCGCCGCGCCTCCGCCGGTGGCGCCGCCGACTACGCCGGCATCAGCTGGGACCGGATCGACACCGCCGACGGCGTCCACTGGCCCTGCCCGAGCGAGGACGGACCAGACACCCCACGGCTCTTCGCCGACCGCTTCGCCACCCCGGACGGCCGGGCCCGCTTCCACCCCGTCGACCACCGGCCGGCCGCCGAGGAGGTGTGCGCCACGTACCCGCTGCACTTCACCACCGGCCGGGTGCTGGCCCAGTACCAGTCCGGCACCCAGACCCGCCGGGTGGCCGCGCTGCGTCGCGCCGCGCCCGAGGCGTTCGTCGAGCTGCACCCCGACCTGGCGGCCCGACTGGGCATCGACGACGGCGACCCGGTGCTGGTCACCTCGCGCCGGGGTGAGTTGCGCGCTCCGGCCCGGCTCAGCGCGGGCATCCGACCGGACACCGTCTTCGCGCCGTTCCACTGGGCCGGGGCGGCCCGGGCCAACTCGGTGACAAACGACGCGGTGGACCCGATCTCCGGGATGCCCGAATTCAAGGTCTGCGCGGTCCGGGTGGAGAAGGCATGACCACCCGGATCGTGATCGTCGGCAACGGGATGGCCGGCGCCCGCCTCGCCGGTGAGCTGCACGCCCGCGAGGGGGACCGGAAGGTCACGGTCCTCGGGGCCGAACCGCACCGCGCGTACAACCGGATCATGCTGTCCACCCTGCTGGCCGGCCGGATCGGCGAGCCGGACGTGGAGCTGACCGAGGCCGCCGGGCACGGCATCGACAGGCGCACCGGCGTACCGGTGACCACTGTGGACAGGTCGGCCCGCGAGGTCGGCACGGCCGACGGCGAACGCATCGGGTACGACCACCTGGTGCTCGCCACCGGCGCCCGGGCCGTGGTGCCGCCCCTGCCCGGCCTCGACCCGGCCGACCTGCCGCCGCGGGTCGTCCCGTTCCGGACCCTGGACGACTGCCGACGGATCATCGCGGCGGCCGACGGCGCCCGCAGCGCGCTCGTGCTCGGCGGCGGACTGCTCGGCCTGGAGGCCGCCCGGGGGCTGGCCACCCGGGGGCTGACCACGACCGTGGTGCACCACACCGGGCACCTGATGGAGCGCCAGCTCGACCCGGCGGCCGGCGCCGTGCTCGCCGGCACGCTCGCCGCCCTCGGCGTCACCAGCCAACTCGCCGTACCGGCCACCGGCGTGGTCGCGGACGACACAGGCGTCCGCCTCGACCTGGCCGACGGCCGGTCACTGCGCGCCGACCTGCTGGTGCTCTCCTGCGGGGTACGCCCGGACACCGCCCTCGCGCGGGCCGCCGGGCTGACCGTGCGACGCGGCGTGGTGGTGGACGACCGGCTACGCACCGACGACCGGTCCATCTCGGCGATCGGCGACTGCGCCGAACACGACGGGACGCTCACCGGCCTGGTGGCACCCGCCTGGGCGCAGGCGCGGGTGCTCGCCGACGTGCTGACCGGCACCGACCCGCTGGCCCGCTACCGGCCCCGGCCGGTGGTGACCCGGCTGAAGGCGGCCGGGATCGACCTGGCCGCCATGGGTGAGGCGGTGGGCGGTGAACCGGGCGAGGAGCTGACGTTCACGGACCCGGCCCGGGGCACGTACGCCAGGTTGCGGATCCGCGACGAGCGTCTGGTCGGCGCGATCCTGCTCGGCGACAACCCGGCGGTCGGCACGGTGATCCAGCTGTTCGACCGGGGCCATCCGGTGCCGGCCGACCGGCGGGCGCTGCTGCTGGGTCGGGCGCTGGGCACGACCGCCGCCGCACCGGCCGCCTCACCGGCGCTGATGCCGGACGCGGCCACCGTCTGCCAGTGCAACACGGTGAGCAAGGGCGCGCTGGTCAGAAGCTGGCGCTCCGGCGCCCGGACGGTCGACGCGGTGGTGGCGGCGACCCGCGCCGGCACCGGCTGCGGCGGCTGCCGCGACGCGGTGACCGGCATCGTCGACTGGCTGTCCGAAGCGGAATCGGTGGAGGTGACGCGATGAGCGGCGACCTGGTGGTCATCGGCAACGGAATGGTCGGGCAGCGTTTCGTCGACGCGCTGCGCGCCCGGGACCCGCGGGGACGCTGGCGGGTGACCGTGCTGGGTGAGGAGCGGCGTGCGGCGTACGACCGGGTGCGGCTCTCGGCGTTCTTCGACGGGGTGAGCGAGGACGACCTCAACCTGCACACCCCACACGACGGGGTGCGGCTGCGGCTCGGCGAGCCGGCCACCGCCATCGACCGGGACCGGCGGGTGGTGACGACCGCCGTCGGCGAGTACCCCTACGACGCGCTGGTGCTGGCCACCGGCTCGTACGCGTTCGTGCCGCCGGTGCCCGGCACGGAGCTGCCCGGGGTCTTCGTCTACCGGACCCTGGACGACCTCACGGCCATCCGGGCGTACGCGCGGGGCCGGCGGGCCGGCGCGGTGATCGGCGGCGGGTTGCTCGGGCTGGAGGCGGCGAACGCCCTGCGGCTGCTGGGCCTGAGCACCGACGTGGTCGAGTTCGCACCCCGGCTGATGCCGGTGCAGGTGGACCAGGCCGGTGGGGCGATGCTGCGGCGCTACGTCGAGGAGCTGGGCGTCCGTACCCACCTGGGGGTCGCCACCACCGCGATCCGTTCCGGCCCGGACGGCGCGGTCGCCGCCCTGGAACTCTCCGACGGCAGCACTGTCGACGCCGAACTGGTGGTGGTGGCCGCCGGCATCCGCCCGCGCGACGAGCTGGCCCGTAGCGCCGGTCTGCCGGTGGGGCCGCGGGGCGGGGTGCTGGTCGACGAGGCGTGCCGCAGCGCCGACGAGCGGATCTGGGCGGTCGGCGAGTGCGCGGCCGTCGACGGCACCTGCCACGGACTGGTCGCGCCCGGGTACGCGACGGCCGAGGTGGTGGCCGACCGGCTGGTCGGCGGCGCGGCGACGTTCCCGGGCGCGGACACCGCCACCAAGCTCAAGCTGCTCGGCGTGGACGTGGCCTCGTTCGGTGACGCGCACGGCACCACCGAGGGCTGCCTGGACGTCACGTTCACCGACCCGGCCACCCGGGTGTACGCCAAGCTCGTCCTGTCCGACGACGCGCACACCCTGCTCGGCGGGGTGCTGGTCGGCGACGCCAGCGCGTACCCGACGTTGCGGGCCAGTGTCGGCGGGCCGCTGCCGGCCGCGCCGCTGGCGCTGCTCGCGCCCGACGGCGGCGGCGCGGACGCCGGCGCGTTGCCCGCCACCGCGCAGGTCTGCTCCTGCAACGCGGTGACCCGTGGCGATGTGGACGCCGCCATCGCCGACGGCTGCGCGGACGTGGCCGCGCTGAAGGCGTGCACCAGGGCCGGCACCAGCTGCGGATCCTGCGTGCCGATGCTCAAGCAGCTCCTGGACGCGGCCGGGGTGGCGCAGTCCAGCGCGCTGTGCGAGCACTTCGACGTCAGCCGGCGGGAGCTGTTCGAGATCGTCCGGGTACGCGGCATCCGCACCTTCTCCCGGCTGGTCGCCGAACACGGCCGGGGGCGCGGCTGCGACATCTGCAAGCCCGTGGTGGCGTCGATCCTCGCCTCGCTGGGCGGCGGGCACGTGCTCGACGGGGAGCAGGCGTCGTTGCAGGACACCAACGACCATTTCCTGGCCAACCTGCAACGCGACGGCAGCTACTCGGTGGTGCCCCGGATCCCCGGCGGCGAGATCACCCCGGAGAAGCTGATCGTGATCGGTGAGGTCGCCCGGGACTTCCAGCTCTACACGAAGATCACCGGTGGGCAGCGGATCGACCTGTTCGGGGCCCGGGTGGAGCAGTTGCCGCAGATTTGGCGGCGGCTGGTGGACGCCGGCTTCGAGTCCGGCCACGCGTACGGCAAGGCGCTGCGCACTGTGAAGTCCTGCGTCGGCGAGACCTGGTGCCGGTACGGCGTACAGGACTCGGTGGGGTTGGCCGTGGCGCTGGAGCTGCGCTACCGGGGGCTGCGCGCGCCGCACAAGCTCAAGTCGGCGGTCTCGGGCTGCGCCCGGGAGTGCGCCGAGGCCCGCAGCAAGGACTTCGGCATCATCGCCACGGAGAACGGCTGGAACCTGTACGTCGGCGGCAACGGCGGTTTCCGGCCCCGGCACGCCGACCTGTTCGCCACCGACCTGTCCACCGAGATGCTGATCACCCTCATCGACAGGTTCCTGATCTACTACATCCGCACCGCGGACCGGCTGCAACGCACCGCCGGCTGGATCGAGGCGCTGGACGGCGGCCTGGACCACCTGCGCGCGGTGATCGTGGACGACTCCCTGGGCCTCTGCGCCGACCTCGACGCGGCGATGGCCCGGCACGTGGAGTCGTACTCCGACGAGTGGCGTGACGTACTGGAGGACCCGGACCGGCTGCGCCGCTACACCTCGTTCGTCAACGCTCCCGACGTGCCCGACCCGTCGATCACCTTCGCGCTGGAGCGCGGCCAGCGGGTGCCCGCCCGTGGCGACACCCCGGCCGAAGGTCACCGTCGGCAGCCGGTCGCGCTGGGCCTACCGGAGGTACGGCGATGAACCCCGCCATCACCCTGGACTGGACCGCGATCTGCCCCGTCGACCGGCTCGAACCCGATCGGGGGGTCGCCGCCCTGGTCGACGGTGTGCAGGTCGCCCTCTTCCGGACCGCGGACGGGCTGTTCGCGATCGACAACCGCGATCCCGTCTCCGGGGCGTACGTCCTGTCCCGGGGCATCGTGGGCAGCCGGGGCGGGGTCCCCACGGTCGCCTCACCCCTGCACAAGCAGGTGTACGACCTGCGCACCGGGCACTGCCTCGACCTGCCCGGCGTCGCCGTGGCCC
Source organism: Micromonospora orduensis (assembly GCF_006228125.1). GTDB lineage: Bacteria > Actinomycetota > Actinomycetes > Mycobacteriales > Micromonosporaceae > Micromonospora > Micromonospora orduensis. The sequence goes on along the minus strand of NZ_VDFY01000079.1, from coordinate 2,960 downwards.
GACACGACGCGCGCTGCCGCGACGGGCTGGTCGAAGTGCGGCTGCGACAGGAGGGTTGATGCGGGAGGAACTGGCCGGCTTCACCATCGGGGTGACCGCCGACCGGCGGCGCGACGAGTTGGCCGCGCTGCTGGAACGCCGGGGCGCTCGGGTGGTGCTCGCCCCGGCCCTGCGGATCGTGCCGCTGTCCGACGACACCGAACTGCGCGAGGCGACCCGCGCCTGCCTGGACCAACCGCCGGACATCCTGATGGCCAACACCGGCATCGGTATGCGCGGATGGCTGGAGGCGGCCGAGGGCTGGGGGCTCGCCGAGCCGCTGCGCTCGGTGCTGGCCGGGTCGTACGTGGTGGCCCGGGGGCCCAAGGCACGCGGCGCGATCCGGGCGGCGGGGCTGCACGACCAGTGGTCGCCGGCCTCGGAGAGCTGCGACGAGGTGGTCGACCACCTGCGGCGGCGCGGCGTGGCCGGGCAGGTGATCGCCATGCAGCTGCACGGTGAGCGGCAACCGGAGTGCACGCTCGCGCTGGAGGCGGCCGGCGCCACGGTGATCGAGGTGCCGGTCTACCGGTGGGCGCCGCCCACCGACCCGGCGCCGCTGCACCGGCTGATCGACCTGATCGCCGGCCGGCTGGTGGACGCGGTGACGTTCACCTCGGCGCCGGCGGCCGAGGCCCTGCTGCGGGCGGCCGGGGACCGCAGCGAGGCGGTGCTGTCCGCGTTCCGCACCGACGTGCTCGCCAGCTGCGTGGGCGCGGTCACCGCCGAGCCGCTGCTGCGGCAGGGCATACCGGTCAGCGCGCCCGGCCGGGCCCGGCTCGGAGCGCTCGTACGCACAATCGTCGACGAACTGCCCCGCCGGACCGTGACGTTGAAGGCCGCCGGGCACCTGCTGACCCTGCGCGGGCACGCCGCCGTGATCGACGGCGAGCTGCGCCCGCTCGCCCCCGCGCCGATGGCGGTGCTGCGGGCGCTGGCCCAGTCCCCCGGCCGGGTGCTGTCGCGTACCGCCCTGCTGCGGACGCTGCCCCGGGGCGCGGACGAGCACGCCGTGGAGATGGCCGTCGCCCGCCTCCGGGCCGGCCTGCGCGCCCCGCGAGTGGTGCAGACCGTGGTCAAACGCGGCTACCGGCTCCGGGTGGACTGACGCGTCGCGGTCGGCCGGTACGTACCGGCCGACCGCGACGGGCTCAGCCGACGGGCGTGGGGAAACCCCTGCCGTGCTCGGCCTGGAGCCGGAGCATGGCGTGCTCGACCACCGTCACCAGCACCTGCTTGACCGACTCCCGGTTCCGGGCATCGGTCATCACCAGCGGCACCTGCGGCGAGATCGCAAGCGCCTCGCGGACCTCCTCCGCCTCGTACTGTGGGGCGCCGTCGAAACGGTTCAGCGCCACCACGTACGGCAGGTTGCGGTTCTCGAAGTAGTCCAGAGGGGCGAACGCGTCGGTGATCCGGCGGGTGTCCACCAGCACGGCGGCACCCACCGCACCCCGGATGATCTCGTCCCACATGAACCAGAACCGGGTCTGACCGGGTGTACCGAAGAGGTACAGGATCAGGTCCTGGGCCATCGTGATACGGCCGAAGTCCATGGCGACCGTGGTGGTCTCCTTGCCCGGCACCTTGGACGGATCGTCGATGCCGACACCGGCCGCGGTCATCACCGCCTCGGTGGTCAGCGGCGTGATCTCGGAGATCGAGCCGACCAGCGTCGTCTTACCGACGCCGAAACCGCCCGCGACGACGATCTTCGCGGAGACGATTCCCCGGCTCTGCCGCCCCCCAGCGGGGTCATAGCCTGCGAAGTCCACTTAGCACCCTTCCAAGCAGTTCCATCCGCTCCTCGAACCCCTCGGCGGGAGCAGCAGTGTGTAACGTCAGCAGGCTCTCGGCCACCATGTCGGCGACCAACACCCGGGCGACGCCCAGCGGCATCCGGGTGTACGCGGCGATCTCCGCCAGCGACTGTGCCCGGCCCTCGCAGACCGTGGCGATTCGGTGCTTGTCGTGCCCGGCGAAACGGGACTCGGCGACCTGGGTGAGCGAAGCCATGAGGACCGCCTCGAGAGCGATGTCCTGCCGGGGCTCCGTACGCCCACGGGTGACCGCGTACGGACGCACCAGAGCACCACGCGGGTCAACGCGCCGTTGGTCCATCCCGATCACCTCCTCGTCCCCTACGGAGGCGGCGAACGCCGCCTCCCGTCCCTGACCCGGAGCGCGGTTCGCGCGGCGGGCCCCGCTGCTACGAACGCACCGCGTCCCGCGGCAGCGGCACCAGCGCGGCACCGACCCGCTCGACCAGCAACGCCATCTCGTACCCGACCTGGCCCACGTCACAGCTCCGGGCGGCCAGCACGGCCATCGACGAGCCGTCGCTGATCGACATGAGGAAGAGGTATCCGCTGTCCATCTCGATGACGGTCTGCAACACCCCGCCCGCGCTGAACATCCGGGCCGCGCCCTCGGTCAGGCTCACCACGCCGGAGGTGATCGCGGCGAGCTGGTCCGCCCGGTCCCCCGGCAGATCCCGGGAGGACGCGAGCAGCAGCCCGTCGGCGGACACCGCCACCACGTGGGCGATACCCGCCACGCTGTCGGCGAAGTTGGTGAGCAGCCAACCCATGTCCTGCATGGCAGCTGGCCTGTTCATCGGCTCTCCTTGGTCGAGGTGCTGTTCTGGTCCGTCCCGGCCGTCCTGCCGCGCTGCACGCCGCGGTGGTAGGCCGACAACAGGCCGCGTACTTCATCGGGGGTGCGCCGGCTACGGTCCCGGCCACCCTTCGGTTCGATGCCGCCCGGCACGAGCTGCGCCTGCGGCACCCGCTTGGGCAGCCCCGAGCGGGTCGTACCGGCGGCGGCCGGCTCGGCGGCCCGGCTGGCCCGCGACCAGCCTTCGTCCGCCGCGGTCCGCCAGGCGCTCGAGTCCGCGGCGGGTGCGCTCGGCGCGGCGGGTG
>NZ_VDFY01000136.1 GCF_006228125.1 Micromonospora orduensis | reverse complement strand
GCGACGAACCGCTTCTGGTACGGGATGGCGATGCCGTAGCAGGCGGCGGCGCCGAAGCACATCAACTGCCCGACGAAGTGCGCTCCGCCGACGCCCTCCCAGACGCCGAGCACCACGAGCACACCGAGGAAGCCCAGCCCGAGGCCGATCGCGCGGCGCGCGGTCAGCCGCTCGGTGCGGAAGACCAGCACCGCCAGCGGCAGCACGATCAGCGGGGTGGTCGCGTTCCAGATGCCGGCCAGCATCGACTCGACCCGCTGCTCGCCGTACCCGAAGAGGGTGAACGGCACGGCCACGCCGAACGCGGCCACGACGGTCAGGTGCGCCCACACCCGGGGCTCGCGGGGCAGCCGGTCGTGCAGCATCGCGAGGACGACAAGCAGGGTCAGGGCACCGGTGCCGACCCGGTAGAGCGTGAGCTGGACCGGGTGCAGCTCGGCCACGCCGATCTTGATGAAGAGGAAGCTGGAACCCCAGATCGCGGCGAGGGCGAGGAAGCCCGGCAGCCAGGCGCGGACCGGCGCTTTGTCAGGAGTGGTATCGGTGGTCACCCCTGACACTTTGCCGCAACCGTACGACAAAGTCGCGCGCCTTTCGGACGTCGCACCCGGTCGGGACGGATGACCCGATCACGGCAAGCAGCGACGACACCGGGGAGCCGATCTCACGTAGGGTCGGCGTGTGGGACAAATCGATAAACTCGCTAACCGCTACGTGGCCGAGTGGGCGCCGTTGAGCCCCACCGACGCGACCTATGTCGGCATCGCCGGCCATGACGACGAACTCGACGACCTCTCGCCCGAGGGTTACCGGGCGCGTGCCGACCTGACCCGGCGGACCCTCGCCGAGCTGGAGGTGACCGAGCCGGACACCGAGACGGAACGGATCGCCAAGGAGGCGATGCAGGAACGGCTCGGCCTGGAACTGGCCAGGTACGACGCCGGCGAAACCACGAGCGAGATCAGCGTCATCACCAGCGGACTGCACGGGATCCGCATGGTGTTCGACCTGATGCCGACCGCCACGGAAGAGGCGCAGGCCAACATCGCCTCCCGACTCAACGGTCTCGCCGGCGCACTGGAGGGCTACAAGACCACCCTGCGTGAGGCGCTCGCCGCCGGCCACGTCAGCTCGAAGGTGCAGCTGGTCGAGGTCGCCAAGCAGTGCGACATCTGGACCGACCCGACGGGCGACAACTTCTTCCACGGGATGGTCGAACGACTGGACGCGGACGGCACGCTCGGATCCGAGTTGCGCCGGGGCGCGGCGGCGGCGACCGCGGCGACCGCCGAGTTCGGTCAGTTCCTGCGTACCGAGCTGGCCCCGCACGGCCGGGACAAGCAGGCCGCCGGGCGGGAACGGTACGAACTCGCCTCGCAGTACTTCCTCGGCGCGAAGGTCGACCTGGACGAGACGTACGCCTGGGGTTTCGCGGAGCTGGCCCGCCTCGAGGCGGAGATGCGGGTCGTCGCCGGGCGGATCGCCGGCTCGGGTGCCACCGTCGACGAGGCGGTCGCCGCGTTGGACGCCGACCCAGCGCGGACCATCCAGGGCAAGGAGGCGTTCCGCGACTGGATGCAGGCCCTCGCCGACAAGGCGCTCGACGAGCTGAACGACACCCACTTCGACATTCCGGAGGTGGTTCGCCGCATCGAGTGCCGCCTCGCCCCGACCAGCGACGGCGCCATCTACTACACCGGGCCGAGCGAGGACTTCGGCCGCCCCGGCCGGATGTGGTGGGCGGTGCCGCAGGGCATCACCGAGTTCTCCACCTGGCGGGAGGTGACCACCGTCTACCACGAGGGCGTGCCGGGTCACCACCTCCAGGTGGCGCAGACCGCCGTACGGGCCGACGTGCTCAACCGCTGGCAGCGGCTGCTCTGCTGGGTGTCCGGGCACGGTGAGGGCTGGGCGCTCTACGCGGAGCGGTTGATGGACGAGTTGGGCTACCTGGAGGACCCGGGCGACAAGCTGGGCATGCTCGACGGCCAGGCGATGCGCGCCGCCCGGGTGATCGTCGACATCGGCATGCACCTGGAGCTGGAGATTCCGCGGGACAACCCGTTCGGCTTCCACCCTGGCGAGCGGTGGACGCCGGAGCTGGGCTGGGAGTTCATGCGGGCGCACTGCCGGGTGCCGGACGAGAACCTGCGTTTCGAGCTGAACCGCTACCTGGGCTGGCCGGGGCAGGCGCCGTCGTACAAGGTCGGCGAGCGGATCTGGCTCCAGGCCCGCGAGGACGCCAAGGCCCGCAAGGGCGCCGACTTCGACCTGCGGGAGTTCCACCGGCAGGCGTTGGACCTGGGGGCCCTGGGTCTCGATCCGCTGCGGCGGGCGTTGGCCCGGATCTGAGGTGACGAAGGCCCCGGGTGCCGTCGGCACCCGGGGCCCTTGTCACCGCGCTGTTCAGCCGAGGCTCAGCGCCAACGTCGGCCGGGCGGTCAGCGTGTTGCTGGTGACGTACGCCAGGTCGATGACCGGATCGGTGAACGTGACCGCGATGGGCAGGGTGACGGGGATGCCGTCCGGCAACGGCAGATCCGGAGTCAAGGTGATCTTGATGCCGAGCAGCTTGCCGACGAACCGGGTGGAGTAGAAGGCCACGTCACCGCTGACGGTCAGCCGGTCGGTCGCGTACTCCTGGCTGCGCCCCGCTGGGCCGTCGGCACGCAGGAGGAAGTCCTCGGTCACCGCCTCCCGCATGCTGAACTTCAGCACCTTGAGGTCGCCCTTCTCGGTGCGCAGGTCGGTGATCCCGTCGAACCGCAGGCCGGTCATCTTGACCGAGGACCCGGTGAGCTTGGACGGCGTCTGCGCCACCTTCGGCAGGCTCGGGTCGGCGGCGATGCGTGGCAGCAGTCTGCCCGGTTCCACAGCGCCCGGCTTGTCCGGCGTCCCCGGTCTACCCGGCTTGGCGGGGGGTGACGGTGGGCAGGTGCCGGGCTCGGGGCGGGTCGTCGGCGTCCCGCTCGGCTGGACAGTCGGGCTCGGCGAGGGCGACGCGCTCTCCTGACGGTCTCCGCCGGTGAACAGGTCACCGATCCCGTCCAGGATGTCGCCGATCAGGTTGCCGCGCCGCTGCGGACTCGGCGTCGGTGTCGGGGTCGCCGTGGTGCGACCGGGCGACGGGGTGACGGTCCGCGATGGAGTGGGGCAGGCGGTGGTGGGGCGACTGGGCGCGGCCTGCACGGCTCTGGGCTGGGCGGCCAGACCGACGACGGCCAGGCCGAGCACCACCAGGACGACACCGAGGGTACGCGGATCAACAGACCGTCCCGGCCAATCGGGCGGCGGGCCGGCGTCGGCCAACCCCCTCTCCGGAAGGGGTTGCTTCCGGACGACCTGCTCAGGAGCGACCTGCTCCCGGACGACGACCTGCTCAGGAGCGACCTGCTCCCGGACGACGACCTGCTCCGGAGCGACCTGCTCAGGGACAGGCTGCTCGTGGAGGTCCTGCTCAGCGACGACGTGTTCGGGGACGTCCTGCTCAGCGACGGACAGCTCGGCGGTCGGCTCGTCGGCCTGGACCGGCGCCGGCGGAACCGAACTGGTCGGCGTCCAGGCGAAGGCGAGCGCGCTGCCGACGATGCCGAGCAGCAGGCCGACGAAGAAGCCGCCGAGGTTGAGCCCGATCAGCGAGTAGACAGTGGTGACCGCCGCGACGATCGAGTAGAACGGCCGCTGCGCCGGGCTGAACCAGAGCAGCAGGCCACAGGCCACCAGGATGACCGGGATCAGCAGGGAGAGCAGACCGGTGGCGCCGCTGTGGAAGCTCAGCCCGTTGAGCGTCATCCGGGTGGAGGCGAACATCTCCACCCCGGCCAGGGCGGTGAGAAGGCCACCCCAGAACGGGCGACTTCGCTGCCAGCGGCGGAAGCTCCGCCACACCTGAGCCGGACCGCCGGGCCGGACGTGGGCCGGGTTGGTGGTTGTCACGTACTCCTCCTGGCGGAGCGGGGACGGGGACACGGGCTGGCTCGCGGTGGTCGACCACCGCGGGCCTCACCTCAGAAGCACTCCTTGCCCTTGGCGTCGTCGCCCACGTTGACCTTCAGCCGCAGCCCGACCAGGTTGAAGGTGGCAGCCGTGGTGTAGCGGGACACCTGCTGGAGGTTGGTGATGGTGACGTGCTCGGAGTTCTGACCGAACGATCCGGCCTGCGCCGTCGGGTTCAGGTCGGTCGCGTCCCGGCCGATCTTGATGTTGGTGAAAGTCGCGTTGCCGCCCAGCGAGTCCATCGCGATGAGCAGGTCCTTGGCCCGGGCGGGCTCCTTGCCGTCACCGGCGTTGATGGTGAGCACCACCGGCAGGCCGGGCAGGTCCGCGCGAACCGACTGGCAGAGGTTGTACAGCTCGGCGCTGCTGATCTCGGAGAGGGCGACCGGGTGGACCTGACCGGGCTTCCCGTCCTTGCCCTTCTCGCGGACGATGCCGCCATACTGCTTGAAGCCGTCGCCCTCCAGCCGGTCGGCGCCGATCTTGAAGGTCTGTCCGGAGACCGTGATGTCGGACGCGATCGCGCCGGTCGACATGCCGAACAGGATGGCGCCGGCGGCCGCCGTGGCGGGCACCATCATGGCGGCGAACCGCCGCCAGCGGGTAGTGCCCTGATTGTCCAACCGCTTCTGCACGGGCTCCTCCTCGTTGGATGCGGGCGGGTGGCCGGCCCGAACTGGCGGCCCCGCACCGGCCCGCCATCTGTTACCGGCGGGTAACGAACCGAGTCTGATGGTGCACCTGTTGCGGCGCAGGTCACAACCCCCCAACTACCCGCCGGTAACACTCGCGCTACCGATCGATGCCATGACCTCACGAAGCGTTGATCCACCAGCCACGAAAAACGGGCGAAGAGTGGGCAAGGCCGACACAACTTCCTGCGTGCGCCACGAAGGGTGACAAAGAATCGACCAATTACAATCAGGTAACAAATGTAAAGTGCCCAGGTCGTCGCAGCACTGAGGGGTGGACCGCAGCGCGGTCCACCCCTCAGGTCGTACAGCCGGTCGTACGCGCGTCAGCGCTGCTCCACCTCGCCGGGGGCCGGACGCTGGGTCGGCACCGTCGGGTCGTCGGACTTCCAGTTCGTCGACGCCGGCGGGATCTCGTCGGTCAGCGGACCACCCACAGGCTGGGGCTTGGGCTGCTCGACGGTGTCCGTGTCGCGTACCGGCTCCTGGTCCACCCGGGTCGGAGTGGAGTCGACGGCCGGCGCGACAGGAGCCGGCTCGGCGCGGTGCCGGGCGGCGGCGCCACCGTCGTTCCGCCGCGTCACCAGCCACACGCCGGCGATGAGGGCGAGCAGACCGAGGACACCAGCGACGATCGGCCCCCAGAGACTGATCAGGCCGATCTTGAAACGGTTGTCCTTGGCCGTGTCGGCGCTGCGGCTCACCGTCTCGTCGGTGTAGTTGAAGTCCGCGTCCAGCAGCACGGTCGGGGTGCCGGTGTTCGGGCGCAGCTCCTTGCGCTGCTGCTCCCGGACGTTGATGTAGGCGCCGGTCACCGGGTCGACCCAGAGCGTCCGGGTGTTGCTGTAGACGATCTGGCCGCTGGTGGCGCCGGGGGCGAACTTGCCGACCAGCGTCTGGATGCTGGCCTCCGGGGTGGCCAGCACCTCGTTCTCGATCCGCTGCTCGAAGCGGTACGTCTCGATACCCTTGATCTTCTCGGTACCGGTGAACTTCGCCGGGAGCGCCCGCTTCAGGTCACGGTCGAACACCTGGTAGTCCCGCTTGCCGGCGCCGAACGGGAACTTGTAGAGCTGACCGGAGTAGCTCACGTTGCCGACCGGGGTCTCGTTCGCCCCGCTCTCGTTGAGCCACTGGTCCTTCCACGGGGCGGCCGCGCCGGAGATCCGGTAGAGAGCGAACTCGGTGCTGTACTGGCTGACCACCTCCTCGGTGTCGACACGCTTGACGGTCTGGAAGACGTCCCAGATCACCGCGTCGCCCTTGAGCTCCTTCGGGAGCCGGTTCTTCGTGTCGTCGGGTTGCGGAATGACCTCGACACTGGACCGCAGGTCGCCCTGCGGGACCTCGATGCTCACCGAGCTTCCGCTTGCGGTGATCTTCAAGAACTTCGCGTCCTTCGCCTCGGCGATGGACGTCGTTGGTTCGAGGTCATAGGGGAGCTTGGACACGGCGGGCGCCACGTAGAACGGCAGCCCAGCCGCGAAGACCAGCAACAAGACGCCGAGCCCAAAGAGCGCGGCGCCCACGCGTAGCTTCACTCATCCTCCTGTAACCTGCCGCCCTACGACCTGTTGTCCGGGGCTCCCGATCCTTAACATGGCGGGAGGTTACTCCCCGGTCACCTTCAAAGCGACCCCCTGGATGTCCAGATGTCCGCAGCCGCCGCGCCAACAGTTTCGGAGCCTTCGGTCGCCGGCCGACTCCCCGCCCTCGACGCGCTGCGAGCGATCGGCGCCGTGGCGGTCGTCGGCCACCACGTCGGGTTCCAGACCGCCGTCACCATGAACACCACCTGGGGCGGCTGGTTGGCACGCCTCGACGTCGGTGTCGCCATCTTCTTCGTACTCTCCGGATTTCTGCTGTTCCGGCCGTGGGCGCTGAGCGCCGCCACGGGCCGGCCCCGGCCGCGCGCCGGCCGCTACCTGTGGCGCCGCGCCCTGCGGATCCTGCCCGCCTACTGGCTGGCGGTGCTGGTCTGCCTCGTCGTCCTGCCGCAGAACCGGCCGGCGTCCGCCGGCGACTGGATCCGCCACCTCACCTTCACCCAGATCTACCAGCCCGGCGAGCTGCGCTACGGGCTCAGCCAGACCTGGAGCCTCGCCACCGAGGTCGCGTTCTACCTGCTCCTGCCGCTGGTCGCCGTCCTCGCCGTGGGTCGGTCCTGGCGTCCCGTCCGCACCATCGCGATCGTCAGCGCGGGCGGGCTGCTGACCGCGGGCTGGCTCACCATGATGGGGTTCGGCCTGCTCGACAACGCCCTGCACACCATGTGGCTCCCGTCGTACGGCGGGTGGTTCGGCGCCGGCATGGCCCTGGGCGCGGCGCACGTCGCGCTGCGGACCGGGACCGCTCCCGCCGCCTTCCGCGTGCTGGACGACCTCGCCTCCGCGCCACTCGCCTGCTGGGCCGCGGCCGTCGCCCTCATGGCGATCGCGACGACGCCCGTCGCCGGTCCCCGCGACCTCGCCGGTCCGACGGCAGCCGAGTTCGCCGTCAAGCTGGCCCTGTACCTCGCGATCGCGGTGCTGATCCTGATCCCTGTGGCGTTCGGTGGGCCGAGCCGGGTCAAGGAGGTCTTCGCCAGTTCCTCCGCCCGGTGGCTCGGCGCCGTCTCGTACGGCCTGTTCCTGTGGCACCCGCTGGTCATCGAACTCATCTACCTGCTCGACGACCGGCCGTTGTTCAGCGGCGGACTGCTCAACACCTTCGCCCTGACCATGGCCTTCGGCCTGGTGTACGCGGCAGTCAGCTACTACGGCGTCGAACGGCCCCTGCAACTGCTCGGTACGCAACGGCGGCGCCGACGGGTCACGCCGGCGCCTGTCGCCGGGCCGCCGGTCGAGGCGGCACCCGTTCCGCCGACCGTCGCCGCGGGCGCCCCGGTGCCGACGGCCGGCGCGTAGCGGAGTCGAAGAGCGCCGGCCCATCGGGGCATTGCCGGGCGGCAGCCCCACCCCCTAGTGTGACGCGCGTCCCTAAATTACCTGAGAGTAGGGTTCGCGTGGAGCGTAGCTTCGGCATGCCCGGACACGTGCTGTTCCTCAACTGGCGGGACACCCGTAACCCCGAGGGCGGCGGTTCCGAGGTGTACGTGGAACGGATCGCCGCCGAGCTGGTGGCGCGTGGTTTCCGCGCCACCCTCTTCTGCGCCGCGCACAGCGAGGCGCCCGCCGACGAGGTCAACGAGGCGGGCGTCCGGGTGGTACGGCGCGGTGGGCGGCACACCGTCTACCTGTGGGCAGCGCTCTGCTACCTGGCCGGCGCGCTGGGTGTCGGTCCGCTCGCGGCGCGTCGGGGCGGCCGCCCCGACGTCCTCGTCGACGTCTGCAACGGGTTGCCGTTCCTCTCCCCGCTGTGGGCACGGCGGCCGGTGGTCAAGCTGATCCACCACGTGCACCGCGAGCAGTGGCCGGTGGTCCTTCCACAGTGGGCGGCCCGGTTCGGCTGGTGGATCGAGTCGTCCCTCGCCGTACGCGTCTACCAGCGGTGCCGTTACGTCACCGTCTCCGAGGCCACCCGCCGGGAGCTGGCCACCCTCGGCGTACCGACCGAGCAGGTGACCGTCGTGCACAACGGCACCCCGGAGCTGCCCTCCACCGACGTCGAGCGGGCGCCGTTCCCGCTGCTCGTGACGTTGAACCGCCTGGTGCCGCACAAGCGGGTCGAGGTGGCGTTGCGGGCCGTCGCGGCGCTCGCCGACGAGCTGCCCCAGTTGCGGCTGGTCGTCGCCGGTCAGGGCTGGTGGGAGCCGCACCTACGGGAGATGGCCGCGGAGCTGGACATCACCGAGCGGGTGGACTTCCGGGGCTTCGTGACCGAGGAGGAGAAGGCAGCCCTGCTCGCCTCGGCCTGGGTCGCCCTGACCCCCTCGCTGAAGGAGGGCTGGGGCCTGACGATCGTGGAGGCGGGCGCCGCGGGTACGCCCACGGTGGCGTTCCGGGAGGCCGGAGGCGTGGCCGAGGCGGTCGTCGACGGGCGCACCGGCCTGCTGGCCGACGACATCGACGACTACCTGCTGAAGGTGCGCACGCTGTTGCACGAGGACGAGACGCGGCGGGAGATGGGCGCCCAGGCCCGGGAGCACGCGGCGAGTTTCACCTGGCAGGCCGCCGGCGGACGGTTCGCGGCACTGCTGGAGGGTGCGGAGTCGCCCCGCCCGGTACAGCGGCGGGGCGAGCCGTCCTACCTGTTGCCGTAAACCTCGGGGGCGTACGGGTCCTGCTTTCCGTTGCGCTTGGCCGCTTCCGAGACGTTCTTGGCCTCGGTTGCGGCCTCCTCGTCGGTGGCGGTCGCGGCGGCCGAGAGCCCACCGAGGGCCAGGATCCCCAGCAACGCCGCCACCAGGCCGGACACGACCAGGGTCAGAGCTCTACGCATGCCAATCCTCCAATGGCGAGACGTGCGAGCGGACGTTACCACGCGGTAGCTCGCCGGTGTAGCGCCGAAAAGATGGCAGTCATGACCACCAGAAGGGCGACGCCGAGCGCCACGACGACGGCCAGTCGGGCCGGTCCCGACGCCTCGGGTCCCGGCACGATCGTCGGATTGCGGTACAGACTCAGGAATGGCCCCTGGTGGATGAGTGCCAGGCCGTCGAGCGTCCCGGCGGGCAGGTCGCCGGAGACCTGGTGCTGCACGAGGACCCAGCGCACCCCGGTGGTCCAGACAGGCCGGTCCTCGGCCATCGCTCGGCGCATCTCGCGGACCCGTGGATTTTCGCCGGCCACGGCGACGTCGCCGACCCGGAGCGTGTCGTCGGTCAGGACCGTGCCCGGCAGGTAGCGGGGAGCCGGGTCCAGGACGACCCGACCGGAGTTCCACGGGTACGCCCGGTAGGCGTTCAGCGGCAGCGAGAGGACCTCTCCCGGTTCCTCCTCGATGATCCCGGCCACCGTCCGCCACTCCGCCGGATAGCTCACCGGGCGGACGCGGCCGGCGCCGCCGAACGCGAGGTCCGGCAGGACAGCCACCGGCAGGAGCAGCAGCCCGGCCAGCACCACCCCCGCCACCTCCCGGTCGATCCGGTTAACCAGCCGCTCGGCGCCCAGGGCCGCGCACACCACCAGCAGCAGGGCGTACGGGGCCAGGAACTTCTGCCCGTCGCGGAGCAGCCCCGCGCCGGGCAGATGCACCACGGCCCAGCGCAGCACCGCATCCCCGCCGGGGAGCACCCCGAGCGCGGCGAGAAGGTAGCCGGCCCCGGCCAGCACGCCCAGCCGCAACGTCGTACCCGCCGGCAGCCGGCGCCGCAGCAGCCCGACACCGACACCGGCGAGGACCAGCAGCACCAGCGTCGCCAGCGGCACCAACGGCGCGCCGCGGCTGCCGGGGGTGGCCTGCGCGTTCCAGATGCCACCGGTACCGGCGAGCGCCACCAACGGGCCGGCCCAGTTCTCGGCGCGGGCCGCGAACGCCGCCACCCCCGCCGGATCGGAGGACCCACCGGCGCCGGTGACCAGGGCCGCCACCACCCAGGGGGCATTGAGCAGCGTCAGACCGGCCACCGCGTACTTCATCTCGCGCGCCCGTTTGGCGCTCAGGAGAACCGGTCGGGTCAGTGGGCGGCCCGGGATGCGGCGCTGCGGCACCAGCAGGACCACCACACCCAGCGCGATCAGCCCGCCGGTCGGCGTGATCGCGGCGGGAGCGGCGGCGAGCACCACCCGGGCCAGCGCGCCGGGTCGCCCCGCCCGCAGGTCCAGCGCCGCCCGCACCAACCAGGGCAGCGCGGCGTACGCGAGCAGCAGCCCCCACTGCCCGATCAGCAGCCGCTCGGCGAGGTACGGCGTCCACGCGTACGCCACAGCGGCGAACAGCCGGACCGCACGTCGGTCGGTAGGCACCAGCCGGCCGGCCCCGACGGCGGCCAGCAGGACCGCACCGACCAGCACCGACCGCTGCACCAGCCAGCCCGGCACGAATTGGGTGACCAGGGAGACCAGCGCGTCCATCGGCACCGCACGGGGAAGGCTCTGCGCCGGGGCGACGAGATCCCAGGTCAACGGCTGGCGGGGCACGAACACCATGTCGTACAGCAGCGCGTACCCCGGTGCCGCCAGCGGAGCGAGCACCAGCACCGTGACGGTCACCGCCGCGGCGTACAACGGCAGTGTGTCCCGCGCCCACCGCCGCGGGGTGCCGACGTCGGCGGGTCGGTCAACCATTCACGGCGCCGGTACCGCCCGGCCGACGGTGATCAGTTTGGTGCACACCCCGACCCCGGGGGTGGCCACGGTGATCCGGACGGAGTCGCCGGCGCCCTCCAGCAGGAAGAACACCTCGTTCAGGCCGCGCCGCAGAGTGATCTCCCGGGTGGCGTCGCCGAGCTGGAACAGCGCCGTCGAGTCGCCCGAGCTGAGATAGCCGAAGTGCACCACGTACGGCCACTCCTCCAGGTAGCCGTCCATCATGATCCGGGTGGTCCGCCCGCCCTCGGCCAGGTGCCCGCAGTCGGCCACCGGGCCGGGCACGATCTTGCGCCCCTCCACGACGACCGGACGGATCCGGCCGGACTCGTCGAACGTCGACGGCCTCTCGGCCAGCTCGACGAACGTGGGCCTGCGCTCGGCCGGCCGGAAGAAGTGCGACTGGAGGTTGTCCGGCCAGAAGTATCCGGCGACCACCCGCTCCGGGACGGTGGCGTCGAAGAAGACGGTGTTCGGGGGCGCGGCGGCCAGCTCGGCCTGCGCCGTGGCGAGGTAGTCCCGCCCGTACTTGGTGCTCCAGTTGTCCCCGAAACGGGCAGTGCTCCACAGCGTGCCCACCCCGATGCTGGCCAGCAGGACGATGATCGAGACCAGGCCGACCGCGAAGGCCCCCGGCTCCCGCAGGACCGTCGGCACCGGCCACGCGGAGACGTCGTCCTCGTCGGCGTCCTTCGTCCCCAGCAGGGCCGCCCCCACGCAGATCGCGGCGACCAGCACCACGTCTGCGACGTACCGGGGAATCACGCCCACCAGCGGGCCGAGCGGCCCACCGAGCCGGGTCACCGCGAAGAGCGCCGCGACCAGGCCGAGGTAGCACACGAGTAGCAGCCAGGCCCGCCCGGCCGACGGGCGTCGCCGCACCGTGACCACGACGAGCGTCAGCAGCACCGCCCAGGACAACCACTTGGCGATCTCGTACGGGTCCACCAGCGGCGGCCCGTCACCGGCGTAGGTCCACCGCCACGGTCCACCGAGCAGACCCGGCACGACGGTGTCGCCGACCAGGTCACCGAGGAACGTGAGGACCTGACCGACCGACGTGGGTTCGTCCAGCTCACGAGCGGGGCGGGTCAGATAGAACGCCAGGTACGCCCCGGAGAGCGCACCGAGCACCAGCCACGCCGGCCAGTGCCGGCGCACCGTCGTCATCAGGCTGCGCCACACGCGCCCCGACGTGAACAGGAACGCGGTCAGCAGGAACAGCAGCGGCACGATCAGCAGGGCCTTGGTGTCGAAGAGCAGCCCGAACACCACCCAGAAGGCGACCGCGACGAGGTGCCGCAGGCGGCCCGTCCGCACGTACCGCACCTGGGCCGACACCGCCAGGACCAGCGCCAACTGCGTCGGCAGCACGAGCAGCCCGACCAGCCACAGCGACGACACCTCGAGCGTCAGCGGGCTGAACACGAACAGGCACAGCGGGATCAGCAGCCCCCAGCCCGGCCGGAGCAGGTCCCGCAGCAGCCGGTACAGGGCGACACCGACCGCCGCCTGACCGAACGCCAGCAGCAGCACCCACGGCCAGCTGGCGAAGCCGGCCACCCGCACCATCGCCCACGCCACCAGCAGACCGCCCGGCATGAGGTGGTTGTTGAACGTCCGCAGCAGGTAATCCGCGTCCAGCCTGGTGTCGAGGACCTGCGCGGCGATGACGAACTCGTCCTGGGAGAACCAGCCACGGGCGGCGAGGCCGGCGCGCCAGGCGACGGACACGATGATGAGGGCGACCGCGACCGCGCGAACCCGGTCGGCCCGGAGCCATCGGCCGAGCGGCCCCGGCCCGTCGCCATCGCCGGCGACGCCCTCCGCACGCGTCCCGGCCTCAGCTTCTGGCATTGACATGGTCGGCAGCCTGCCACACGCTTACACGCCGTGGGGACGGCCGTTCTCCCGATAACGCCACCGCAGCGCCCCAGGTCGCCCGTCCGTGCCCGGTCCGGATAACGTCGCGCGACACATGTCGGCTGCGCGTGCGTGTCCCGGCCGGCGGAGACAGGAGCCGAAATGCGTGCAGAGGTGACCGGTGGCGTCGCTCCGGCGTCCAGTCGTACCCGGCGTACGGCACGGCGTTTCCGGCACCTGACCATCTGCATCGCGCTCACCGCCCTCGCCTTTCAGCAGGCCCCGGGGCAGGTCGTCCCCGACACAAAGGTCGACCTGAACGTCAACCCGGCCGGGTGGCTGCTGCGCTCGCTGCACCTGTGGGACCCGACCGGCACGTTCGGTCAGCTCCAGAACCAGGCGTACGGATATCTCTGGCCGATGGGTCCGTTCTTCCTGCTCGGGTCGGAGGCCGGTCTCGCGCCGTGGGTGGTCCAGCGGCTGTGGTGGGCACTGCTCTTCTGTGTCGCGTACCTGGGTGCGGTGCGGCTCGCGGGCCGGCTCGGCATCGGCACACCCGCCGGACGCATGATCGCGGGTGTCGCCTTCGCCCTGTCGCCCCGGATCCTCACCCAGCTCGGCTGGTCGTCGGTGGAGGCGTGGCCGAGCGCCATCGCCCCGTGGGTGCTCATCCCGCTTGTGGGTCTGGCCCGCGGCACCACCCCGCTGCGCCGTGCCGTCGCCGGGTCGGCCGTCGCCGTGGCCTGCGCCGGCGGCGTCAACGCCACGGCCGTGGCCGCGGTGGTGCCACTCGCCCTGCTCTGGCTCGCCACCCTCACGCCCGTACGCCGTCGCGTCACCGCGCTGGCCGCCTGGTGCGGCGCGGTCGCCCTGGCCACGGCGTGGTGGCTGGTGCCGCTGTTGGTCCTCGGGCGGTACAGCCCGCCATTCCTCGACTACATCGAGACCGCCCGGAACACCACGAGCGTCACCGACGCGGTGACGACGTTGCGCGGCGCGTCCTACTGGGTCGCCTACCTGGGTTCCCCGTTCGGGCCGACGATCCCGTCCGGTTCACGGCTCGGCAACGAGGCGCTGCTGGTCGCCGCCACCCTGACGGTCGCCGCCCTCGGCGTCCTCGGGCTGTCCCGCCGTGGCATGCCGCACCGCCGGTTCCTCGTCACCGGTCTGGTGCTCGGCGCGGCGCTTGTCGGTCTCGGCCACGTCGGCGATTTGCCGAACATCCTCGCCGGGCCGCAGCAGCAGTTCCTGGACGGCATCGGCGCACCGCTGCGCAACGTGCACAAGTTCGACGTCCTGCTGCGCCTGCCGCTGGCACTCGGCATGGCGCACCTGATCGGCCTGGCCGTCCGGGCGGCCCGCACGGCACCCGAACGGCAGCGCCCGCGCACCGTCGCGCGCGCCTGGCTCACCGCCGGCGTGGCAATGGTCGCCGTGGCGACTGTCGCCACGCCCGCGCTCGCCGGCGGCCTCGCCACACCGAGCAGCGTGAAGGACGTGCCCGGCTACTGGCACGAGGCCACCGACTGGCTCGACGCGAACACGGGCCGCGGGCGGGTCCTCGTCGTTCCCGGCGCGCGCTTCCCGTCGTACGACTGGGGCAGCACCACCGACGAGATCACCCAGCCGCTGCTGGACAGCCGGTGGGCCGTCCGCAACGCCATCCCGTTCACCCCACCCACCACGATCCGGCTGCTGGACGCCATCGAGGCGACGCTCGCCACCGGCGCCGGCTCGAGCGGTCTGGCCGACCTGCTCGCCCGATCCGGGATCAGCCACGTCCTGTTCCGCGCCGACCTCGACCACGGCCGCTCCGACACGGCCCGCCCGGCGGTGGTCCGGCAGGCCCTGGACCGCTCACCGGGGCTGACCCGCGTCACCTCGTTCGGCCCGGTACGCGGCGGCCCGTCGTCCCCCGACGAGTTCCGCGACCAGGGCCTCGACGTGCCCGTACGTGCGCTGGAGGTGTACCGGGTCGACCGGGCCGTCGAGCCGGTGGTCGCATACGACCGGGACGACGTGACCACAGTCGTCGGCGGCCCCGAGTCGCTTCTCGATCTCGCCGCGGCGGGTCAACTGAGCGCGGCGCCCACGGTGCTGGCCGGCGACGCGCCGCCCGGCGAGGCCGGCCCGGTCGCCATGACCGACGGGCTCCGCAGGCGGGACGTGTCGTTCGGCCGGCTGCGCGACAACTCCTCCCAGACCCTCACCGCCGACGACACCTTCGACGTGTCGGCGCCGGCGCACGACTACCTGCCCGAGTGGGGCGCGGAGCGGTCCACCGTCGCCCGTTTCGAGGGCATCAGCGCGATCCGCGCGTCGACGGCGCGGTCGCAGGTCGACTCGCCCGGCGGCGCCCGTCCGGAGCACCAGCCGTACGCGGCGATGGACGGCAACCCGGCGACCTCCTGGCAGTCCGCCCCGTACGCGCCCAGCGACAGACAGTGGATCGAGGTGGACCTCGCGAACCCGACCCGGGTCACCCGGGTGGAGGTGTGGTTCGACCTGAAGGCCGACGCGCTTCCCACGACGGTGACCGTCACCGCCGGATACGAGAGCCGCACCATCGAGCAGTTCACCGACCACATGGTCTTCGAACTGCCCGGCGTCCACGCCACCCGCGACGTCCAGGTCTCGGTCGACGGCGCGTACGACCTCCGTTCGCTGGGCAACGGGTCGGTCGGCATCGCCGAGATCAAGATTCCCGGGATCAGGACCAGCCGGACCCTCGTGCTTCCCGCCGCACCGGCCACCACCCGACCGGCGACCGTGGTGATGTCGGCGGCCCCCAGCACACCTGCCTGCTTCTCGGTCGACGGGCGGCCCCGCTGCTCCACCGACGCCATCCGCGGCTCCGAGGACGCGTCCACCGTCGACCGGACCCTGACCCTGCCCAGCGCCGGCGCGTACAACGCCCGGCTGTGGGCGCGGCCGACACCCGGCCCGGACCTGGACGCGACCCTCGACAAGCTGGTGGCGGACGCGCAGCCGCTGCGCCTCGCGCCGCAGATCAGCGCCTCCTCGACGTCGGTGCCCGACCCGACCGGCCGGGCCGGGGTGGTGCTCGACGGCAACCCGGCGACCAGCTGGTCGCCGGCGGCCAACGACGAGGCCCCGATCCTGCGCCTCAAGTGGCTCAAGCCGCAGACCATCACCGGGCTCCGCTTCTCCGTCGACGACGAGGCGGCCGCGACCCGCATCGGCAGTGTCCGGGTGGTCGGCGACGACGGTTTCCGCAGCAGCCTGCTCGGCGACGACGGCCTGCTCCGCCTGGACCCGCCGATGCGCACCGACGAGATCACCATCCAGTTCCTCGACAAGCCGTCCGCCACCAGCACAGATCCGTACAAGCTGCGGCTGCCGGAGTCGCTGCCCGTCGCGGTCGGTGAGGTGACAGTGCTGCCCGGGGCGTCCACCGTCGCGCCACGCCTCGACACGCCCCTGAAGCTGGCCTGCGGATCGGGGCCGACGCTCGCCGTCGGCACGGCCCGGGTCACCACCACCCTCAGCGGCACCCTGCGCGACCTGCTCGAACTGCGCGACATGCCGGCCACCCCGTGCGGCAAGGAGACTCCCCGGCGCCTGGACCTGGACCGCGGCGAGCACCGCGTCGTCGCCATCGCCGGCACGCTTGCCGCACCCACCCTGGTCGCCCTCGTCCCGCAGAAGACCGCGCCCGCCCCGGCGGTGGCCGCCAGCACCATCCAGGTCGAGTCGTGGGCGGCCACCGAACGACTGGTACGGGTGGACGAGCGCCCCGTCGACCGGGTGCTCGCCGTGCGCGAGAACACCAACACCGGCTGGCAGGCGACCATCGGCGGGCGGACGCTCACGCCACTGGTGGTGGACGGCTGGCAGCAGGGCTGGATCCTCCCCGCCGGCGTCTCCGGCGAGGTGGTGCTGCGCTTCGCCCCGGACACCACGTACCGGGCGGGTCTGCTGCTCGGCGGCATCCTGCTGGCGGTGGTGGTCCTCCTCGCGGTGCTGCCGCAGCGCACGCCGGCCGCAAGCACCGCCGTACCGCGCGGCCGGCGCCGACTCACCCGGTCCCTGCCGCTGCTGGCCGTGGGCGCCGGCGCGCTGGTGCTGTCCAGCGGACTCATCGGTGGCCTGCTCGTCGCGGCCGGGTTCATGCTGGCCGTACCCGGACCGCGCCGCCTGCCCTGGACGACCGATCCCCGGCGGGCCCGGATGATCAGCCGGGCTGTCGAGACCTGGCTCCCCGGTGGGCTCGTCGTGCTCGCCGGATGGCTCTACCTCGAATCGGCGCACCGGCACACCGACGCCGCCTCGCAGCTCGCGATCGTCGTGGCGCTGGGTGCCCTCTGGATCTCCACCGCCGCCCGCCGACGACCCGTACGCCGGATCAGGCCGACCGCGGCACCCGCCGCTCCCGCCCAGCGCACGACCCCGGACGAGCGGCCGGAGCCGACCGTGCCCACCCTCAGCGAGATCACATGAGCCGTCCCGAGTCGACGACGGAGACGGCGCCGACGAGCGGACGGACCACCGGCCTGGGCGCGGCCGGAGCCGCCGTCACCCTGGCCGGCGTCCTCGTCAACGGCCTGGCGTACCTGGTGCCGGTCCTCGCCGCCCGCCGGCTCGACCCGGCCGGCCTCAGCGCGCTCGCCACCGCCCTGGGCCTGGTGGCCATCGCCGCCGTACCCGGCCTCGGCCTGCAACTGGCCGTGGCCGTGCACCACGCCCGGCACGGATCGTCAGACACCCGACGACTCACCGCGGTGACCGCCGCCATGAGCGCCGCGGCGCTGATCCTGGCGACACCGCTGCTGGTCACCGCCCTGGACCTGCCCGTCGAGGTACCCGCACTGCTGGCGGTCACCACCGCCGCGGTCGTGTTGTCGTCCCGTTCGCTAGGCGAGTTGCAGGGTAGCCAACGGTTCCTGCGACTGGCCGCCGCGATGGCCCTGCTCGCCGCCGGCCGCTACGGCGGGGTGATCGCCGGGCTGCTGCTCGGCACCGGACTGACCGGCGCGCTCACGGCCGGCGCGCTGACCGCCGCGCTCACCCCGTTCGTGCTGGCCCGGATCGCCCGCACACCCGACCGGTCGACCACCGGGCCACGCCTGACAGTCGCCCAGGTGACCGCCGGCTGCGGCGCGACCCTGGCGATGCTCGTCGTCTCCTACGCCGACCTGCTCCTGGCCCGGCAACTGCTTCCCCCGTCCGGGTCCGGGGCGTACGCGGTGGGCACGGTCCTGAGCAAGGGCGCGCTGTGGGCGCCGCAGGTCGCCGCCGTCCTCGCCCTGCCACGTCTGGCACGCGGCGACCGCCGCAGCCGTACGGTGGCGCTCGCCGTGACCGGCGGGTGCGGCCTGGTGCTGGTGCTCGCGTCGACGCTCGCCGGCGGGCTGGCCTTCCGGCTCGCCGGTGGACCGGACTACACCCACCTGGGCCGGTACGCGCCGATCTTCGCCGCGGTCGGTGGGCTCTACGCGGTGACGTTCGTGCTTCTCAACGATCGTCTCGCGGCCGGCGTACGGTGGCCGGCGGCACCGCTGTGGGTGGGCACGGCCGGGCTCGTCACCGTCGCCGCGATCGTGCGACCCCGCACCGTCTCCGATCTCCTCCTGCTCGCCCTCGGCACGGCCCTCGTGACGACAGTGCTGATGGCGCTGCCCGCCCGCCGACGGGTCTAGCTCCCCGCGAGCCAGTCGTGCAGCAGGCGGTGGTCGATCGCGTCGACCCGGCCGAGCGTACGACCGGAGACCACCCGCTCCCGCAGGTCCGCCCGGGTGAACCAGCGTGCCTCCAGCAGCTCCTCGCCGTCGACACGGACCTCCTCGGACGTGGCGGTGGCCCGGAAGCCCACCATCAGGCCGGCGGGGAACGGCCACGCCTGCGAGCCCTGGTAGGTCACGTCGGTGACGGTGATGCCGGCCTCCTCGGCCATCTCGCGGCGGACCGCGTCCTCCAGGCTCTCGCCGACCTCGACGAAGCCGGCCAACGTCGAGTACGCGTCCGGGGCCGCACCGACGTGCCGGGCGAGCAGGCAGCGCCCCGGCGGGCCGGGCGCCTCGACCAGCACGATGATCGCCGGCTCGATGCGGGGGAACAGCAGCCGTCCGCACTCCGCGCTGGTGCACGTCCGGACGTGTCCACCGCCGCCGACCACGGCCGCCGCACCGCAGGTGCCGCAGTACCGCTGCTGCCGGTGCCAGTGCAGCAACCCCCGCGCGTACGCCTGCACGGCCGCGCCGTCCGCGTCGAGCCGAGGAACAAGCGCCCGCACGTCGGTGGACCGCACCGCACCTGCCATCTCGACGGCGGACCGCTCGTCGAGCCCGGACAGGTCCACGGCGAACACGGCAGTGTCACCGTCGAGGCCCAGGAACACGGTCTCACCCGAGGCGGACCGGGCGAGCGACGCCCGCTCGGCTGTCAACCGGACCGGACCGTCCCCGTCGACGAGACAGCGGTCCCGCCACAACGGCAGGACGACGGTGCCCGGCTCGTCGAGCAGCGCGTCCAGCCGGGTCACGTCGGTGCGCAGCGCACCCGCCCGGTCCAACCGACCACCGCCGTACGCCAGCATCCGCTCCGCAGTACCCACCCCGTCACCGTGCCAGGTCGGCGGCACGTCACAGGCACCGCCCCCGACCCGGCACGACACACCGGACGACACGCCGTACCCGCGCGGGTGGGCGCAGGCCACGACCACGGCTGGCCATTGGCTACCGTAGGTGTCCTCCGGGAGGGTGGACCTCCCGCGGCATCCTGGCGATCGAGGTTGTAGTGACGCTGTACGGCGAAAAAAGTCCACCCGCCGACGACCGGCCCACCGTGCAGGTCACCGCGGTCGCCTGGCCTGACGACGGCCCGGCGACCGTGCCCGCGCCCGCCGTCGGTGAGCCGGAGGACACCCCACGCCGTGGCCGCCGGATGCGGATCCTCCTCGCGGCCGGCGTGACCGGTGGCGTGTTCGCCGCCGTGGCGGGCGCCGGCGCCTGGGCGTACGCCGGAGACGTCCCCCGGGGCACCACAGTGCTCGGCGCCGAACTGGGCGGCCGGAGCCGTACCGACGCTGACCGCGCGCTGCGCGCGGAGCTGGACCGGCGCGCGGCGGCCCTCGCGGCGCCGCTGCGGGTCACCGTCGGGCAGCGCACCACCGACATCAACCCAGCGGACGTGGGGCTGGCCATCGACGTACCCGCCACTGTCGCGGCAGCGGCCGAGGCCGACGCGCACCCGGTCAGTCGACTGGTCGGCTCCCGCACCGTCGACCCGGTGGTCACCGTCGACGTGGACCGGCTGGACGCCGCGTTGGGCAAGGCGCTCGGCAACGAGGCCCGCGGGATGACCATGCCGGCGATCACCTACCAGGGCACGACTCCGAAGGTCGTCCAGCCCAAGCCTGGGCTGGCACTCGACCCGCAGCGCTCCGCCGACCTGGTCCGCGCCGGCTGGCTGACCGGTGACCCGATCACCGTGCCGCTGGTGGAGAGCCACCCGGCGACAACTCCGGAGGAGCTGGACAAGCTCGTTGCCGAGCTGGCGAAGCCGGCGGTCGCCGCGCCCGTCACGCTGCGTACCGACAAGGGCTCGGTGAAGGTACCGCCCGCCGCCATCGCCAAGAGTCTGCGGTTCACGGCCGACAAGGCCGGCAAGCTGACCCCGACCGTGGACGTCAAGCGGCTGCGCACTGCACTGGGCGACGACCTGAACGCCATCGAGGTGCCGCCGAAGGACGCCACGATGAGCATCTCCGGTGGCCGGCCCACTGTCGTCGACGGCCGGCCCGGCCAGCAGCTCGACACGGCCGATCTGGGCCGCGACCTGCTGGCGGTGCTGCCGAAGTCGGAGGGACGCGAGGTCACCGGCGAGCTGAAGCCGACACCGCCGGCGCTGACCGCTGAGAAGCTGGCCGGCCTGGGTATCAAGGAGCGGGTGTCCACCTTCACCACCCGGTTCACCGGGGGTATGGCGTCGTCGCGCAGCCAGAACATCGCCACCATCGCCAAGGAGGTGGACGGCACCGTCGTCCTGCCGGGCAAGACGTTCTCGCTGAACGGCCACACCGGCGAACGGGGCTACGCGCAGGGCTACCGGGACGCCCCGGTGATCCTGGACGGCAAGTTGGTGCCGGGCGTCGGCGGCGGCACCTCGCAGTTCACCACGACGCTGTTCAACGCCACCTACTACGCCGGCCTGGAGGACGTCGAGCACAAGCCGCACTCGTACTGGTTCGACAGGTACCCGGCGGTCATCGAGTCGACGATCTTCTGGCCGGACCTGGACTTCAAGTTCCGCAACAACACCGAGTACGGCCTGCTCATCGACACGTCGTTCACGTCGAGTTCGGTGACCGTGTCGATCTGGAGCACGAAGATCTACGACAGCGTGAAGACGGAGTACGGCCCGCGCCGCAACATCACCACGCCGAAGGTGATCCACCTCGAACCCGGTCCGTCGTGCATTCCGAGCAACGGCATCAACGGTTTCGCCCAGGACGCCTTCCGGGTCGTCAAGAAGGGCGGCGTGGTGGTCAAGCGGGAGAAGTTCAGCTGGCGCTACGACGCGGAACCGCGCTACGTCTGCGGCCCGAAGCCGTCCTGACGTCAGAATGTGGCGATCGGGTTGACGGGGCTGCCGGAGGTACCGGCGAAGCGGACCGGCGCGACCGCGAGCTGGAAGTCCCACTGGCCGAGTTCGGCAGCGGTCGCCGCGCACGCCTCCAGGTCGCAGTTGTCGAGCAGCCAGAGGCCCATCGCGACGAGGCTCACGGCGTGCACCGGCATCAACACGTCGTCGTACCCCGACGGCTGGACGTCCTGGGGGTGTCAGCGCCGATCAGCGCAACGTCGCGTTCGTGGAGCCACGGCAGGCAGGACGCGTGCCAGCCGGCCTGTGTGAAACCGCCTGCCGCACCGGTCTCGTGCCGGGCGCGGCCGTAGCCGGTGCGCAGGAGCACCGCGTCGCCGGGTCGCACCCGCACGCCCTGGCGGCGTTCGGCCTCCTCGAGATCGTCGGGAAACACACCCTTCCCCGGTTCCAACCACGGCACACCGCGGGCCGCAGCGATGTCCAGTAGGACGCCACGCGTGATGATGCCGTTCGCCGCCGCCGTGACGGCCGCCCAGGCCGATCCCGTTGCCGCGTCGACCAACGAGTGCGACCGCCCGTTGTACATGCTGCCGTCCCAGAAGATGTGAGCCGGCGAGTCGACGTGGGTGAGGGTGTTGCCGTGGAACATGATGCCGAGCCGTTCGGACGAGAAGCCCCAGCGCCGGTCGGCGTGGAAGGCAGGCGGCATGTTCTCGGCGCCCGGCATGTCGGCGGCGCACGGGCACGTTGTCGTCGACCGCTCCATGTCGTCCGGTACGGCAACCTCCCACGCGCAGGACACGCTCCTGCCGTGGCGCACGGCCCGCGCCGCCGCCAGCCGGACCTCGTCGGTGATGTGGTTCAGTTCAGGGTGCCGACTTCGTCGTCGTCGCCCCACCGTCCCCAGTTCGACAACGTGTCGAAGTACCCGAGCACGTCGTCCTGCGTCGGTAGCCCTGCGGTCATCCCAGCGTCAACTCCTCCGGCTGAGGAAACGGGTCCGGAAAACGCAGAACGGGTCACCCGTGAGGGTGACCCGTTCTGGAAAGATTGTCCGGCGGCGTCCTACTCTCCCACACCCTCACGAGTGCAGTACCATCGGCGCTGGAGGGCTTAGCTTCCGGGTTCGGAATGTAACCGGGCGTTTCCCCTCCGCCATGACCGCCGTAACTC
>NZ_VDFY01000066.1 GCF_006228125.1 Micromonospora orduensis | reverse complement strand
TATGACGGCCGACGCGGTGCAGCGGCAGATCGCCTACCGCTTCGCCGCGGCCGACGTGCCGGTCGGTGATGACCCGGTGCACGCCGCGACGGTGGCGGTGGAGCGGGCCGAGGCGGAGCGCCGCCGGCTGCGGGAACGCCGCGAGCAGGCCGGGACGCTGCGCGAGCAGCGCGTCGGCCACGAGCGGGAGGCGCAGGTCGCCCGCGCCCTCGCCGGGCACCTGCGCGCCAACAACTTCGAACGGTGGCTGCTGGCCGAGGCGTTGGACCTGCTTGTCGACGGGGCGTCGGGGATCCTGCGGGAGCTGTCCGCCGGGCAGTACGAGCTGGTGCACGACAAGGGCGAGTTCTTCGTGGTCGACCACCACGACGCGGGGCTGCGGCGGGGGGTGCGCACCCTCTCCGGTGGTGAGACGTTCCAGGCGTCGCTGGCGTTGGCGTTGGCGCTCTCCGAGCAGCTGGCCGGCATGTCGACCACGGCGGCGAGCCTGGAGTCGATCGTCCTGGACGAGGGTTTCGGCACGTTGGACGCCGCCACACTGGACACGGTGGCGGCCACCCTGGAAAACCTGGCCGCCCGGGGTGACCGGATGGTCGGCGTGGTCACCCACGTGTCGGCGCTGGCCGAACGGATCCCGGTGCGCTTCGAGGTGCGCAAGGACGCCCGGTCCGCGCGGGTCGAGCGGACGGGCCGGTGAGCGACGCGGCGTTCTTCGTCGACTCCTGGGATCCGGCGTACGGGGCGTCGTTCGAGGCGTCCGCCGCCGGGCCGGCCGCGCCGAGCAGCGCGCAGGTCGACGCGGACGTGGAGCTGCCCGCGGCGAAGTGGCGGGCGATCGGGGTACGCCCCGGGGTGCGGGCGCCCGACGTGGTGCTGATGGTCGACGGGGTCCGCCGGATCGACGCGAGCATCTGGACGGCCGAGGACGACGGCGGGTCGTTCCCCGGGTTGGCCGCCTCGTACGCGGCCGGCGTGGTCCGCTGTGACCTGGGGGCGGGTGCGGCCCAGTTGGCGGGTACCCGGGTCGGTCGGGGGCTGTTCACGGCGAGCCCGTCGGCGCGGGACGTGGTGGCGGGCGCGATCCGTTACCCGGTGCACCGGGTGGGCGGCACCGGCGAGCTGGCGAAGCTGCCGGCCGCCGTGCAGGGCCCGCTGACCGCGCTGGAGGTGGCGGTGTCGGACGCGGCCCGCATCGACGGTGACCTGCTGGTGGTGGACGGCCCGTTGCGCAGTCGGCGGCAGTTGCCGCGCACACTCGGGTACATCAAGACCCAGCACAGCCAGTACCTGGATGCCCGGTTGACCGCCGTGGTGACCGCCCTGGCGTCGGGTGAGCGTTCGCCGGTGTTCCGGCTGGGCACCGCCTGGGGTGGCTGGTCGTGGTATCTGCGGCTGCCGGTGGCCGTGGGGGCGCCGTGGGCGGGCATCGTGCGGGTGGAGTGTTCGGCGGACCTGCCGGTCGAGGCGGCGATCGAGCTTGCCGACCTGTCGCTTGTCACCCTGCCCCGGTTCGCCTCGACGCCGTACAAGGATCCCCGGGCTCCGCAGAATCTGATTCCGATCGCCGGGCTGGAGCGCCGGCTCCGCGCCCTGCTCGGTGATTCCCGGCTGCTGCACCGCGCGTTGACCACCGCGTCCCGCGCCGCGGCCCGCTGAGCAGGGACGACTGTCGTCGTGGGCCGCAAGCGGGCGGGTGACCGGGTGGTCGAGCAGGTGGACACCGGGCTGGCCGAGTTGGTGCCGTCACCGGACCGGGCCGGCTCGTGGACGTTGCTGCTGGACGGCGCGCCGCAGTCGCACGTCGACCTGACCGATCCCACCCACCTGGAGTTCGAGTACGTCCGGCGGTTGGCCGCCGCGGTGGATCTGCTCGCCCCGGCGGGTGAGCCGTTGCGGGTGCTGCATCTCGGCGGCGGCGCGTTGACCCTGCCCAGGTACGTCTCGGCGACCCGGCCCGGCTCCACCCAGCGGGTGTCCGAGGTGGACGGCGCGCTTGTGGAGCTGGTCCGGCGGGCGTTGCCCTGGCCGACGGACACGCGGCTGCGCGTACGGGTCGCCGATGCCCGTGCCGTGCTGGCCGCCAGCCGGGACGCCAGTTACGACGTGGTGGTCGCCGACGTCTTCGCCGGTGCCCGCACCCCGGCGCACCTCACCTCGGTGGAGTACGCGACCGAGGTGGCCCGGGTGCTCCGCCCGGCGGGCTGGTACCTGGCGAACCTGGCCGACGGCCCGCCACTGCGGCACGCCCGGGGGCAGGTCGCCACGGTCCGTTCGGTGCTGCCGCGGGCCTGTCTCGTCGGGGACGCGGCGGTGCTGCGGGGCCGCCGGTACGGCAACCTGGTGCTGGTGGCCGGGCGTACGACGCCTCCGGTGCCGGAGTTGACCCGGCGGGCCGCCGGCGACTGGTTCCCCGGGCGGGTGGTCGCCGGTGACGAGCTGGACCGTTTCGTCGGTGGCGCGGCGGTGGTGCGTGACGCGGACGCCACCGGCTCCGATCCCCCGCCGCCGGGCCTGTTCTCCGTGCGCCGCTGACCGTCGCGCAGAAGTTTTTTCGCGCTTCGTTGATCCGCTCGGGGCGGCGCTGCGTACCACCGGGCGGCCCGCCTTGTGGGGGCGGCGTTGGTCACGGACATCCCGGAGGTCTGCATGCATGCGGTGGCGGCCGGTTGGCATGGCGACGCGGTACGTGCGGACTGGATGTCCGCGCGGTCCTCGTCACGGCCGACCTCGTCTGCCCGCGGGGTCGACGCCCGCGCGACGGCTCGCCAGAATGGTCCGGTGACGCCGCGACCGGCGCCCGGGCGTCATCAGGCGACGTCAACCGAGGCGAGCCACTCCGACCAGTTGATCCGGCTGCTCTACGCGGAGCACGCCGGTCCGTTGCTGATGTTCGTCATGCGGCTCACCGGGGGGGACCGGCAGCGCGCGGAGGACATCGTGCAGGAGACGCTGCTGCGGGCCTGGCGCAACGCGCACCGGCTCGGCGCGCAGGGGCAGGGTTCGTTGCGACCGTGGCTGGTCACGGTGGCTCGTCGGATCGCCATCGACGAGCACCGCAGCCAGGAGGCCCGCCCGCCGGAGACGTACGACCGGGACCTGACGGCGTTCGCCGAGGCGGACAGCACGGACCGGGTGCTGCGCACCATGACGGTGGCTGACGCGCTGCGTACGCTGAGTCAGTCGCACCGGGAGATCCTGGTGGCGACGTACTTCCGGGGACGGACGGTCCCCGAGGCCGCCGAGGAGTTGGGGCTTCCTCTCGGCACCGCGAAGTCGCGGGTCTACTACGCGCTGCGCGCGCTGCGCACGGCTCTGCAGGAGCGGGGGGTGACAGAATGAGCCGGCCAGACCACATGGACGTCGCCGCGTACGCGCTCGGCGTGCTCGACGAGCAGGACACCGAGCGGTTCGAGGAGCATCTCGCCGCCTGCTGGGCGTGTGCGGCCGAGTTGGAGACCATGGTGCCGGTGGTCGGGCTGCTCTCCGACATCGACGGCGAGACGATGATGGCGTTGGAGCAGACCGCGACGGATCCGGCGCTACTGGACCGGACGTTGGGCGCTGTTCGCGCCGACCGTCGGCGTACCCGGTTTCGTCAGCTGCTCGCGACCGCGGCGGCGGTGGTGGTGTTCGGCGGGTTGACCGGGTACGGGTTCGTCAGCGTGGCCGGCGACGAGGCGCCGGGGGTCATCGCCGAGCCGACGGCGACCGCGGCGGTGAACGAGCCGCCGACGAGCGTGCCGACGGCGCCGCCGAGCGGCCCGGGTGTGGGCGGCACCGAGGAGGAGGGTGACCAGGTCGACGCGACCGACCCGACCACCGGTGTGCAGACGACCATGTTCCTGGTGAAGCGGGACTACGGCACCCGGATCAACTTCAGCCTCCGGAAGTTGCCCGGCCCGCGTATCTGCCGCTTGGTGGTGGTCCGCAAGAACGCCGACACCGAGGTGATTTCGACGTGGTCGGTGCCGGAGGGTGGCTACGGCACGAACACCCGGCCGCAGGGTCTTGAGTTGAGCGCGTCCACGGCGGCGCCGACGAACGACATCAAGCAGATCCAGGTGCAGTCGGTGGACGCCAACGGGGTGGCGAGCCCACTGGTCACGGTGCCCATGTAGGTCGCTTCGACACGTCGGCGCCGGTCATTGTCACAATGGCCGGCGCCGATCTGTCGTACCACCGAGAAAGGTCCCGTACCGGGGCGTACGAACGGCAGCCACGATCGGTTCAATCAACAGAAGTGAAATTGACCACTGTTGCTACTTCAACCTTGACAGCCTATCCGCCGTACCTATGGGTGAACTGCCAAGAATGAGGAGGGCACGTGGCACAGATGAAGCGGACCGTCATCGTCGCGAGCGCGATGGTCGCACTAACGGCCTGCGCTCCCGCGGGTTACGACGGGGCGAACCCGGGCGCGGCTGAGCCGGTCGCCGTCGCCGCGGCCGAGCCCACCGCGTCGGCGGAACCCGAGGCGTCGGCGGCAGCGGAGGCGCCGGTCGCCGACGCGCCGCCCGCGAACGTCGACCTGACCGAGCAGTTGATCGGCAAGAGCGTCGCCCGGATGGGCAAGGTGGTCACCGACCAGGACGGTTGGATCCTGTACCGCTTCGACAAGGACACCGCCGACCCGCCGGCGTCGAACTGCGTCGACAAGTGCGCCGAGGTGTGGCCCCCCGCGCTGACCGACGGCAACCCGCAGCTCACCGGCGTCTCGGACGACAAGGTCGGCAGCGTGACCCGTCAGGACGGCACCCGCCAGCTCACCGTCGGCGGCTGGCCGGTGTACCGCTACATCGGCGACAAGAAGCCCGGGCAGTGGAAGGGCCAGGCCGTCGGCGGCACCTGGTTCGTGGTGCAGCCGGACGGCAAGAAGAACCTGAGCTGCCTGCCCAAGGGCACCCCGAAGGCGGTCGCCCCGCCGGCGGACAGCGGGTCGAACGACGCCGGAGGCTCGGGCTACTCGTACTGAGCCAGCCGGACACGGTGGTCGGTCGCAGCCGGGGAGGGCGCGGCCGGCCATCGTCGTACCCGGGACGTCGACGCCACGGCGGTGCCGGCGTCCCGTCCCGCACCTGGCACAGTGGCGGGGTGACCGGAACCGGGCCCGCCGCGACGCGGGTGCTGCACCCGCCGGCCGGCTACCGGCTGGCGGCGTCGGTCCGCGCGCTCACCTTCAGCCCGTACGACCCGTGCGCGCGCGTCGCCGCCGGCACCTTCTGGTGGGCCACCCGCACCCCGGACGGGCCGGCCACCCTGGCCCTGCGGCCCGGTAGCGGCACGCTGCTCGCCGAGGGCTACGGGCCGGGCGCCGAGCACGTCCTGGCCCGCGCCGACGCGATCGCCGGGCTCCGCGACGACCAGAGCGGCTTCGTCGAGCTGGCGTCGGCACATCCGCTGGTCGCCCGGCTGGCCCGGGAGCACCGGGGGTTGCGGATGCCGGCGACCGGGCAGGTCTTCCCCCGGCTGCTGCGCGCGGTCTTCGAGCAGAAGGTCACCGGCAAGGAGGCGTACCGGGCGTACGCGGCCACCGTGCGGCACTTCCGCGAACCGGCGCCGGGCCCCCTGCAACCGCTGCTGCTGCTGCCGCCCGAGCCGGCGGCGGTGGCGGCGACCCCGTACTGGGTGTTCCACCCGTTCGGTGTGGAGCAGCGGCGCGCGGACACGTTGCGCCGCACCGCCGCGCTCGCCGACCGGTTGGAGCGCTGCGTCGACGCCGCCGAGGCGACCCGCCGGTTGACCGCCATCGCCGGCATCGGGCCGTGGACGGCCGCCGAGGTGGTCCGGATCGCGTACGGCGACCCGGACGCGGTGAGCGTTGGCGACTTCCACATCCCGAACACGGTGGCCTGGGCGCTGGCCGGCGAGCCCCGGGGCGACGACGCCCGGATGCTGGCCCTGCTGGAGCCGTTCCGGGGTCACCGGGGCCGGGTGTGCCTGCTGCTGGAGGCCGCCGGCATCCAGGCGCCGAAGTACGGGCCGCGCGCCCCGATCCGCTCCTTCGCCAGGTACTGAGCGCCTGCGGCGGTCAGCGCTCGGCGCAGAGCCGGCGCAGGGTGCGACCGAGCCACCAGGCGTACGCGTGCTGCACCGCCCGGACGGCCGGGCCGGCGGCGCGGGTGAACCAGCGGTCGGCGAGGCTGAACGCGCGTACCTCGAACCAGACCGCGCCGGCGTCGTCCCGGCCGACCACGAACGCCTCCTCGCCCCGCTCCGGATGCCCGGGCAGGGTGCCGTAGCCGAAGCCGGCGAGCGTGGGCGAATCCTCGCTCCAGACCACCCGGCAGGGCCCCCAGACGCGGGCCGGGCCGACACCGAGCCCGGCCGTCACCAGCACGCCTGCGGTGGCGCGCGGGGAGTCGGTGCGCATCCGGACCCCGGCGGCGCGGTGCAGCCGCCAGCTCAGCACCGCCTCGGCGGCGGTCGCGAAGGAGCCGGCCGGCAGCGGGCACCGGTGGCGCAGGTGGTGGTATCCGCCGGGCAGCGGGCCGTGCCGGGTCTCCCCCACCTCCGGGTAGGTCAGCTCGGCCACCGCTCCCCCTCGCCGTCGTCCGGACCCCGCAAGGGTACGGCCGGTGCGGGCGGGCCGCCCATCGACGAGGTGGGCGGCTGTGGTGTGCTGCCCGGATGAGTATCGAGGCGAGCATCGTCCCGGCCGGTGTCCCGGACGCCGGTGAGATCCTCACCGTGCAACGCGCCGCCTACCTGACCGAGGCGCAGCACTACCGCGACCCGTTCCTCCCGCCGTTGACCGAGACCCTGGACGAGGTCGTGGCGGCGTTGTCCGGCCCGACAATCGTGCTCGCGGCCTGAGTCCCGTCCGCCTCGGTGCGCAGACAGCGGCGGAGCAGCCCGCCGTACAGCCAGCCGACCGGTCCCGCCAGCGGCCCGGAAAGGACGAGACCGGGCGGTCGGTATCAGGCGGCTTCGCGCAGGTCGGCGAGGCTCAGCGGGGTACGACGAAGCAGCAGTTCCTCAAGTTCGGGCACCGAACCGACCTCGCCGAGCACGTTCCGGCCGCCGCCGAACCGCTCCGGGTAGCGGCGGGTCAGCCGGTACCGGTAGCGGCCCCGGATCAACTCGACGCTGACCCGCCACCGCCCGCAGCAGTCACAGACCCACTCGGACACCTCGCGAAAGTAGCTCTGACCTGCGGTTATCTGATTCGCCCGGCGGGGACGAGCGGCGCGGCGCAGGACACCTCGCCCGCGTACCCCCGGTGATCCGCCTCACGGTTGTCGGCGCCGTCTGATTGACTGGTCGCCGTGGACCTGCCGATCAACCCTCCGGTCGAGCCGATGTTGGCCAAGAGCGTCGCCAAGCTGCCCACCACCCCCGGGGTGACCTACGAGCCCAAGTGGGACGGGTTCCGGTGCATCGTGTTCCGCGACGGCGACGAGGTCGAGCTGGCCAGTCGGGGCGGCAAGTCGATGACCCGCTACTTCCCCGAGGTCGTAGAGCAGGCCCGCCAACAGTTGCCCGAGCGGTGCGCGGTCGACGGTGAGCTGATCGTGATCCGGCGGGACGGCCCGGGTGGCCAGCCGCGGCTGGACTTCGAGCTGCTGGGTCAGCGCATCCACCCGGCCGCGTCCCGGGTGAAGCTGCTTGCCGAGACCACCCCGGCCGACTTCGTCGCGTTCGACCTGCTGGCCATCGGCGACGAGTCGTTGCTCGACGAGCCCTATCCCCGTCGCCGGGAACGGCTGGTCGAGGCGCTGGCCGGGGTGCGTCCGCCGGTGCACGTCACCCAGGTCACCACCGATGCCGAGACCGCCCGCCGTTGGTTCGACGTCTTCGAGGGCGCCGGGCTGGACGGGCTGATCGTCAAGCCGGCCGACCTGCCGTACGAGCCGGGCAAGCGGCTGATGTTCAAGGTCAAGCACGCCCGTACCGCCGACGTGGTGGTGGCCGGTTTCCGCTGGCACAAGTCCGGCCCGGTGGTCGGCTCGCTGCTGCTCGGCCTGTACGACGACGCGGGGGTGCTGCACCATGTGGGGGTCAGCGCGTCGTTCAGCATGGCCCGCCGGGCCGAGCTGCTCGACGAGTTGGCCCCCTACCGGGACATCGGCGACGAGCACCCGTGGGTGCACGGCGATCACGAGCGCGGCCAGCGCATCCCGGGCGGGGTGAGCCGGTGGACCGGCACGAAGAACCTGGAGTGGGAGCCGCTGCGCCCCGAGCTGGTGGTCGAGGTGGGTTACGACGCGATGGAGGGTGAGCGGTTCCGGCACACCGCGCAGTTCGTCAGGTGGCGACCGGATCGCGATCCCCGCTCCTGCCGTTACGACCAGCTCGACCGTCCGATCCGCTTCGACGTGGACCAGGTGCTTCGCGGCGATCCGGCGGCCACCGTGGACCGGGCCGCCACGTGACCCGCACCGTTGACCGGTCGCGGCGCGTCCGGCGTAGTCTCGTCGCCTTCGGCGTCGCGGCTCTGTTCACCGCCGGCTGCACCCTGCCGGCGTTCGCGCCGCGCACCGAGGTGGAGGGCGCGGCGGCGCCGACGGGCAGCACGCCGACCTGGCGGGCCTGCCCGGAGGTCGCCGACGAGCTGGTCGGGCGCGGCGCACCGGACATGCGGTACGAGTGCACCCGGATCGCGGTTCCCCGGGACTGGGGCACCGGTGGCGGGGCGACCGCCGGCCCGGGCGCCGGGGAGACCTTCGAGATCGCCCTGCTGCGCGCGCGCTCCACGAAGCAGCGCGACCGGATCGGCTCGCTGGTGGTCAACCCGGGCGGCCCCGGCGGGTCCGGCGTCGACACCGCCGTCTACCTCTCCTTCGGCACGCAGTTCGGCGGACTGCCCCCCTCGGTCACCGAACGCTTCGACATCGTCGGCTTCGACCCGCGCGGCGTGTCCCGGTCCAGCCCGGTCAAGTGCATCTCGGACGCCGACCTGGACGCCAGCTTCGGCTACGACCCGGATCCGGCCAGCCAGTCGGCGTTCGACGGTTTCGTCGGGCTGAGCCAGCGGATCGGGCGTGGCTGCGGCGACCGGTACGGCGATCAGTTGCCGCTGTACGGCAGCGAGCAGGCCGCCCGCGACATGGACGCGGTGCGCGCCGCCGTCGGCGACGACAAGCTGACCTACCTGGGCTACTCGTACGGCACCCTGCTCGGCGCGATCTACGCGCAGCTCTACCCGCAGCGGGTGCGGGCGCTGGTGCTCGACGGCGCCGTCGACCCGCGTCAGCGGCTGGTGGCCGGGTCGGAGAGTCAGGCCCGCGGCTTCGAGCGGGCCTTCGACAACTTCGCCCGCTGGTGCGCGGCGAACGCCGACCGCTGCCCGATCGCCCCGGACGCGCGCGCTGCGGTCACCTCGGCCATCGACAAGGCCAAGGTGTCGCCGGTACGCGGCGCCGACGGCCGGGAGGCCACCGCCGGATGGGTGTTCTACGCGGTCATCTCCTCGCTGTACACGGAGTCCGGCTGGCAGGAGCTGGCCCGGGCGATCGACCGACTGGCCGAGGGTGATCCGAAGGACGTGTTCCGGCTCGCCGACTCGTACGCCGGGCGGGAGAGCGACGGGCACTATTCGAATCTGTTCGACGCCAACCTGGCCATCAACTGCGCCGACGAGACCGAGAAGCCGAGTCGGGAGCAGATCCGCCAGTTGCAGTCCCAGTGGCGCACGAAGTATCCGCTGTTCGGGCCGGCGCTCGCGGTGGGCATGTTGAGCTGCGTCGAGTGGCCGGGCGGGCGTGACCCGTACCCGACCGGAAAGGCGAACGGCGCACCGCCGATCGTCGTGGTCGGCACCACCGGCGACCCGGCGACGCCGTACGAGCAGACTCCCCGGCTCGCCTCCATGCTGGGCGTCGGTCGGGTGCTCACCTGGGAGGGTGAGGGGCACACCGCGTACCCGCAGACGTCCTGCATCACCGACGCGGTGGACGCCTACCTGCTCGACCTGACCGTGCCACGGGAAGGCCTGCGCTGCCCGGCCAAATGATCACTGTGCGAGGCTGGTCAGCGTGACCGACGTGATCTACCGGGAGGCGGTCCGCGCCGACCTGCCCGCCGTCATCGCCCTGCTCGCCGACGACGTGCTCGGCAAGGCCCGCGACTTCACCGAGGTCGACGAGGCCTACGAGAGGGCGTTCGCGGACATCAGCGCGGACCCGCGCAACCAGCTGATCGTGGCCGAGCAGGGCGGCGAGCTGGTCGGCTGCCTCCAGATCACCTACATCCCGGGGCTCGGCCGGCACGGCGCGGAACGGTCGCTGATCGAGTCGGTCCGGGTCCGCTCCGACCGGCGTGGCGCCGGACTGGGTCGCGAGCTGATGCTCTGGGCGATCGACCAGGCCCGGCGGCGCGGCTGCGCGCTGGTGCAGCTCACCACCGACAAGACCCGCGAGGACGCGCACCGCTTCTACCTGGGCCTCGGCTTCGTGGCAAGCCACGAGGGCATGAAGCTGGCCCTCTGACCGGCTCTGCCGCATCAGCCGGCCGCCAGCCGGCCAGCCGCCAGCCAGCGAGCCAGGCTGCTGCGGTGGTCAGCCGTCGACCAGGCGACCGTCGCGCAGGACGAGCACCCGGTCGGCGAGGTCGATCAGGGCCGGGTCGTGCGTGGCCACCAGGGCCGTCATGCCACGGGCGTGCACCACCGCGCGCAGCAGGTCCATGATGGACCGGCCGGTCTCCGAGTCGAGCTGGCCGGTGGGTTCGTCGGCGATGAGCAGGTCCGGTTCGTTGGCGAGTGCCCGGGCGACCGCCACGCGTTGCTGCTGCCCGCCGGACAACTCGTACGGTCGCTGCGCGGCGTGTCCGCCCAGGCCGACCAGCTCCAGCAGCACGGCCACCCGCTGCTCCCGCTCGGCGGCCGGCACCTGCGCCAGCCGCAACGGCACACCCACGTTCTCGGCGGCGGACAGGATCGGCACCAGCCCGAAGGTCTGGAACACGAACCCGACGGTGCCCCGGCGCAGCCGCAGCAGCTCCGCCTCTCCCGCCGAGGTCACGTCGTGCCCGGCCACCACCACCTGACCGCTGTCCGGCCGGTCGAGCCCGCCGACCAGGTTCAGCAGGGTGGTCTTGCCCGCCCCGGAGCGGCCCCGGATGGCGACGAGTTCACCCCGCTCGGCGCTGAACGAGACGTCCCGTACCGCGTGCACCGCGTGCTCGCCCCGCCCGAAACTCCGGCTGACGCCGCTGACCCGCACCACCTCGGCCGGGGAGGTCGTAGATCCACCGCCGTACCCGGCCGCTCCGGTCACCACCATGTCCCGACGGCTCACGCCCGTGCCTCCCGCTCGTCCGAAGCCCGGTCACCGGGCCGTACCTGCACATGGTCTGGCTCCAGATCGAGCCGGACCCGCTCCTTCAGCGACAGCGCGTCGACGAACGCGGCCGGTAGCTGCATCCGACCGTTGCGGTCCAGCACGGCGTACTCCTCGCTGACAAGTTCGGTGTTGCCGTCCGCGCCGATCCGGGCGGTCCGGCGTACCTCGGAGGCGGTCCGCCCGTCGCGGATCGCGACGGTCCGGCGGACCTGCGTGGCCACGGCGTGGTCGTGGGTGACGACGACGATTGTCACGCCCAGCTCGGCGTTGATGGTGCGCAGCGCCGCGAAGACCTCCGCACCGGTCGCCTCGTCCAGTTCGCCGGTGGGCTCGTCGGCGAACAGCACCTCCGGGTCGTTGGCCACCGCCACGGCCACCGCGACCCGCTGCTGCTCACCGCCGCTGAGCTGCCCGGGCCGCCGGTCCGCGCAGTAGCCAACGCCGACCAGGTCGAGCAGTTCGCGGGCCCGCTCCCGACGGGCCCTGCGGCCGCGCCTGCCCGCGAGCTGCATTGGCAGCTCGACATTCTCCAGGGCGGTGAGGTACGGCAGCAGGTTGCGGCCGGTCTGCTGCCAGACGAACCCGACCAACTCCCGCCGGTAGCTCAGCCGCCGCCTGGCGGACAGCGAGAGCAGGTCGTAGTCGGCCACCCGGGCGATGCCGGCGGTCGGCGTGTCCAGGCCGGACAGGATGTTGAGCAGGGTGGACTTGCCCGAGCCGGAGGCACCGACGATCGCCACCAGCTCCCCCCGGTCGATGACCAGGTCGAGCCCCTGCAGGGCGACCACCTCCACCCCCTCGGTCTTGAAGATGCGCACCAGGCCGTCGCAGACGATGTGTCCGCGCAGCCGGTCCTGCCCGCCGGCCCGCTCGGCGGCGCGTTGCGCGGCCCGCTGTTGCAGGGTGGCCAGATCAGGCGCCAGTGCACTCTGGGCGGTAGCGGTCATCTCAGCTCTCCTCTCCGAGCCGGAGCACCTCACCGAGGCGCAGCCGGCGGTTGTTCAGGGCCTCGACGGCGACCGCGAAGCCGAGGGCGACCGCCCCGAGCGCGAACACCGCGGCGACCAGGCCGGGCTCGAAAGCCACCCGGACCGGTGTGCCACTGGTGAACGCGGACAGGCCGAGCACCGGGTTGAGCAGCAACGGCAGCACCGCACCGACAAGCGCGCCGGTCAGCACCGACACCCCGACCAGCGGGGCCAACTCGACAAGCAGCAGCCCACGCCACTGCCGGCGGGACAGCCCGAGGGTGCGCAGCCGGGACAGCACCTGG
The DNA here is from genome assembly GCF_006228125.1 of Micromonospora orduensis. Taxonomy (GTDB): domain Bacteria; phylum Actinomycetota; class Actinomycetes; order Mycobacteriales; family Micromonosporaceae; genus Micromonospora; species Micromonospora orduensis. The sequence goes on along the minus strand of NZ_VDFY01000066.1, from coordinate 10,060 downwards.
CCCCGGGCGCGCGCGCCGGCCAGGACGGTGAACGCGATGGCCAGCAACCCGAGCACGGTGCCGCCGGAGGCGCCGGCCACGAAGCCGAACGCCAGCACACCGTTCGCGCCGCCGTTGCCGAGGTCCCGTCGTACCTGCTCCCGGGTGTCGACGGTGACGCCGATGGGCCGTTCCTTACCGGTCACCGCTCCACCGGTCTGATACCGCAACTGCCCCTCGTCGCCGGCCCGGCGCAGCGCCTCGACGTCCAGCCGGTCCCCGGCGATCAGCAGGCTGGTCGGCACGGGCGTGGTGACCCGTTGCGGCAGCGCCTGCCAGGGCAGGATCACGAACCGGGCGGTGTTCGCGGGCAGCAGCGGGAAGGCCTCCTGCGTGCCGGCCACCCGGAACTCGTACCGCTCGCCCTGCACGGAGACGAAGGCCGAGCGGTCCAGCCCGGCCTTGGCCAGGTCGGCGGCGACCGCCGGGGAGACGATCGCCGGAAGCGGCCCCGGCGTCGGCTGCGCGGAGCGCAACGCGGCCGGCACCGAAAGGTCCACACCGGATCGACGACTCACCGTGCTCAGCCCCGAACCGTCGATCAGCAGCACGTTCGTCTGCCCGATCCGCGCGTCGGTGCCGAGGTCGTCGGCCGCCAGCCGCTGATCCGGCTCGTTGAGCACCCGCGTCACGGCCCTGACTCCCGGCATACCACCCAGCGCGTCGAGGGTGTCCGGGGCGAACCGCTCGCCCCGGATCACCGCGTCGGCGGGAACGAGCCGCTCGGCGGCCCGGTCCCGACTCGCGTCGACACCGGCGGCGACGACCGCGCAGAACGCCGCGGTGCCGATCGCCAGCACCACCACGACCAGCGGGGCGGCCACCGTCGACCGGCCGGCCCGCGCCGTGCCGAGGAAGGCGACGCTGCCCCGCGTCCGCGCCGCCAGCCGGCTGACCAGCAGCAACGGCCAGGGGTACGCGCGCAGCGCGAGCACCGCGGCGGCGGCCGCGAGCAGCACCGGCACCGACACCAGCAGCGGGTCCACCTCGCCGAGGGTGAGGCCGCGCCGGCGCAGCAGCACCGCGGCGAGACCGGCAAGCACCAGCACGGAAACCTCGACGGTGATGCGGCGTGCCGACGGGCGCACCCGCACCAGGTCGCTGCGGGCCGCCCCGCCGGCCGGTACGGCAAGCGTCGCCAGGGGCAGGGCCAGGGTGACAAGCACGGTCACCGCCGCGGCGTACGGGGCGGTCGGGTCGGGGGCGCCGGGGAACAGGGTGCCGAGCAACCAGCCGCACACGGCCGCGACCGGCACCACCAGCAGCGACTCGGCGAGGCTGCGCCGGGCGCCGGCGGTGACCGCGCCACCGCGTGCGCGCAGCAGCGCGAACTCCGAGCGGCGCCGTCGGACGGCGAGGACGGCCGCGAGCACGATCAGTCCGGCGAGGGTGGCCAGCACACCCGCCCCGATCACCGCGAGCAGGGTTCGGGCGGCGTTCACCTGGGCGGCGAACGCGCGCAGCGGGACGTCGATGCCCACGGTCAGTGTCACACCCGGCGGGACGGTGCGCTGAATCTGCTGCAGGCCGTCGATCATCTCGTTCAGGCCGCGTGCGTCGATCCGCTCGGTCCCCAGTCGGTACCGCCACTCGGACTGCACCGGCCAACCGTCCACGGCCCGCTTGTTGAGCGCCGACTGGGCCACCACACCCACGACGATCAACGGTTCGCCGTCGCCGAGCGGTTCGGTGATCCGCAGCATCGACGGCAGGCCGTCCCACGCCCCGTTGGCGCGGTCGGCGGGCCGGAACAGCCCGGACACCACCACCGGGACGGGATCTTGCATGGTGCCGTTGCGATCGGCCTCGCCCATCCGCAGTTGACTGCCGCTTCGCAGGTTGAGCTTCCCGGCCACGTCGACGTCGAGCGCGACCTCGATGGGCCGGCTGGGGACGTACGTCTCGCTGGGCCAGGCGCCCTCGACCAGGGTGCCGGTGTCCTGGATGCCGGGCATGGCCCGTAGGCCCAGGTTGACGAGCAGTTTGCGCGCCGCGAGGTCCGGCCCGGCCACCCGGACCGGCGCGAGGTCCACCCGGTGCCACCGCTCGGTGACCGCCGAGCGGACCTGCGGTGGCATCTTCTCGGCCAGCGAGTCGAACCGCTCGCGGGCGTCGCCCATCGCCGTCTTGGTCGAGGCGGCGGGCGCGTCGGTGGAGACGTACGTGATGTCCCGGCGGGCGGCCGGCTCGCTGTTGAGCTGCGTGCGCAGCCCCTGCTCGGCGAGCCGGTTGACCAGCCGGGGCACCCCGCTGATGAGCAGCGTGACCACCAGGGTCAGCACCGCCAGGAGCAGGAACTGCCCGCCGTACGCCCGGACCCGCCGGACGGCAGCGCCGACGCTCATCGTTCTCCCCCGATTCGCAGCTGCACCGCCGCCACCCGCTGTCGGATGCCGGTGGCGATGAACGCGCTGAAGGCGAGCGCCGCCAGCAGCAGACCGGCCGCGGTCAGGCCGATCGGCAGCCACGGCAACGCGAACGTCGCCGCGGGGACCGGTCGGCCGGCGGCCGGGGTGAGGATGACCAGCGGGGCCATGGTGGCCCCGACCGCGGCGCCGAGCAGCAGTCCGACTCCCACGCCGATACCGGCGAGGAACGTCTGTTCGGCCAGCAGCGCCCGGGCCAGCAGCCGGGGCGTGGCGCCGAGGGTGTGCAGCACCGCGAACTCGCCGAGCCGGTGCCGGGCGGTGGCCCACACGTCCACCATGAGGCCGACGAGGGCGAGCAGCACCGCGCCGAGTGCGGCGGCGAGCATGCCGGTACGCGAGCCACGCCAGTACGGATCGTCGGCGGCCGCCTCGATCGTCTTCTGCCGGTCGAGCACGGTCACGCCGGTCAGTTCGGCAGCGGCCCGGGCTGCTGCCGACGCGTCGTCGGCGCCGACCCACCACTCCGTCACGGGTCGCACCGCGCCGCTGCTCCTGATCAGCGCGTCGGCCGCCGTCGGCAGGTCCATCAGCACGCCGGGGCCGGTGGCGGTCGGGACGGCGCTCAACTCGCCGACCAGGCGTACCCGCACCGTCGCCCCGTTGAGCGGCAGATCGACGCTGTCGCCGACGCGCAGGCTCAGCGCCTCGCGGACCTGCGGGGTCATCAGCACCGGTGCGGGCTCGCTCGCCCCGCCCGGCACGATGGCGAACCGGGTGGGCGGCTGGTACGCGAACTGCCCGCCGGGGATCACCTCGACCGGGCGGACCGCGGCGAGCCCGGTGTCCGTGGTCCGCACCGGCGTGGGCACCGCGCCGGGCGCGGTCATCACCCAGTCGCCGCTCAACCCTGCCGGCTGGGTCGTGCCGTCGGCCTTGACCACCGTCAACCCGTCCAGTTGGAGTCGGTAGGCGTTGCCGGCGGCCAGCCCGCCGTCGGCCTCGAACCCGGCCAGCCGGAGCCGCCCGCCCAGGTCGGGCAGTCGCACGGTGAACGGGGTGACCCGGCCGTCGCCGTCGGCGTCGACCACCGGCAACCGCAGGGCGAGCCCGTTGGGGCTGGTGACCAGCAGCGTCACCGCGACCCGCACCGACCGGGCGGCCGACGTCACCGGGGTACGGACCGTGCCGCTGATCGCCCGTGCGTCGGCGGGCAACTCGACGCCCGTGGGCGCCCCTCGCGCGCCGATCATCCGCTCGTACTGCTCCGACGCGGGTCCGTCGCCGAGGCGGTCGGCGAGGCGGACGACACCCGGGGCGCTGGCCGGGTCGACACCGACCACTGTCACCGGCAGGCTCTCCCGACCGACCCGGATCTCGTCCCGCCACGCCGGCAGTACCCGGTTGACGCCGGGGAGCGCGCCTAGTTCGGCGGCACGGGTCAGCGGGGCGGCGCCGGCCCGCTCGGTCACCCGCAGGTCGGCGCCGACCGTGTGGCCGGCCTGCTCGACCTGTGACCGCTCGCCGGTGCTGATCAGCGACCAGGCCAGGGTGCTGCCACCGACGGCGAGGGCGAGCAGCAGCACCGGGCCGGCGTGCGGACGCCGACCGGCCTGCCACATGCCGAACATGGTGGCCGTCCAGGGACGTCGGTCGACGAACCGTTCGGCGAACCGGGTGAGCGGCGGCAGCACCCGCAGCGCCAGCACGGCGCCGGCCAGCACACCGAGCGTCGGGGCGGCGACCAGCAGCGGGTCGAGCCCGAGCCGGCCGTTCGAGCCGGCCAGCGGTGAGGCGTACCGGCGCAGCTGCACCCAGGCGAGCACGGCGAGCGCCACCAGCACCAGGTCGACACTGGCCCGCTGGACGCTCGCCGATCGGTTCGGGCGGGACCGGGCGGCCATGTCCGCCACGTACGTCCCGGCGCCGCGCAGCGTCGGCGCGACCATGGCCACCAGGCAGCCGACCGCGGTCGCCAGAGCAGCGGCCCAGACCAGTGCGGTGTTTCCGCCCGCGGCGGAGAGTTCCGCCGACCCGCCGGGCCGGACGAACCGCAGAGCCTCCACGGCGATCAGCGGCCCGAGCAGGGCGGCCGGGGCGACCACAAGGGTGGCCTCGCGGGCGGCGAGACCGGCCAACTGCCGGCGGGCGGCGCCCCGGGCGCGCAGCAGCGCGGTCTGCGGGCGGCGGTCCTCGTGCAGCAGGGCGGCGACCAGCACCAGCGCGTACCCGCCGAGCACCAGGATGAGCAGCAGCGGGGTGGCCAGCGAGGAGCGGCCCACCAGGTCGGCGCGGGCGATGCGGTCCAGCAGCCCTTCCATCTTGGTCGCCGTCTGCGCGGAGGAACCCAGTTCGGCGGCCTCCGGCACTTCTGTGCCGGCTGCGGCGAGGGCCTTGCGAACGGCTGGCAGGTCGGCGGTGTCGACGTCACCGAGAGCCGGTTCGGCCAGCCAGGACGCCGACACCGCGCCCGGGAAGGTGGCCTCGAAGTCGGCCGGGTCGAGCGTGAACGGCCCGTACGACGTGCCGGAGCCGACGCTGCCCGCGCCCACCCCGGGTGCGAGCAGCCAGTACGCGTCGTTCGGGTCGCGGGGCCGCCAGGTGCCGGTGAGCACCAGTTGGCTGGCCCGCTCGGTGGCACGGTCGCGCAGCGGGATCCGTTCGCCGACGCTCAGGCCCAGCGCGCCGGCGACCCGCTCCGGGAGGCTCACCTGGACCGGGTCGGCGCCCGGCCGGGGCCACGCTCCGCTGGTGAGCTCGGCGTGCCCGGACAGGTCGTCGAGGGTGGCCAGGTTCGCGAAGATCGGATCGTCGTCCGGTCGGAGGGCCGGCCCGAGGTCGCCGGTCAGCTCCCGACCGGTGCCGTACCGGGCGACGGCCACCGTGACCGGCACCCCGGCGAGGCCGTCGGTGAACTCGTCGCGAACCGCCCTGTCCCGGGTGGCGAACTCGGCGGCGTCGCGTCCGGCGGACCCGCCGACCAGCAGACCACGTTCCTCGGCCGGCGCGGCGGTGACCAGCGCCCGTTGCCCGGCGTCCACGGCCCGACGGTTGTAGTCGGACAGACCGGTGACCAACGCGACGGCGACCAGCGCGGCGATCACCGCGGCAACCAGCAGCCCCCGCGCCTCACGGGCCCGCCTCCACACCAGCTTCATCCGACGCCTCCCCTGGCCCTGGCGGGCCGACGACCTTCAAGACAGGCCATCTACGGGGAAAGGTTCGCGCCCGTTACATGATCGTTATTCCGGGTGCGATGGCGTCGTCATCTCTCGCTTCGCGCCGCCCGTACGGCGAACGCCACCGCACCCACGACGAGCACGGCGCCGATGAGCTGGAGGCCCGGTGAGTCGTCGGCTCCCCCGAACACGACGGCGGCGACACCGAGGGCGATGGCGAGGATGGCGAGGACGTACCTCACGGGGTTTCCTCCTCGACCCACTCGAGCAGGTCTCCTGGCTGGCAGTCGAGCACCCGGCACATGGCCTCCAGGGTGCTGAAGCGCACCGCCTTGGCGCGACCGTTCTTCAGTACCGCGACGTTGGCCGGGGTGAGCCCGACCCGCTCGGCGAACTCGCCGACGCTCATCTTGCGCTTGGCCAGTTCGACATCGATGCGGACGACGATGGGCATCAGATCACCGCTTCCATGTCGGTGCGCAGCGTGGTGGCCTGCCGCAGCAGCGCGCGCATCACCACCATGAGGAGCCCCAGAACGGTGACACCCACGGTGAGCAGGAACAGCAGGAGCGGCAGCCCTGGGTCGTCCGCGTTGAAGCCGACGTAGAGGAAGACACCGACGAGCACCACCCACCCGGCGGCGATGGCCCACACGATCGCGTCCACCCACTTCAGGGACGCCTCCGTGAAGATCCGGTCGTTCTTGACGAGGTTGAGCAGTCGCCAGGTCGACACGATCACCACCTGGACGCACAACACCCAGAACACCGTCACGATGGTGGCCGGCCAGCGGAGGTACGCGTCCTGCGGCGACTCCTGGGCCATGTGCGCGAACTGCCCGGGCAGCGAGAAGGTCTGGAACATGACCAGGACCCCGAACAGCACCACGAGAAAGACTCTGAGAGCGGCTACCGCTCGATGCTCTGTAACCATGCATCGAGTTTCGCTCGTTAGCTATCGAAAGTCAATCGGTTGTCTCGGGCGTCGGCCTGGCCTTCTGCGGGTAGATCGTCTCGTGGCGGGCCAGCATGGCGACGAACTCGGCAACCTTCCGCTCGCGGGTCTGCGCCCGCTTCACGGCGTTGAGGCGGTGGATGAGGGCGAACCGGTTGGTTCTGGTGAGCACGTCGAACATCGCCTGGGCGGCCGGCTCGGCGGCGATGGCGGACAGCAGGTCGTCCGGCACCTCGGCCTCCGACGGCGGGGCGTAGGCGGCCGCCCAGCGTCCGTCCGCCTTCGCGGCTTCCACCGCCGCGCGGCCGGAGGGCTGCATCAGCCCCTGCGCCTCCAGCCGGGCCACGTGCTCGACGTTGCGTCGGGACCAGGAACTACGGGACCGTCGAGGGGTGAACCGGATCCAGGAACTCTCCTGATCCCGTTTGCGGGCCTGCCCGTCGATCCAGCCGAAGCACAGGCCCTCGTCGACCGCCTGCTGCCAGGTCAACGTCGTGACTGTGCCGCCCTTTCTGGTCAGGGCGAGCCAGACGCCGGGCGATGTGGCGTGGTTGGTGGACAACCAGGCGCGCAACGCCTCGGCGTCCGCGACGATCAGCTCATCCAGCTCGGCGCTCCCCATGCCGGCAGATTAACCGCCGCGTCCGACACGGAGCCCTCGGCCGGCCGGCGCCCGGCATCGACTGTCGGTGCCGGGCGGTAGCGTCCGTCGCCGTGGACGACACCGCCGCGACCAGGCAGACCACGCAGGAGTACGTCGATCGTCTGGAGGGCCGGGACTGGCAGGGGCTGGCCGGCCTGCTCACCGACGACGTCGTCTACGAGATGCCGCAGACCCGGGAGCGCATCCGTGGCCGGGACGCGTTCCTGCGGTTCACCATCGACTATCCCGGCGACTGGCATCTGCGGGTGCGGCGGGTGGTTGCGGACGACCGGATGGCCGCCCTGTGGCTCGACGTCCGGGTCGGTGCCGAGCAGCTGGACGCGTGCGTCTGGATCGAGGTGTCGCACAGTGGACTGATCAACCGGATCGTCGACTACTGGCCGGCGCCCTACGACCCGCCGCCGGGCCGCGAACACCTCACCGAGCGGTGGTGACGGCCGCCGTAGGGCCTACGTTCGGCATTGGGCAATCTGCACCCGGTGCACCAGCACCTGCCGCGCCGCCCCTCGTGGCTCTGTCGGGTGTGCGCCGCCCCCTGGCCCTGCGCCTGCGCACGGATGTTGCTGCGGGTCGAGTACCGGGCGGATCGGGTGGCGCTGTCGGTCTACATGGCCAACCAGCTGATCGACGCGACCGCCGACCTGTGCAGACTCAATCCGAATCCGGCGCCGGACCCGCAGGAGTTGTTCGCCAGGTTCCTGGCGTGGACGGCCCAGCCACCCACCTCAGCCGGGACCGGTCAGGCGTCGGTGCGCTTGGCGCGGCTGGGTTGGACCCGCTTGGGTTCGCCCGGCATCTTCGGGTGGTCGGGCGGGTACGGCAGGTCGCCCTGGCCGGCGGCGGCGTCGCGGTCGGCCCACTCCAGCAGGGGCGTGATGTCCCACGGGGCGTCGTCGATGCCGGCGTGCGGGTCGCCGCGCTCGGCGAGCCGGGCCGGGACGGTACGCAGGTCGAAGTCGTCCGGGTCGACGTCGGGCAGCTCGTCCCAGGTGACCGGGGTGGAGACGGTGGCCCGGGCGTTGGCCCGCAGCGAGTACGCGCAGGCGATCGTCCGGTCCCGGGCCATCTGGTTGAAGTCGACGAAGACCCGCGTGCCGCGCTCCTCCTTCCACCAGGCGGTGGTCACCAGGTCGGGGGTGCGGCGTTCCACCTCCCGGGCCAGCGCGATGGTGGCGCGGCGCACCTCGGTGAACGTCCAGCGGGGCTGGATGCGCAGGTAGACGTGCACACCTCGGCCGCCGGAGGTCTTCGGCCAGCCGGTCGCGCCCAACTCGTCGAGGACGGCGCGGACCTCACCGGCGGCCCGGGCCGCGTCGGCGAAGTCGGTGCCGGGCTGCGGGTCGAGGTCGATGCGCAGTTCGTCGGGGCGGTCGGTGTCGGCGGCGCGTACCGGCCAGGGGTGGAACACGATGGTGCCCATCTGCGCGGCCCAGGCGACGTGCGCCAGGTCGACCGGGCAGAGTTCCGCGGCGGTGCGGCCGCTCGGGAAGGTGATCTGGGCGGTCGTCACCCACGGCGGCACGCCCCGGGTGGGCACCCGCTTCTGGAAGAACGCCTCGCCCTCGACGCCCTCGGGGAAGCGTTGCAGCGTGGTGGGCCGGTCCCGCAGGGCGCGCATGATCCCGTCGCCGACCGCGAGGTAGTAGTGGAAGACGTCCGCCTTGGTGAAGCCCCGCTGGGGGAAGATCACCCGGTCCGGACTGCTCAGCCGTACGGTGTGCCCGGCCACCTCGATCTCGGTGACCGTCGCCTTGGTGCCCGCCATCTGGCGACCATATGCCACGCCCCCGACGTTCGACGTACCGTGGGCGGGTGAGTCTTGACGACAACAACCTGCCCAAGACCGAGGACGAGTGGCGCGTCCGCCTGAGCCCGGAGGAGTTCCACGTCCTGCGGGAGGCCGGCACCGAACGCCCGTGGACCGGCGAGTACGTGGACACCAAGACCCAGGGCGTCTACCACTGCCGTGCCTGCGGTCTGGAACTGTTCTCCAGCGACACGAAGTTCGACTCGCACTGCGGGTGGCCGAGCTTCGACGACGCCATCCCCGGCCGGGTGAAGGAGATCGAGGACCGCAGCCTCGGCATGGCGCGTACGGAGATCCGCTGCGCCCGCTGCGACAGCCACCTCGGGCACGTGTTCCACGGCGAGGGTTTCACACCGAAGGACACCCGGCACTGCGTCAACTCGATCTCGGTCCGCCTGGAGCCTCGCTGACCTGAGCCCCGTACCCCCTGAGCAGCTCGACCTCGGCGGTCCGGGACTGTTCGATCCGCCGCGCCAGATCGCGGACCCGTTCGCTGCGGCCGACGCCGACCTCGGCGCGGGCCAGGTCGGCAGCGGCCCGCTGGTGGTCGGCGAGCACGTCGCGCAGCACCCGGTCGACGTCGGCGTCCGGCGCGGCCCGCAGCCGGTCCAGTGCGGCGTCGTCGCCGTGCCCCTCGTGGTGGTGCGCGGCGGCGCTGGCGCCCGGTCCGCCGGTGGGCAACCACCCCCGCATGTCGGCCAGTTCGTCGGCCTCGGTGGCCTCGATGGCGGCGGCGAGGGTGCGCAGGGTGTCGTCGCGTACCCGGTCGCGGGCCGTTCGGACGATCTGCAGGGTGCGTTCGCTGTGCCCGACCATCGTGCCGAGGAACACCACGTCGATGCCGCTCATCTCGTCGGCGGCGGCCGCATCCCCGGCCGCCGCCGACGCGGTCGGGGACGCGGGCGGCCCGGCCGGCGTCGGCGGCCCGGCGCAGCCGCCGGTGAGCAGCAGGGCCACGAGCAGCGACACCAGTGGGGTACGCGGCATGCCGGTGCTCCGATCACGCGAGGGCGGCGGCCCGGGTGCGACGGTCGGCCGCACCCGGGCCGCC
>NZ_VDFY01000133.1 GCF_006228125.1 Micromonospora orduensis | reverse complement strand
CACGCGCCCCGACCACACCCACCCACCCCGCCGCGAGCAACGACCCGCACACGCCAACGCCGCGACCACAGGCTGAGCCCGGGACCACACTCGACACCGGCAGCTGGCTCGACGCAGGGCTCGTCGCCGCCATCCTCGCCGCCGTCGCCCTGACCTGGGCGCACCGCCGCCACCGCTACACCCGACGTCCCCTCTCGGCCGACCCGCGCCTCGACGACGCCGACATGGCGCCCATGCCTGCCGTGATCCACCAGATCCGCCGCCGCACCATCCCCGCCCGCCGCGGCGTTGAGCGGCCCGCCGCCATCGAACTGCCCGAAGAGAGCGTGAAGCCCTCCCAACAGCACGCCCATGACAGCCCCGGCCCCGTCGAACCCGACGACGAGGACACCTCCGGCACAGCACCACCTGCCGCCAGCCGTGGGCCCTGCCCGCTGGTGCCATCGTTGGCGCACCCGCTCACCCCGATCTGGCCTACCGCCGGCCTCGGACTCACCGGTCCCGGCGCGGAGGCCGCCGCCCGCGGGTTCATGGTTGCCGCCCTAGCCGCCGGGGGCCTCGACGCACCGGACGAGCGGACCTGGCTGGTCATACCCTCAGCGACCGCGGCGACGCTGCTGGGCGCTGGTGCCCTCAGGCTGCCCCACACGCCGCGGCTGACCGTCACCGGTGACCTCGAGGAGGCCCTCGACCTGATCGAGGGGCAGGTCCTGCACCGCAGCCGCATCGTCTACGCCCACGAGGTCGACACCGTCGCCGCCGCCCGCGCGGCGGACCCGACCGAGGAGCCGTTGCCGCCGGTCCTGCTGCTGGCCGACGCGGTCACCCGCCACCAGCGCCCCCGCACCGCCGCGCTCCTCGCCCAAGGCCAGCGCCTGGACATCCACGGCGTGCTGCTGGGCGCGTGGCCCGACGGCGACACCGTCGTCGTCGCCGCGGACGGCACCACCAGCCGCGCCGACGGCCAGAGCCCTCGCCACGGCGGTCACCCTGCCGACATCGGCCGGCTGGCCGTTCTCACCTCATCCGAGACCAGCGACCTGCTCGTCACCCTCGCCGAGTCCCACACAGGCCAGCCGCAGGCACCCGCCCCAGCTCAACCAGCCGTCCTCGCCCAGCTCAGAACAGCGGCACCTGACACGCAACCTTTGCCCGATACCGAATCACGGCCACCTGACGACTCTTCCTGCGACGACGGCCCTCTGCCGGCCTCCGACCCGCAATCGGTGCCCACTGCCTCGGCAACACGGGACAGCGCCGACAGCGAGACCGCCGCAGCCGCCCCAACAGGGGGGGACCTGCCCGCCAACGCCCACGCCCCAAGCGCCGACACCTCCCGCGACGGTGCGACCACGCCAACCTCCGATGAACCGGACCCCGACCGTGCGGCCGAGGACGGCCAGGAGACCAACCATGGTCGGGTAAAGGTGGCCGTGCTCGGCGCCGCCGCCATCGCCGACACGCCACCCGGGCCGACGCTGCGCAAGAAGTCCCTCGAAGTGCTCGTCTACCTGGCCGTCCACGACGGCGCCGCCACCGTCGAGGCGATCCTCGATGACCTGCTCCCCGACGCCCCCGCCACCAAAGCACCCGGCCGGCTCTACACCTACGTGTCGGACCTGCGCACGATCATGCGCCGCACCGCGGGACCCGGCACCTACCTCACCCACCCCCACCAGCGGTACGTCCTGAACCGCGACGCCGTCGACGTGGACCTGTGGCGCATGCGCGCCGCGATCCGCGACGCCAACCAGGCCGCCGACCCGGCCAAGCGCCTCGCCGCGCTGCGCCGCGCGGTCGACACCTACCGTGGGCACCTGGCCGACGGCGCCGACTACGAATGGATCGAGCCCTACCGCGAAGCCGTCCGGCAACAGGCACTCGACGCCCACCTCGCCCTTGCCGACGCCCTCGCCGACAACCCCGCCGAGCAACTCACCGTCCTGAACGCCGCGATCGGCCACAACCCGTACGCCGAAGAGCTGTACCAGCAGGCGATGCGCGCCCGCGCCGCGCTCGGGCACCTCGACGCGATCCGCAGCCTGCGCCGTGCCCTGACCCGCGCGCTCGGCGAGATCGACGCCGAACCCAGCGATGAGACTGTTGCCCTGGCCGACCAGTTGGTCGCCCAGGTGCAGCGCCCCGCCCGCCGACCGGACCCGCTGCCGGCGCGCCGGCCCAGTGACGGACCCGCCGCATGACCGCCACAGCGCCACCCCAGCAGAGCACCGCCCGTACCTCGCAAGCAGCGGAGGTCGACATTCAGCTCCTGACCCGCCTGCGGTGGGGCGTGCGGGCCGTTCTCACCCTCGGCGTCGCCGCGTCGATCGCGGCGAACGTCCTGCACGCCCAGCCGAATCTCATCAGCCAGGTCATCGCCGCGTGGCCGCCGCTGGCGCTGCTATTGACGGTCGAACTCATCTCCCGAGTACCCGCCGACCGCCGTGGCCTGGCCGCCGCGCGGTTGATTGCCGCCGCGGTCATTGCCGGCATCGCCGCCTGGGTGAGTTATTGGCACATGGTCGGCGTCGCCGCCCGCTACGGCGAAACCGACGCAGCTGCCTCCTACCTGCTGCCCATCTCCGTCGACGGACTGGTCGTCGTGGCCAGCATCAGCTTGGTCGAGATCGCTGGCCGGATCCGCGCCCCCTCCGTCAGCCCGGCGCATGCGTCGACCGATGCGGGCGACGCCGAGGAAGTGGCACCTGCGCGGCCGAGGAACGATGCACACGACCGGGGCACGGGTCCCTCTCACCGCGACACGGACCGGCCAGGGAGAAACCGTTCCCGCATCACCGGCCCCTCGGTCGCGCCGGTCGAGAACTCCGACGAGCAGGACAAAGTCAAGACTCCGGGCGTTACCCAACAGATTGAGCCGGACCCCTTCGGGGGTCAAAGACATGAGCCCGAGCCGGACGGCCTCGAAAGCAGCGCTAAGGTGCCGTCGGACACCGCTGGAGCCGTGGCCTACTGGTACAGCCAGGACCCGTCCCTGCACCCTGCCGACATCGCCACCAGAATCGGCCGATCCGAGCGTACCGTCCGCCGGTACTGGCCACCCGTGCCGCGAACCGCGAACGGACACGACACCAGCCGTGCCGCCGAGCAGGTTCGCCTCTCGTGACCGCCCGTTGTGCCCTGAGCGGTGACAGGCAACCGGTGGGCTGCTGGCGCAAGCACCCGCCAGGGTGTGGCTCGAGGTGCAGTGCGGTGCCGGATCTCCAGGGCTCTTCCGGGTTTCAGTCCTCGCCGTCAGTCAGGCGAAGCGCGTGCTTGATCTTGTCGTTGCGCAGGGGCCGGTATGCACCCTCGACGAAACGGCCGCCTTCGAAGATCTTCATGAGCGCGGTTGTGGTCGCGTCGCTGAGCAGGGAGGAATTGTTCTCCAGCATCCGGTTGAGGGTGTCCGTGAGGTCTAGGGAGGAGAGTCTCTCCAACGCACTCTTCAGTTCCTGCGGAGCGCCGGCGTCTTCGACGCGAGCATGGGTAGGACCCGCATCTGATCGGCGATGAACGCCGCAGCGATCATGATCATTGCGAGCCGCCGTTGCGCGTCTTCGCTGCTCATCTCGGTGGGCAGGTCGTCCAGCGCTGCCTCTACCTGCTGCGAGAAGGTCGTCGCGGCGGCGCCGTCCAGGGCAGGTTGACTCTCGCCCTCGCTCATCTCGGCGTTCCCACTCGACTTCGACGTCAGATCGTTGAATCAGCCCTTGATATATGGCGCGGACTTGACTGCGGCGATGATCCCACCGGTGGCGACTGCGATGATCCGCCAGTGGCGACAACCCCGATAATCACGCCTTTTAACCTGCTTTGCGCAAGCAGCTTTGCTATCTCATCGTCTGCCGAAAGCAAGTCGACACGTCCGAGGTTGCGAGCAGCGTTGAAAGTATTCGAGCTTAAAGCGCCGAGGTTCCTGGTTGACGCCGCAATTTCGTTGACCGACATCGACGATAATTTTGTAGTATTCGGACATTTCTCACATTCGCTTAAGCTGCTGTTGCGATCTGGTCTTCCAGCTCGGCGCCACGCGCTGAACCGTGCTGGCGGCGACTAAAGACTCGGCGGCTCGATGCCCGCTTGCTGAAGCCGCCAGCGTGCGGCTGCTCGGTGCTGCTCGCTGAATAAGGAATCCCACCTTGGGTTGAGGATCTCCCACTCAATAGTCAGCTCAGGACGACCAGCTTGAACAAGCCGACCGAAGCCTGTTTGGATGTCCCCGCTAACGACCAGGCGTCGCGCGGCCTCCGCTGCACCCAGAGTGGAAATCATCCCTCTCCACGCCGTTGGCCGATAGGGTGGAGAGAGGCGAAGGCACGTCTCGATCGCGATCTCACATACCGACCGAAATTCGGATTCAAGAGTCGCAAACGCCTGGAGATCGTCGTCGTGGTGATTGGGCACGATAGGGCTCCGAGGATGCCAGGGTCTCGCCGCGCTCTGCGGTCCAACCGCAGTATCGCTGTAGGCGGAGAGTAGAGCAAGGAGCTTTAAGAGCGATGAACAGACACGCAGCGGATCGAGCGTGCCGGCGTTCAGAGCCCCATCGCTATGGGTAGCTGGTTCTTGCCGCCTCACGAGGATCTGGGCGGCTGAAGGGTGACTACGGGCAGCTAGCTGGCCGAAACGAGGCGGATTATCCGAAACGCACGGCACCGCGGACGACGAAAGGCCCAGTCTTCTCACTCCATGCTTGACGAACCACCGGAAAGGACGGGCACGCGCCAACGCTCAGTGACTCGCTAACGATGTTGACCCCAGTGACGGCGTAGACCTTGGTGGCGACACAGCCGAGCCGAGGGTTGGGCGAGCGCACCCGGTGGTGGCCGGGGTCCAAGCACCGATAGGGGCGCCCGGATCCCGGCGGACCGTTGTTGGCGTGCTCCGTCACAGCTGCGCGATCAGCGGCTGTACCTGCGGGTCGAAGCTGTACCCGTTGTCCCAGGGGAACCGGCCCTGCGGGTCGGGCCACACCATCTGTTGGAGGCGGATCTGGTCGCGGCCGTAGCGGTTGATCGCCATCCCGGGCAGCAGTTCATCGGTGGGCGGCCCATCGATGATGATCGCGTCGTAGTCGGCAATGAGGTCGCTGACGCGCTGGCCGTGAGTGAACCGTTCGGCCTTGTCGTAGACCCGGCGGGCCAGGTCGTTGAGCAGGCTGTGGGCGACCTCGGGTGGCAGTCCGGCGGTGATCAGTTCGGGGTAGTCGTGGGCGGTGAGTCCGACGGTGTAGGCGAACGGCGCTGTGGTGTGGGGGTCGTCGTCGGTGGGCAGGACATGTGTGACGGCCCAGCCGGTGGTGTCGATGATCTGGTTCTGGCGTCGGAGAAGGTCTTTGATGTCACGCATGGTGGGTGTCTCCTGGGCATTCGGGGGTGCGGGCCGGGTCCGGCTCGGGTGGCTCGACATCGACGAAGCCCCAGAGTCGTTCCATGACCTGGAGTTGCCAGGTGTGGTAGCGGTCGGCGAAGCCACGGCAGACCGCGGGCGGGACCGGGCTGCCGGCGTAGGGCAGCGTCGAGTGGCAGATGATGTAGCCGGCGGCGCCGCGCGCCTCGGCGACCATCTGCTTGAGTCGGCCGGGGTCGAGGTGCATCGGGTTGCCGGGCTTGAAGACGCAGGTGTTGCACTCGCGGGCGAGCCGTCGGGTCTTGCGTCGTTCCGGGTCTCCGACGCTGAGTCGAGGTGACGGGTCGGTACCCGGGTCGTCGGCGGGTTCGAACGTGTTGTCCATAGTCAACTCCTTGTCAATGCGGTGCGGGGCATACGTCGGGGACTGGAGCCCCGCGGATCCGGGTGAACGGAATGCCTTCGCGCCGGGTAGCGCCGTTGTGGGCTGGTCAGAGCTGCCTCAGCCAGGTCAGCACGTGTCGACGTCGCACGGCGCGGTGCGGCCCGTACGGGTCGACCCGGTGGAGCACCCGGGGGTACCCGTCGGCGGTGCGCTGGTCGGCGATGGTGGGGTCCTCGCCGCCGAACTCGTTGTCGAGGACAGCGAGTAACCGCCGGGCGGCCCAGGCGTACAGAGGCTGAGTTTGCTCCGGTGGCCGAAGCGGACCCCGCCGACGCGGACGGGGACGTGTGGCCAGGTGGTCGGTAAGCCGAGCCGTGGCGTGATCCAAGCGGCGGCCAACTGGTTCCAGCTGGTGCACCACACCGGTTGGGCGTGCTCGGCCAGTTCCCGCAGCCACGGCCCGTGGTCGGGGTTCAGCCAGACGGTGCCGGTGACGTGCTGACCGTCGGGGGCGGGCCCGTTGTAGCGGTGTGGCCGGTAGCCGCGTGTCTCGGCGTGGGCGGGGTTGACGGAGTGGAGGACGCCGTCGACGTCGATGGCCACGGTGGGGGAGGACGGGGGTGTCCCTGTGGCCGGGTGCTGGTCATGGCTGGGCCTGCTCGATGGTGATCGGGTGCAGGGGCACGGTGAGCCGGTCGGCGGTGCGGCCGGGTCCGTCGGCGGGTTGCCACGTGTCGGCGGCGGCGTGGGTGGGGAACGGGCCGATGGCGGCGAGCCAGCCTTCGGTGCGGTCGAGCAGCACGAGAACGGCGGTGCGGGTGTCGTCGAGGGCGGGGCGCAGGATCGCGGCGAGGTCGGGCGGTAGGTCGACCCAACTGGTGGTGGGTAGATCCGTGACGGCGGGGTCGTGCAGCGGTACGGGCATGGTCACGGCGAGCGTGGTGCTGTCGAGCGCGAGCGTGGCGGCGTGGGAGTGGGCTGCTTCGGCGCCGCTGGTGGGGCCGTGGGCACCGATTTCGCCGGTGGCGTGGACCGCGAGCAGCGCGTGGGGGTCGCGGATCTCCAGGGAGTCGAGGACGGCGAGGGTGACCGTGTCTCCGGTGCGCATGTCGCGCAGGGTGAGCAGGACCGGCCGTCCGTCCGGGTCCCGGTTCCAGGTGATGGCGTCGAAGTGTTCGCTGGTGACGTCGCGCAGGCGCCGCCAGGCGCGGTTGTCGGTGTCGAAGGGGTGTTCGTCGTCGGTGCCGTAACGCATGAGGAACTCCTTGGTGGGCAGCGTCGTACCGCGTCCGGAGCCGGGGTCGGTCAGGACGCGATGCATGCACGCTTCAATGGCGCGGGATGGTCAAGTCGCGGGGGCGGCAGCGAGGCCGTTCGGCATCGGCCCTCCGCGAGATGCGAGTGGGGCCGCCTGGGGCAGCCACGCATTCCAGGCCCTGGTATGTCCTGGGTCCCGGCGTGCGGCGCTGCGCGGGCCGCAGCCGGTGCAGCGCCGCGGCGCTGAGTGGGACTGGTTGGCTGCCGGTTCGGGGCCCGCTCGGCCGGGATTCAGGCCTGGGCGAGTGCGGTGACGGCGGCGTCGGCGATTGCCGCGATGGCCTCGGTCGGGTCGGTGACGGTCAGGGTGGTGGCGTGGGTGAAGGTGTGCCCCCAGACCTGGTTCGGGTCAGTCGGCTCGCCGCCGGTGGGCGGGTCGGCGGGGTGTAGCCACAGCACGGCGCAGCCGGCGCGGTGCAGGGTGGTGACGAGGTGTTGGCCGGCGGGGATGTCGTCGAGGTAGCCGTCGGAGACGACGGCGAGCATCCGCAGGGTGCGGCCGTGGCGCAGGTCGAGGAGTTGGTCGGCGACCTTGACCGCTTCCGGGAAGGTCGCGGTGGCGAGGCCGGTACGCATGTGCATCACCTGCCTGGGGTAGGTGCGTGGGGGCACCAGGACGGTGGTGCGGTCGCCGAACCCGATCGTGGTGGTCGTCGCGTCGGCGCGGCGTGCCGCGTTGGCGAAGATCCACGCGGCGGATGACATCGCCTCGGTATACCGGCCCATCGATCCGGACAGGTCGACCAGGATCGCCAGGTGCAGGCGCGGTTTCTCCGGTGGCAGTTGGGCGCGTTGCTGCCACGGGGCGGCGGTCGGCATTTGCCCGGCGGCGATTTGGGCTTCGGCGGTGATGGCGTGGCGGGTCCGCAGCCGGCCGGGTGGGATCGTCGAGGGGCGCCGGCCGGGTTCGGGGTGGCGGGTGCGGGCCTGCCGTAGCCGGTTGGCGAGGTCGCGGGCGGCGCGGTGTTCCTGCTCGGTCGGGTCGGTGCGGTCCCACTCTTCCGATGGGCTGTGCCGGTGGGCCAGCAGCGCCGCGGCGTACTCGGCCGGGGTGACGCCGGCGGCGACGGCGAGGTAGTCGACGAGTGCCGCGGCGAGGCGGCCGGGGAACAGGCCGGCGTCCGGTACGGGCGCGTCGTACTGCTGGTCGGGGTCGATGCCGAGGACCTGACACCACCGCCGGGCCAGGGCGATCATGGTGTCGGCGTCGGCGTCGTCGCAGGTGTGGGCCTCGCGCCAGATGTCCCGCAGCTGTCGCAGGCGTTTGCGGCCGAGGACGCCGGTGACGGCAGCGCGGACGGGGCGGACATCGGTGCGGGTGACGATGCGGGCGTCAACGCGGGCCAGGAGCAGGGCGGCGAGTTGACCGGCGTGCCACGCGTCGTCGACGGCCGCGTCATCGGGGTCGAGGAGGGTCTTCACGACGTGGCGCAGCCAACGGCGGTCGCCGCGGCGGCGGGCGCGTTGGCGTCCTTCGGCCCGGGATTCCTCCAGCATGTCGGCGACAGCGGCGAGGATCGGCGGGGTGCCGGGCGGGGTGGCCCAGCGGCTGTGCGCGGCGTGCGCAGCGCCGTGCACGAGCAGCCCGTAGCCGGTGGGCACGAGGCGCTTATGCCGGGCCTTGGCCGGGTCGGTGATGTCCGGGCGCTCGGCGATGTAGGTGGCGTCGACCTCGATGCGGTTGAGGTCGGGGTAGAAGCATTCGGGTGCGTCTCCGGCGGCGCCGGGGGCGACGAGGACGGTGAGGTCGGTGCGGCCGGTCAACAGCGGGACGTGCTGGGTCCACGCCTGCGACCAGGCCCGCCAGTCGGCGGCACCGGCCCGGGCCGGTGGTGTGCCGGTGCGCAGGTGGGTGTGCGGATGTGACACGGAGTGGCTCCTTCCAAGAAGGGGTGGACGGGGTCAGCGCTTGCCGAGGGCGAGCGCGGTGATGGGCGTGCCGGTGTGCCGGGACAGGGCCGCGGTGACGTCGTCGCGGGCGTCCTCGGGGGCGATGCCGGCCAGGTTGGCCAGGGCGGCGGTCATGCCCAGGTGGTCGCGGACCTTGACGAAGCCGAGCAGTTCGCGCAACTGCGGCGCCCACACGGTCTTGCCGGCGGCGAGGTCGGCGTTGAGGTCGATCGCCGCGGCCACGACCGTCTTGGGGACGCCGAGTTGGCGCGCGAGGTCCCAGTCGGTGGTGACATGCAGATGGACGGTGAACCGGGAGGCCAAAGCCTCGGTGAGGACCGCGCCGTGCACGCCCGGGTTGTGGCCGGCGACGATGTAGAACCCGTCGACGGCCTGCACGGTCTCGTTGCCGTTGGCGGGGATGGTGATAACGGCGCGGCCGTCCATGGCCGGGTACAGCACCGCCAGGACGCGCGGCGGGATGAGGGTGGCGTCGTCGACCAGCAGCACCCGCCCCTCCCGCATAGCGGTCACGAGGGGCCCGTGGACGAACTCGTAGCCGCCGCCAGGGACCGGGTTGTAGGAGCCGAGGAAATCGTCGACGACGGTATCGCCGGTGCCGGCGACGGTCAGCAGGTCGGGGAACGCCGCCTCGACCATGGCGGTCTTGCCGGTGCCGGGCGGCCCGTAAAGCAGCACGGGCACCTGCTGAGTGCGGAGCCGTCGCAGCTCCTCGACGTCCCAGCCCCTGCCGAGCCGGCGCGGGTGGTACAGCGCCCCGTTTGGTCGCGCCACCGGCGCGGGCCGCGCCTGCCGGCCACCACCAGCACTGCCGCTGGAGCGGGGTGCGGCGGGTGGGAGGGTGCCGGCGGCCTCGATGCCCGCCTGGGTGATCTGGAAGCGGTGGTGCGGGTCGCGGTGGTGGGTGGCGTGCCCGGCGGCGGCCATCTTCTTCAGTGCCTCGAACACGGCCCCGGACGACGGTGCGCCGATCGCCCGGGTGATCTCGCCGACCTTGAGGATGTCGTCTGGGTGGTCGGCCAGGTGCAGGGCGACCTTGCGGTACAGGTAGCCGGACCGGCCGGAGCCCGATTCGGTGGTGGAATTGCCGGCGCCGCTGGCGGAGGCCAGGTCGTTCTGCGCGGGCCCGGCCGGTGCTACCGGCGGGTGCGGTGTGGTCATGATTGCCTCGCTTCCGAGGGTCGGGCACGCGCACCCGTCTCCGGGTGCGCGGGCGGTGGGTACCGCACAACGGAGACGGGTGGGGCCAACCCCTGCCGGCCCGCATCGGGCCGGGCAGGTGGGCGACCACACCCCGGTGGTGCTGAAAGGGTTACGGCGACGCGTCGGGTCGCCGCTGGTGCCGTGCTGGTCGGTGTCGGCATCCGCGGGCGGTGTCGGCGCCGACGATGGAACCCCGCGCAGCCCAATCGATCAAGTCGGATGGGTACGCCGGTGCGGGATTGCGGGAGCCCTGGCTGACTACGCGCACACCGTGAGGGCCAGGAGCGGTGCCGGTGGCCCGGTCGTGGTCAGTCGGCGCCACCCCGTTCACAGCCCTGCGGATCGCACTGCTGTCCGTCGGCCATCCGGGCCAGGGCTTGCCTGTCGTAGCCGTCGAGGTCGTCGAGGAACGGCCAGCCGAACCCGTCGGCGAACCCCGTGACCTTGGCTGCCCCGTTCATCGGGGTAGCCGGCGTGGTCCATCCTGCTGTATCGCGGCCCGGCCCAGGCATGCGTGCATGGGCTGTACCGCACGGACTCCTAGTCCTTCTCGGCGTGCACATCGTCGGGATGGACCACACCCACATCTGGGCGCAGCACGACGGCCGCGGCGGGTTCCTGCTAACTCACCGCTATGCGGACGACATCCTGGGCCGCTTCGTGTCTACGCCGACATGCACGGCCTGAAGGTCCATTCGACCCGTTCGACGGCTGGTATAACAGCCGCACGCTCCCGATCCGGATGACGATCCCGCCTAACTGGCCGCTTTGGCCGATCGAACGGGATGGGGTACTCCTGCTGCACACCCAGCCGGTGGATTGGCCGGAGGGCGAGTAGTAGCGGTGGAGGTGCGCCCCGTCTGGGTCCGCGCGTGCATGAAGGCGAACCCGCCGCCGCCCAGGTGCAGCTCGACGGCTAGCGGGTCACGTACCAGCGGGCGCTCAGGCCAAGCAGGAGGGCCCTACAGCGCCACGTTCGCCCAGCCCCACCAGGCGCCGGGTACACGACGACGGCCACCACTCCCAGGGCAAAGCCGAACACCTCGATCAGGTCGTTGGCAGAACCCCCGCCCACGGCATATCGATGCCTCGGTTCGCCATGGCCGGATCGTCCGGTCGGCGTCGAGCGGATCCTCCGGGTCAGGTTTCGCCGTAGTACCCCTCCTCCTCACCGAGCAGCAGCGGCACGTCGTCCGTCGACATGTCCGGCCGGGCCCGGACGTAGCGGACGCGGTGACGCCACCTCTGGTGCTCGAACGCCACGTCAGCCTCGATCTCCACCACGACGCTCGGCTCCACCTGCACGTACCGCAACGGCTCCGGCCGCTCCAGCTGACCCGACCACGACGCCGGCAGCGGCTCCGGCCACGGATGTGCCACCGGGACGCCACGGCGCTGAGCCGCCGGAAGGGGAGATAGCATCCCGCCGAGCTCCACCCGCTGCATACCGTCCAGCGGGTGGGTGCGCCCGGTGTACCGCAGCTGCCCTCGCCGGTCACGCCGGCCGAGCAGCACGGTGTCGGGATGGCGGAGACCGCCCGTCACCCCGCCGACGATCGCCTCCGTAGTGATCCGGGTCCGGTACCTCTGTCTGGGAGCTTGAGGTGTAGCGCACTGACGCGCGGGAAGACGTACCCGCCTCCGCACACCCTGTGCGCGACAGTTCCCTATCGCGTGCCCATCATCAGCGTCATCCGCTCACTTTGACAGGTTCGGAGGTACGGAGTTGACGCGAGCGTTCGCGGTACGGCTCCCGTCGGCGCAGGTCTACTGGACGGTGCTCAGCGACGATTTGAGGCCAGTACCGGACGTCGACGAGTTCCTCCGCCATCTGCGGTTCGGCCGCGGGTGCGCTGAGGCGACCACCGAATCATACGCGCGGTCACTGGCGCTGTTTCTGACATGGACAAGCCTGGTGGGCCTAGAAATTTGGTCAGCGGTGTACCGCATGACCGGGTTCATGTTGTGGTTGAGAAGTTCAGGACGACGGGGTCCACGCCGGGTCAATGGTGTGGTCGGTGCGGTGCGGGAGTTCTGCAAGCACGCGGTGGCATCTGGGGTGGCGCCGCCGGCGCTGTTGGCGGTGCTCTACGAGGCGGCCGACGATCGGTGGTTGCCGGACGAGGTACGCGGTGAGACGCTGACGCCGCGGGGAATCGCCCGTGCACGCCATCGACTGCCAGTGGCCGAAGAGCCGGTGGACCGTGCCGCAGAGGCGGAAGTCGTCGCGCTGGCCCAGGCATGCCGTTCGGCCCGTGATCGTCTGATCGTTCTTGGCTTAGCGCGGGGACTGCGTCGTGGCGAGCTGGTCTCACTGCGCCGCGAGGACGTGCACTTCGCCGCGGATTCCACCATGTTGGGTTGCCTGGTACATGGTGAGCACCTGCATGTTGTGCGCCGTGACGTCGCTCCGCGAGGGGCATTCGCGAAGTCACGCCGCTCGCGGACGGTGCCGGCTGACGGGCTGCTCGTGCAGGCCTGGGACGCGTACTGGTGGGAGCGGGCGGCGTGCCGTCCCGCGGACGATTGCGACTTCGTGCTGGTCAACCTCTCACGGCCGCCGCTGGGGGCACCGATGCGCCCAGGTGCGATCAACGAATTGCTGGCGGCGTTATCGCGACGCGCCGGGCTGGATCGGTTGGTCCACCCGCACATGCTTCGGCACGGCTTCGCTACCGACGTGCTCGACGCCGGAGGGACGGTCGATGAGGTGCAGCACCTGCTGGGACACGCGTCGCCGCATTCGTCGCAGGTCTACCTACATCCGGCGCCGCAACGTTTACGGGACGCGGTGGAACGGGTCGCGGATTATCGAGCGGGAAACCCATCGTGACGCTGCCGGCGCCGGCGGCCTCGCCGCAGCCGCGCGTCGAATCTGAACTTGATCGCCTTCAGGGACTGCTCTCCGAGCAGTTCTGGACAACCGCGGGCTGGGATCCGCTGCTGCGTTTGGTCTGTCCGACCCCACAACACCCGGTATTGGGCTGGCCGAGGTGCGCGGTGCCGCAATGCCTGGTGCGGTCCAGCTCTGCGGGCACGTTGTGTACAGGGTGCCGCAGCCGGTGCAGGGCCAGCGGCCTGTCCAAGGAGGCTTTCCTCGCCAGCGCCGCACCACGCGGTGCCCCCAGCGACATGATCCATCGGCTCGTCGACGCGACCTGTCTGGTAACTGGCTGCCCCCGACCGCAGAACGTCTCCACGCACAAGCTCTGCAACAGCCACGCCCTGCGGGCCCGAGAACTCGTCGGCCGCCCTACACCGGAAGCAGTACAGCGGTTCTTAATGATGCCCGGCGTCAAGCCGCTGCCGTCCTTCGGCGACTGCCAGGTCGCGGCCTGCACACGGCTGGCGGAAGGAAGCAATGGCTTGTGCCTGTCCCATCGCCAGCGGTGGAAGACCGCCACCGCAGCCGGGGAACATGACCAGGCCCGCTGGCGCCGCCGGGAGCCGGGCATCTTCCGCAGCGCCACGGTGAACCTGCGCGGTTTGCCCGACCTTGTGGTCGCGCAGTTGTTGGTGGCGGTCCAACGCCGTGGTGAGCAGGGCTTCAAAATCTCCCCCGATCACTGGGAGCTGGTCGCGCGCCACGCGCGTTCTCGAGAGGCAGCGTCCCTGGCGGAGGTCAGTGGCATCGGACTGTCGGTGACTCCGCGCCTGCTCTTGACGAACCTGCAGAACGAGGCCCGGCGGGCCAGCACCACCTGGGAGGACGAGCAGAAGCGCACCGTCTGGGACTTGGCGGTGGCCGGACACGCCGGCGTCCTGGACTTCTCCCACATCACGCAGCCATGGCTACGCGACGCACTGAAAGCGTGGGTAGCCGAGGACCTGCCCAAGCGGCGCGGGTCGAAATCCCCCTACGGCGTGTCCCGCGCGCATACCAACTCCCTGGCCAAGCTGTCGGCGAGTCTGCGGCTGCAACGCGAGGACCAGGGCCTGCACCCCGCTGAGCTGGGCCGGGCAGACATCCTGGTCTTCCTGCAACGGCTGGCGCATCTGCGCAACACCGGCGAGCTTCAGGCACCACGACACATCCAGGTAGTGCGGCACACCCGAACGGTTCTCGCCGTCTGCCGCGACTTGGGTCTGAGCCGGCCCGGGGAGTGCATGGCCGGCCTGCCAGGCGAGTTCGCGATCCGCCAGGAGGACCTGCCGTCGCTGCCACCCGAACGGCCCGACGCCCGAGCTCTTCCCCGCGAAGTGATGGCTCAGCTCGACGAGAACCTGACGCAGCTGCAGCAGCGATCGTCACGCGAATTCCGCATCGCTGTCGAACTGCTGATGGACACCGGCCGCCGCCCGGACGAGATCTGCCGGTTGCCGCTGCACTGCCTCGACCGCGACGGTGACGGCAAAGCCGTACTCGTCTTCACCGACTACAAGCGCAATCGGCTCGGGCGCCGCCTACCCATCGCCGACAGCACCGCCACCCTGATCCGCGACCAGCAGCAACGCGTGCGTGAGCGGTTCCCCACCACTGACGAAGTCGACCTGGTGCTGCTGCCGGCCCGTATGAACAACGCCCACGGCACCCGCTCCATCCGCGCCACGGTGCTGACTAACCTGCATCGTGAGTGGGTCGACCAGCTCGAACACTTCCCGCTGTCTGATGGATCGCACTACCCGCCCGCAGCAATCGTGCCCTACGCCTACCGGCACAGCTTCGCCCAACGCCACGCCGACGCCGGCACCCCCATGGACGTGCTCCGCGACCTGCTCGGCCATCGCAGCACCCTGTCCACGCAGGTCTACTACCGCGTCACCGAGAAACGCACCCGCGCCGCCGTGGACCGCCTCGCGCAACACCAATACGACGGTGCCGGTCAACGGCTATGGCGCGACGTCACCAACTTGATGGACTCCGAACGCGCCCGTCGCCGCGTCGGTCAGGTCGCCGTCCCATTCGGGATCTGCGCCGAACCGTCCAACGTCCAAGCCGGCGGCGGCGCCTGCCCCTACCGGCTGCGGTGCCTGGGCTGCGGCCACTTCCGCACCGACGCCTCCTACCTACCCGAACTACGCGCCTACCTTGACCGACTACTCGCCGACCGAGAACGCGTCCTGGCCGCCGTCGACCTCGCTGACTGGGCCAAGGCCGAAGCAGCACCGAGCACCACCGAAATCGACAAGGTGCGCGGGTTGATCCGGCGGCTGGAAACCGACCTCGACAACCTCACCGACGGAGAACGCGAACAGATCCACAACGCCTGCGCCGTGCTACGCAAGACCCGTCAAGCCGTCCACCTCGGCATGCCCACCACCCCGGCCATGCGCATCGACGTCCGCAGCATCGGACGCGCCGAATGAGTAACCCCGAAGCCCTGGCCGCCGCCCGCGCCCGCGACAGCGACGCCCGCCGCAAACGCGTCCTGCACGCAATAGACCACGCCACCGCGACAGGAAGCGCCCTGAGCGTCTCCGCAGTGGCCCGAGCCGCCCAGGTTCACCGCAGCTTCATCCACCGCCACCGTGACCTCCACGCAGCCATTGACGCCGCCCGGCGGCAAACCCCACCGCCAGGCGGCCTCACCGCCGTCACCGACACCTCACTACGCACCGACCTGACCAACCTCAAGGCACAGAACCAACGACTGACCCGGCACATCAGCCAGCTGGAAAAACGCCTGTCACAGCTGCTCGGCGAACAGGTCTACCGCGCCAGCGGCATCGGTGCTCCAGCCGCCGACGAAGAACTACGCCAGCACGTCAATCACCTCAACCAACGGGTGACCGACCTACGGCAGGCTCTCGAGGAACGCACAGACGAACTCGCGGCCGCCCGAGCCGCCAACCGCGAACTCATGACCCTGCTCAACCGATCCTGAGCTGATCCACCGACTCGCTTACGGAGCCACGAAAGCTCGCCCATTACATCGGCGCTTACACCGCGTGGCTGCTGCAGTGCGCGGCCGCGCACGGACGGCGGCAAATCCGGATGGTTGAGGCGGTCGCCAGACCTTCTAGCGTTCGACCAGCGGCCCGCTGTCACCCACACCCGCCGGATCAACGGCCGGTGACGCCGTCGATAAGTTCGCGAAGGATGTCGGCGTGTCCGGCATGCCGGGTGGTCTCGCTGGTCATATGAGCCAGCACCCACCGAAGCGTGCGGGGCTCGTCATTTACCGGCCGCGCGGTACGGACGTCGAGATCATCAGCCGCGCGAATGTGACGATCGCTCTCGGCGATGGCGGCACGGTAGTCGGCAATCACCTGCTCGGCAGGCTGATCCTCAGCGACCTTCATGCCGATGTTGGCATCGGCGTACCGGAGATCACCGGCCACTGTGTAGCCGAACCAATACCGCTCGGCGCCGGTCAGGTGCTGAATGAGCCCCAGGAGCGTCGTGTCGGACACAACCAGGCGGCGTCGCAACTTCTCTTCTTCCAGCCCGTCCAGCTTTTTCAGCAAGCAAGACCGGCTGAAGGACAGAAACGCCAGTGCGGTGTCCGCCTCGTCCTCGTCGTTGAGCGGCACGGATTCACGCTGTGACTCGAGCATGGGAACGATCCTACGGTGATCCTGTCCACGCGGCTTTCCTTTATGACACCGACAGCATCCGCACATCGGCAGATCCGGACGTTGTCGCGGCTCGCCGACGCAACTCAGCGTGCCTGCGGTGGCGGACTTGTGCTCGCGGCTATGCACTGCTGCTCGTAGGTCGGCATCCACGGCGACCAACCAGACAGTGCCAGTGCCCGACAGCTGTCGCATGCCGATGTACTCGACCTTGGGCGAGCCCAGCAGGCGCAACGCCTATGACGGCAGCGTCAGCGACGGCGTAACCCTGACAGATCGGAACTTCCACCACCCTCTCCTGCCTGGCTCGTAGCGGCCGGACAGCCGCTTGGTCACCACGCCCTCGATGCCGGTGGCCACCGTCCAGTTGCTCAGCCAGTCCCACACCTGCCGCATGTCCGCCGTCTGTGGGGTCACGATCAGCTGAGGTGGCGCGCCGGTGAGCAGCTGCTCCAGCCGGGCCCGCCGTTCCGACAGCGGCAGGTTCAGGATCCCCTCGCCGCCAGCGTCGGCGAGCAGGTCGAACAGCACGTAGTGGGCGGGGCAATCACGGGCCAGGCGAAGGAGGCCGCGGCCGGCGGTGACGCGCCGCTGCAACTGGGCGAAGTTCGTCCTCCCGCGCTCGAGCACGATCAGCTCGCCGTCGAGCACCGCGCCGGACGGCACGGCCCTCCGGATGGCTCGGGTGATGTCCGGGAAGTAGGTGGTGAGGTTCCGGCCGGCCCGGGACTGGAGGTACACCCCGTCGTCCTCGCGGAAGGCGATCACCCGCCACCCGTCCCATTTCGGTTCGTGCACGAGGCCGGCGCCCTCTGGCACCTGGTCAACCGGTGCCGCGAGCATCGGCGCGACCGGGCGGCGCAGCGCCAGTTTGGCATCCCGCCCGGCCCGACGCCGGGCAGGACTCACCGCCCGCGCTGACCGTGAAGACTGCTCACGTCTCCCATCGTGGGGGAGCGGCGGTGGGGCTGGGGCGAAGATCCGCGACGACGAATGCCGAGGTGGCGCAGTCGGGCGGGCTCGGTGGATGATCCTCGCATGCAGGACGCTGAGGCGACGGAGCATGTCCGGCCGCCGAGCGTCATCGTGTTTCAGGCGGCGAATGCGCGGCGGGTTGGCGCGCAGCTACGGGCCGGCGGTGGCTTGCGGCTCGCCGAGATCCGGTTCGCGGTGCGGATCTTGCAGGGCAACGGGATCCGCAGACGGTGACGGCTTCGATCCGTTAGCAGTCCGCAGCGCCTGCCGGTAGCCCTCATCCTCGTACCGTCGGACGACAACAGGCATTCGGCGCAGGCGGACTTTGGCCTTGACGTCCTGCCTTTCGTCATCAACGGACAGCCGGACGCGCACCGTCTCCTCGCCGGAATAGAACGTAACCCGCCACCCACCGCGGACCTCGCGGCAGCTGACGTAGACCTCGCGGTCAAACAGCTCGTCGGTGTCGAGGAGCGCAGGCCTAGCGAGGTCAAGCGCGACCCGGGCGAACAGCACAAGGTCGTCCTCGGCAGTGGCTACCTTTCGGCGCCGCAGCCGGCCGAGCGCCGCCTTGAGCGCGTCGTATACCGCGTTGCCCAACACGCCGGCGGCTGCCGAGGCCCCCACCCACACGGCGGCAGCTTCCAGGAACATCCCGCTCGCGTTGTCGCCAGCGACGGCAGCTCCTCTGCGAGCCACGGCCGTGTTCCGCGGCGGGGCTACTTCCGGCCCGCCTTCGTCTTCATCGGACCTTGACAGATCGTCACTGGCCATACACGAAGGCTAGCGGCGGATGTCAACGGCTGGGCAGACCGAACGACGCGTTTCCCGATCGCGGTCCGCAGCCACCCCCCTGAAGAGCCGCCCTCACCCGCGCATAAATCCGATTACCTCGGCGCGGCGGAGAGCCATGCGCACCCGGAGCTTTACGGCCGAGCCATGGTTTTGAGTGCCGGCCTATGCCGGGTCGGGCAGGTCACCGACGATCCGGACGCAGGCGTACGGGTCAACGGCCTCCCAGCACCAGCTGCGGCCCATCACCACGTACCGGCCGTCGCCGTCCGGAGTGATGCGTTCGATGGCGTCCGGGTCGTCGGACAGGGCGCGCTGGTCGGCGACGATGACGTCGCCGTCAAAGGACAGGTCGGCCAGTTCCGCGTCGACCCGCCGGTCCAGGTCGTCGGCCGGCACGCCCTGCTCGCGCAGGCGGTGGCGGCACTGGTCGCGGTGGCGCTGCTGGTCGGCGACGATCGCCTCGGCCACTTCCCGGGTGCAGGAGAACACCGCCCACCCGTTCCAGTGGTCGATCAGGGTACCGACGAACCCGACCTCGATCCGGTCACCGCCGTCGGGGCCGGTAGTGCGCGCCCAGTCGCCGGAGAACACGCCAACGTCGCCGGTACGGACCCGGTCGGGGTGCAGGTGGGACACGTCGCGGCCGATGGGGCTCGCCGCGGAGTGACACAGGTCCGAGACGCGGTCGGTGACGGCGGTGTCGTAGGCGTCGCGGTAGACGGCCAACGCCTCGTCGCGCTGCTGGATGCGCAGCCCGAACCAGCCCGTGGTGTCGCCGGTGGCGTCGGCGAACAGCCCCCACCCGCTGGTGTCGACCGACTCTTCGGCCGAGGTGTAGTGAGGTAGGGCGTCGAGGACGGCGGGATCGCCGTCGTCGACGTCGGCGAGGATCCGGCGCGCGGCCCGGCGGGTGTCGCCGCTAGCGCGGGGGCCGATGGTGTCCTGCGCCCACCATTCGGCGGCCGTTTGGCCGGCCTCGGCGCCGGCATGTGGTCGGCGTTCATCGGGTGCTGCCGTCGCGTGACCCGTTGTGGGGGCCTGCGGCGGCCAGGGCTTGCGGGTGACGTGATCGCCGAACATCGGGTCGGTGACGACCGAGGAGCCGCAGCGGGTGCAGCTGGTGGCGGTGTCGTAGCCGTAGCCGGCCATGGACGGCACCTCAACGTGGTCGACCTCGTCGACCGCGCCGCAGACGGTGCACACCGTCATCTCCGGGCCCCCGCCGCCATCGTCGGCGGGTGCGGTGACGAACAGGTGCTCGGCGGGGTCGAGGTGGTGCGCGCTGTGCCGCAGCCAGCGGCCGTGGACCGTCGCCTCGTACACCACCAGCCGCCGCTGGTCGAGGTGCAGCAGGTACAGCCACTCGAGGGCTCCGCTGATGTCCTCGCGCAGCGCACCCCGCCGGATGGTGTCGTTGTCGGCGGGGTAGCCCAGGCCCGGTACGGGCGGCTGCTGCTCCCAGCGGCGGGGCTTGGGGTTGACGGCGAGAGACCACCAGTTGCGGGCCAGAAGCGCGGCGGCCATGGCGTCGGTGTCGCGGCCGAACGTGTCGGTCCAGATCCGGCGCAGCAGCGGCACCAGAACCTGCGGATCCTCGCTGAACTGGATCAAGCGGGCGGTGTACCTGCCGCGGAGCGCGGCGACACCGATGAGCGTGGGCGTGCTCACGGGCTTCTCCTCCTCAGGGATGTGTGGATGGGGGTTGCGGCGGTAGTCCCGGGGCGGAACGACCGCCGAGCCGGGGTGGATCACGCAGGCCGGCCGCCGGCATCAGCGATCAGGACTGCTGGTTAAGGGGCGCGCCGACGGAGGCCATGAAGGCGACCGGGTCGATGGCCGTTCCGGAGGTGTAGTCACCGAGGTGCACCTCGAAGTGCAGGTGCGGTCCGGACGAGTGGCCGGAGCTGCCGGCGACGCCGATGACGTCACCGGCCGTCACCTGTTGGCCCTCGATCACGGAAGGGTGGGTGAGCATGTGGCAGTAGCGGGTGATCACCCCACCGGGGTGGTTGATGTCGACGTACCAGCCGCAACCGCGGGTGAGAGCGGGAACGCCGTCGCGATCGCAGCCCCAGTCCCGGCCGGTGCGCACGTCAACGGCGTTGCAGCGCACGACGCTGACGGTGCCGGTGGACGCGGCGCGGATCGGGGTGCCCTTTGCCGCGATCAGGTCGACGCCGTCGTGCCCGGGCCGGCCCGCCGTGCGGAAACCGGAGCCGACGTCCCCGTGCACCGGCTGGGTCCAGCCCTGCGCGCTGACCGCCACCTGGCAGGCGCCCACACCGGCGCTGACCCCGGTCAGGGCGGCGACGATGCGGGGGGCGTCGGGTTCCCACCTGGCGTAGGCGTCCGGGTAGGCCGACCGCTGCACCGCCTGGGCGGCCTCGGTCAGCGGCATCGCCTGCCAGCCCTCGACGGCCTGCAACGACTGGTAGAACTTCGTCGCCGCGTACTGCGGGTCGTGCAACTGCTCGGCAATTCCCCAGCCCTGGGACGGTCGCTGCTGGAAGAGCCCGACCGAGTCGCGGTCCCCACCCGAAGTGTTGATCAGGGAGGACTCCTGCATCGCGGTGGCCACGGCGATGACCCAGCCGCGGAGTGGGACGCCGAGGCGCATGCCGACGGCGGTGATGCTGGCGGCGTTGCCGACCTGCTCGGCGTTCCAGTCACCGATCGCAGCGATCCCGTCCGCCGTGGGGCTGGGCGCGGCCGACGAGGCGCTGACCGTGACGCTGGTGGTCGGCCCGCACGCGCCGGCACCGCCGCCGCCGAAGAGCAAGGTGGTGGCCAGTCCGGAGCACAGCAGCAGGACGCCGGCGACCACGATGGCGATCCCGGACAGCACGCGGGTGGTCATGACGTGACTCCTTCGAGGCCGGGCGGGCCGGCGGGCCGCCGGGGCGCACGGACGGTGAAGGCCGCGCGGGCCTTTGAGAGGGCGTCGCGCGGCCTTCGGACGGGGGCGGGAATCAGCGGGCGAGGACGGCGACTTTCTCGCCGTGCAGCAGGGGCGCACCGTCGGGGCCTTTGATGGGTTGACCCAGATGCGGTACGGGTGGCCGTCGCGGTCGACGAGGCGCCGCCAGTGGCCGCGGACGACGAGCCGCACCCGGTAGTGCCACTTGGATTCGCCGTCGGTCGGTTCGGCAAGAGGACTGGTGCGTCGCAGCATGACCACCCGGGTGTCGTGGCGGATGCTGGCCCGTACGGCGCGGCGGCGTGCCGCGCGGTCCAACGGGGCGGCGGCGACGGTCGCGAGGGGTTGGGCCTGTATGCGCCAGAAGGCGTAGGCGAGGGCGGCGCAGGCGCGCATCGGGGTGGTGGTCTCGTCGATGCAGAACCGGCCGTCGGGCGCCGGTTCCCAGTCGCGGTCGTCTCCGTCGAGGATGGACAGGTCGGGGCGGGGGTCGACGGGTTGGCCGATGGGGATCTCGGTGAAGTCGGTCAGCACGTAGGGGCCGAACTGGCGGGCGAGGTCGGTCCGGTCGGCGAGTTGCGCACAACGGCGCACAGCCGCCGGGTCGTGCGGGTCGTGGTGGTCGGCCCAGCCGGCGATGGCCCAGAAGGACCGGCCGCCGCTGGTGTTGGTGGTGCGGGCCCACGTGATCGCCCCGATCGAAGACACCTCGCCGCTGAGACTGCGGTGGTAGATCGGTTCGGGAAGGAAGAGCACCCCGCCGTCGTCGGGGGCGACATCGGCGGGCAGCACCTCGCCGGTCAGGTCGAGGGCTGCCGCGGCGGCGGCGACGATCGCGGTCATCGCGGGGGCGATGACGTACGGCTCGCCGACTCGCCACGGGTTGGCGGTGATGGCGCGGACCGCGTCGAGGACCTTCGCCACGCCCGCTGGACTGGGGCTGGCGTGGTTGGCGAGGCGGCTGCCGAAGAACGCCTGCAGGTACTGCGCCGCGAGCGGGCTGCGGTGGTAGTGGACCATGCGGGTGCGCAGGTCGACGGCGGTACGGGCGTAGCCGGCGAGTGTGTCGTTCGGTAGGAAGTTCACTATTTACCTCCAGGTGCCTGCTCAGGCGGCCAACGCCGCCACGGGTGGACACCGGTCGAGCCGGGATTCCGGCGGCACCGCGCCCGGTACGGGCGCGGGCCGCATCAGGGGTGTCGGCGCGTGGGTGGGGGCGAACCAGCCGGTGAAGCGACGCGGCATGGCGGGAACGGCGGCGCGCCCGCGTGCAGTTCCGGCCGGGCGCGGCGCGGGCGGCGGGGCGAAGGTG
>NZ_VDFY01000150.1 GCF_006228125.1 Micromonospora orduensis | reverse complement strand
CTCCGGCGGGCTGGGGCTGGCGATCGTCCGGGGGCTGGTCGAGGCGCACGGCGGCCGGGTGGACGTGCAGAACGTCGTCGGCGGCTGCCGCTTCGTGGTGCACCTTCCGGTCGCCTGACCTGTCGTCAGCGGCCGGGCGTCAGCTCGCCGAACCAGCGCCGGCCCCACCGGAACACCTGCCGCACCGCGAGCCCCGCCGCGCCGGCGACCCGGTGGACGGCGTGTACGTCGAGGCGGGCCCACCGGAACGCCGGGCCGAGCA
Source organism: Micromonospora orduensis (assembly GCF_006228125.1). Lineage (GTDB taxonomy): Bacteria > Actinomycetota > Actinomycetes > Mycobacteriales > Micromonosporaceae > Micromonospora > Micromonospora orduensis. Next base: position 22,625 of record NZ_VDFY01000150.1, on the reverse strand, counting down.
GCAGCCGGCCGGTCCCGTGCGCGGCGGCCACCCGGGCCTGGCCCTGCCACAGCCCGGCGCCGGGCGGCTCCAGCTCGACAAGCACCGTGCCCCCGGATGCGAGCAGTTCCCGGCACCGGCGCAGCAGCGCGACCGGATCACCCCCGATGCCGATGTTGCCGTCGATCAGCACCGCGTGCGCCCACCGGCCCTCGCCGGGCAGCGGATCGAACAGGTCACGGTGCAGCGCCACCGCGCCACGGGCGCGGGTGAGCCGCACGGCCGTGGCCGACACGTCCACGCCGACCGCCGTGCGGCCGGCCCGGGTCAGCGCGACGGTGAGCCGGCCCGGCCCGCAGCCGAGGTCGAGCGTCGGCCCGGCACAGCGGCCGACCAGCGCGGCGACCGCCGGCTCGGCGTCGCCGTGCCAGCGGCCCACCGGCAGCGGTCTGCGCACGCCGTCGCCGTACACCAGCCACCGCCCGTCGGCCGCCCGGTCGGCGAGGACGGCGGCGAACCCGTCCGCGCCGGCGCTTTCCGTCGGCTCCGGTACGACGACGACCCGCGTGGCCATGCCGACCGGGTTCACCGCCGGCCCCCGGGCACCACTGTGAGTCGGACCGCCGCGACCTGCCGGGCGAACCGGCCCCCGGGCGCCTCCACCGCCACGGCGAGGGCGTCCGGCCACTCGTCGACGTCGCGCAGCACCGGCAGCGGCGCGGTGCGCAGCCCCCGCCCGCTCAACGCGGCCCAGGTGTCCCGGCCGGTGTGTGGTGTCGACATCGGCACGTCGCGCAGCACGCCCGCGTGTCGCGGGTCGCGCAGCCCCAGCGACCACCAGCCGCCGTCGGCCGCCCGGCCGAGGACCGCGTCGGCGGTACGCAACCGGCGTACGGCAGCGGTCAGGCGGGCCGGGGTCAGCTGCGGGGTGTCCATCCCGATCTGGAGCACCGGCCGACCCGGGTACGCCTCGGCCACCTCGGCGTACGCGTTGGCGAGCCGGTCGCCGAGTCCGGTCCCCCGCTGGTCCAGCACGTCCCACCCGATCAGCGCGGCGGTCAACGCGGCGGCGTCCTGCGCCTGGGTCAGCCGGCCCGCGCACGCCAGCACCGGAGTGACGCCCGGCGTGGCGCGGACGGCGTCCAGGGTGTCGCGCAGCGCGGCGGCGGCGATCCGGGCCGCCTGCTCGGCGGTGGCCGGCGGGCAGAGCCGGGTCTTCACCGCACCGGGCAGGGGCGCCTTCGCGACCACCAGCAGGACGGTCACCGGGAGCCGTCCACGGTCCGCAGCACGCCGGCGAAGTCGCGGGTGGCGCGCAGGGTGCCCCGGACCGAACCGGACACCTTGGAGCGTGTGCCGGCGGCCCGGGGCGCGTAGGTGACGTCCAGTTCGTGGATCCGCCAGCCGGCGGCGGCGGCCCGGATCAGCAGTTCGAGGGGGTAGCCGAAGGCCCGGTCGGTGACCCCGAGGGAGAGCAGCGCGTCGCGGCGGGCCACCCGGATCGGGCTGAGGTCCCGCAGGGGTACGCCCCGGCGGCGCAGCAGCGCGGCGACCAGCGCGGTGCCGACGCGGGCGTGCCACGGCCACACCCCGGAGCCGACCGGTCGCCGCCGACCGACGCTGAGGTCCGCGACACCGGCCGCGACGGGCGCCACCAGGGCGGGCAGCTCGGCCGGGTCGAACGAGCCGTCGGCGTCGAGGACGCACACCAGGTCGCCGTCGGCGGCCTCCAGGCCGGCGTGCACCGCCGCGCCGTAGCCACGGCGGGGCTCGTGGACCACCCGCGCGCCGTGCCGGGCCGCCACCTCGGGCGAGCCGTCGCGGGAGCCGTTGTCCACCACGATGGCCCGGTAACCGGCCGGCAGCGCGGTGAGCACGCCGGGCAGCGCGGCCGCCTCGTCCAGGCAGGGCAGCACCACGTCGATCTGAGTCGCCATACCGCCGACGCTAGGACGGCACCCGGTGGGCGGAGGCCGGAATGTGCTTACCGAACCCTTACCACCGGGATATTTCTTACCGTCCGGTGACGGGCCGGCGGTTCCACGGCGCGAGGGTCGGCCGTCGCCGTACCGTCCGGTGGTCATGACCTCGACCACCGCCTCCCCCACCGCCCCCGGGCGGACGCCTACCCGCCGCGGTCTGGGCGACCCGTTGGCGCTGGGCGTGGAGGCGACGCTGCTCGCCGCGGCCGTGGTGGTGGGCGCGGTGCTGAACGCGCGCGGCGCCGGCCTGCACGCCGACGCCGCCCCGCTGTACGGGACGTGGCGGCCACACGTCGGCTGGGGCAGCCCGGCCGCGCTGCTGGTCGCGGTCGGGGTGGTGGGTTGGGGCGCGCGGTGGGCCCGCACGGCCCGCTGGGGCCTCCTGCTGGGCGTCGCGTGGCTGACGGCGGTGGCGTGGACGCTGTCGCTGGCCCTGGTGGACGGCTGGTCGGCGGGCCTGGCGGAGCGGCTGACGCCGCAGGCCGAGTACCTGCACGAGGTTCCCCGGGTCACCGACGTCCGGGCGACGCTGGCCGGCTTCACCGACCGGATCCTGGACTTCCAGCCGGACGCCTGGTCCACCCACACCGCCGGCCATCCCCCGGGCGCGCTGCTGATCTTCGTCGGGCTGGACCGGGTCGGCCTCGGCGGGGGCGCCGCCGCCGCGCTGGCGTGCGTGCTGCTCGGCGCCACGGTCGCGGTGTCGGTGCCTGTGACACTGCGGGCACTCGGCGCGGCCGACGCCGCCCGCGCGGTCCTCCCGTTCCTGGTGCTGCTGCCCGGTGCGGTCTGGGTGGGCGCCTCGGCCGACGGGATCTTCGCCGCCGTCGTCGCCGCCGGGCTGGCCCTGCTGGCGGTACGCGGCCGGGTCACCGCCGCGGCCGGTGGCGTCGCGCTCGGCTTCGCGCTGCACCTCTCGTACGGGTTTCTGCTGGTCGGGGTGCTGGCGCTGACCGTGCTGGCGCTGCGTCGTACCCACCGGTGGGGTGCCCTGCTCGCCGCCTGCGCCGGCGTGGCCGCCGTGACGGCCGTCTTCGTCGCGGCCGGCTTCCAGTGGTGGGTCGGCTACCACCTGGTCGTCGAGCGGTACTACCAGGGCTGGGCGGCCGACCGTCCGTACGCCTACTGGGTGTGGGCCAACCTGGCGGCGCTGCTGCTCAGCGCCGGGCCGGTGCTCGGGCCGGCGCTGCGCCGGGTGCTGTCGGCCGCCCGCTCGCGGTGGCAGGCGTCGGGTGGGCCGCTGCCGGCCCGCGTGGCCGCCGCGGCCCGCGACGCCGGCCCGACCGTGCTGCTGCCGCTGGCGGCCCTGGTCGCGGTGCTCGGGGCGGACCTGTCCGGGCTCAGCAAGGCCGAGGTGGAGCGGATCTGGCTGCCGTTCGTCGTGTGGCTGCTGGTAGCCACGGCCTGGCTGCCGGCGGGGTCGCGGCGCTGGTGGCTGGCCGCTCAGGCGGCCACCGCGCTGGCCGTCAACCATCTCGTCTGGACGGTGTCCTAGCCGTCGGTGTGGCCCGCCCCGTCGTCATGGTGATCCCCGGAGGCGCTGAGGGGGCGCGTACCCCGTTGAGCGATATGACTGTGGGTCATATTTATGCCACACGGTCATACCGCTCATCGAGGAGTGGCCTTCAGACGGACGGGGCGGCACGGACGCACGCCGGACGACGCGGCCAGCAGCGACGCTGTGGTGGTCAGCCGGCGACGGCGGCCGGTTCGCGCAGCGGGTCGGTGGCGAAGCCGGCCACCCCCTCGGCGAAACCGACCCGGGCCGTGTAGCCGAGCAGGCCGGCGGCGCGGCGCGGGTCGGCCACCACATGCCGGACGTCCGCCGCCCGGGCGCCGCCGACCACCTGGGGGGCCGGGCCGCCCATCGCCTCGGCGAGGGTCACCGCCAACTCGCCGACGGTGTGCGGCTCGCCCGAGCAGACGTTCACAGGGGTGAGCGTGGCCGGCGGCGCGGTGCTGGTCAGCGCCAGCAGGTTGGCCCGCGCCACGTCGGTGACGTGCACGAAGTCACGTAGCTGCCGGCCGTCCTCCAACACCCGGGGCGCCTCGCCGGCGGCCAGCGCCGACCGGAAGATCGACGCCACCCCCGCGTACGGGGTGTCGCGGGGCATCCGGGGACCGTAGACGTTGTGGTAGCGCAACGCCCAGACCGCTCCGCCGGTCTGCCGCGCCCACGCCGCCGCCAGGTGCTCCTGGGCGAGTTTGCTCGCGGCGTACGTGCTGCGTGGTTCCAGGGGAGCGTCCTCGGGCACCAGCGCCGGGTCGAGGCCGAGATCGCAGTGCGGGCAGGTCGGGTCGTACCGGCCGGCCACCACGTCCTCGGGCCGCCGGGGCGCGGGGCGTACCGTGCCGTGACCGACGCAGGTGTAGCGCCCCTCGCCGTACACCACCATCGAGCTGGCCAGCACCAGCCGGCCGATCCCGGCGCGGTGCATCGCCGCCAGCAGCACCGCCGTGCCGTAGTCGTTGTGCGTGACGTAGTCGGGGGCGTCCGACGGGTCCAGGCCGTGACCGACCATCGCCGCCTGGTGGCAGACCGCGTCCACCCCGGTGAGCAGCCGGTCCAGCAGGGGGCCGTCCCGGACGTCGCCGCGCGCCAGGTCGTGCCCGCGCGACCAGACGGGAGGCTCCCCGCCGTGCGCCTGGGGCAGCAGCGCGTCCAGCGCCACCACCTCGTGGCCCTGCTCGACGAGCAGGTCGACGACCTGCGATCCGATGAACCCGGCCGCGCCGGTGACCAGTACCCGCATTCCGGTCACGGTAGGGCGGGACGGCCGCCCGGCGGGCCGGTTCGCCCGAACCGTAAGGAGTTCACAACAGGTGCCGGCCCGGTAAGCGTTCGGTAATGCGGCAAACCCGACCAGGCCGCACCCGTGCGAATTAGCCTTCCCGCAGTGCGTCCCACCGCCAACCACGGCGGTCAGGAAGGAGCGGCGGTGCCTCCGAAACCACCAGGGGTGGACACGATCGAGCGGAGTTGGCGCAGTCCGCTGCGCGGCCCCTGGCTCACCGCGGTGTACGGCACCGCGCTCCTCGTCGCGCTGCCCCTGGTGATCATCACGGGGCTGCTCGACTACGTCGCCTACGGCCCCCAGTTCGACCAGGCGTTCCCCACCGACGTGGGCTGGCTGCGGCTGCCCGCCTTCGACTGGCCGACGCGACCGTCCTGGCTGTTCCGGGTCACCCAGGGCCTACACGTGACGCTCGGGATCGTGCTCATCCCGGTGGTGCTGGGCAAGCTGTGGTCGGTGCTGCCGAAGCTCTTCGACTGGCCGCCGGTCCGCTCGCTGGCCCAGGCGCTGGAACGACTCACACTGCTGCTGCTGGTCGGCGGCATCCTCTTCCAGATCGCCACGGGACTGCTCAACATCCAGTACTCGTACGTGTTCGGCTTCGACTTCTACACCGCCCACTACTTCGGCGCCTGGATCTTCACCGGGGCGTTCGTGGCGCACGTGGTCATCAAGTTCCCCCGGCTGGTGACCGCCCTGCGGTCCCGACCGTTCGGCGCGCAGTTGCGGACCTCACGTGCCGCGACCCGACCCGAGCCACCCGACCCGGACGGGCTGGTCGCCACCGAACCCGGGCCGGCCACCGTCAGCAGGCGCGGCGCGGTCGGCCTGGTCGGCGGCGGGGCGCTGCTGCTGGCCGTCCTCACCATCGGGCAGAGCCTGGACGGCCCGCTGCGCCGCACCGCGCTGCTGCTGCCCCGGGGCCGACAACCCGGCCCGGGACCGAACGGCTTCCCGGTCAACCGCACCGTCGCCGCCGCCGGTGTACGCCCCGAGCAGACCGGCGCCGGGTGGCGGCTGACCCTGCGTGGCGGCGGCCGCACGATGACCCTGGACCGGTCGGCGCTGCTGGCCATGGCGCAGCACACCGCCGCGCTGCCGATCTCCTGCGTGGAGGGCTGGTCGACCCGGCAGGCCTGGACCGGCGTACGGCTGCGGGACCTGGCCGCCCGGGCCGGCGTCCCCGACCCGGCCTCGGCGCGGGTGTCGTCGCTGGAGCGGGCCGGACTGTTCCGCACGGCGGTACTCGCGTCCAACCAGGTCCTCGACCCGGACGCGCTGCTCGCCCTGCGGGTCAACGGGGTCGACCTCTCCCCCGACCACGGCTACCCAGCCCGGGTCATCGTGCCCGCCCTGCCCGGAGTGCACTGCACGAAGTGGGTCGCCGAGATCGACTTCCAGGGCCGGACCGATGGCTGAGCGGGCCGCCCGGCTGCGCGCCCGCTACGGCGCCGCGCCCTGGCACCTCGTCGTGGTGACCGCCGCCCTCGTGCTGGCCGGCTGGGTGGCGCTGCGGCTGGCCCACGAGGCGACCGCCGGCCGGATGCTGCTGTGGTTCCTCGGCGCGGTCATCGCCCACGATCTGGTGCTCTTCCCGGTGTACGCGGCCGTCGACCGTGGGCTGCGCGCGCTGGCACGCGGCCGGGTCACGCTGCTCAACCACCTCCGGGCGCCGGCGCTCGGCAGCGCCCTGCTGTTCCTTGTCTTCTCCCCCGGCATCCTGCGCCTGGGCGAGACCACCCACCTGGCGGCCACCGGTCAGGACCAGCGGCCGTACCTGATGCGGTGGCTCCTGCTCAGCGCGGCGCTGTTCCTGCTCAGCGCGGTCACGTACCTCCTGCGGCGTCGTCAGGCCTCGCCGAAGCGGTCCGACAGCGCATAGCGGAGCAGGACCACGTCACCGATCTGCCGGACCTCGGCCAGCCGGGCGCGGTGGCCCGCGTGCCAGGGGAAACTCCCCTCGCCGACGAAGCGGGGCGCCCGGCCGTCGCCGACGAAGAACGGGGCCACCACCAGGTGCAGCTCGTCGGCGACGCCGGCGGTGAGGAACTGGGCGTGCACCGTCCCGCCGCCCTCCACCATGAGCCGCCGTACGCCCCGCGCCGCCAGGTCGGCCACCAGCCAGGCCGGGTCGATCGGCTCGCCCGCGTCGACGATGGTGGCCGCCCGCTCCAACCGTTCCCGGGTCTTGTCCAGGGCCGACGAGGCGCAGTAGACGAGCCGGGTCGCGTCCCCGGCCGTGAAGAACCGGGCGGTCGGGTCGAGGTCACCCCGCGCGGTCAACGTGACCTTGACCGGCGACGCCGGCCGGCCACCGGCCACCCGCTCCGCCCGTCGTTCGGCGGAGCGCACCAGCAACCGGGGATCGTCCCGCCGGACCGTGCCGGCGCCGACCAGGATCGCGTCGCAGCTGGCCCGGACCGCGTCGACCCGGTCCAGGTCGTCCTCGTTGGACAGCAGCAGCCGCCGCTCGGACGAGTCGTCGATGTACCCGTCGATCGAGGTGGCGCAACTCAGCAGCACGTACGGCCGCGCCGGCCGGCCGCTCACGGGACGTCGGGCCGCTCGGACGTCAGGCCCGCGAGGGCCTCGGCCGCCTCGGTCTCCGCCGCCTTGGCCGCCTTCGCCGCCAGGTATACGGCGTTGGCCGGGGAGAGGAAGACGCTTGTGGGCACCCGCTCGGCGACATCCACACCGAGGCGGGTCAACTGCTCGGCCTTGTCCGGGTTGCTGCTGAGCAGCCGGATCCGGGGCACGCCCAGGGTGACGAGCATCTGCGCGGCGGCGCTGTAGTCCCGCTCGTCCTCGCCCCGGCCCAGCGCGACGTTGGCCTGGTAGGTGTCCAGGCCGGCGTCCTGCAGGGCGTACGCGTCGAGTTTGGCGTACAGGCCGATGCCCCGGCCCTCCTGGCGCAGGTAGAGCAGGAACCCGCCGGTCTCGGTGATCCGCTGCACCGCCTCACGCAACTGCGGACCGCAGTCGCAGCGCTGGCTGCCGAACACGTCGCCGGTCAGACATTCGCTGTGCGGGCGGACCAGGGGGGCTTCGTCGCCGGCGGCGAGGCGGTCCAGCGCGCCCGCCCAGTCGCCGAGGCCGAGAGCGAGGTGCTCCCGACCGTCCACAAGGCCCTTGAAGGTGAACACCCGCACGGTCGTGGCGTAGCCGTCCGGGAACACCAGCGGCACCGTGACCTGCGTACGGATCGTGGCGACCGGCAATGCTTCGGGCATGGGACTCCTCTGTCCGGCGTCACCGTCCCGCGGTGACGCGTACCGTCTCACAACCGGCTCAACAGTCATCGCCGGACGTGACTTCCCGGGTGCGGGGAATCCGGGTCCGCCGTGCCAGCAGCACGGCGGCGCCGGGAAGGCTCGCGACGAGCACCAGCGCACCGTAGACGGTGGCGGTGGCGACGCCCTGGGCCGCGCTGAGCCCCGCCGCCCCGAACGCCCACGCGGCAACCCCCTCGCGTGGCCCGAACCCGGCGATGTTCAGCGGCAGCCCCATGGCCAGCAGGGCGAGCAGAGTCAACGGCAGCAGCCGGGACAGCGGGGCGTCCGCGCCGGCGGTCCGCGCCGCCACCAGGAAGGTGGCCAGGTGACCGGCCACCATCACGGCGGAGGCGACCACCACCCCGAACCAGGTGCGCCGGGCCAGCAGCCCGGCCCGTACGTCGTCCACGGCGGTCCGCAGCGCCCGCACCCACCGCGACCGACCGCCGTCCGGCAGGGCCCGCGCCGCCAGCACGGCGACCAGTCCCGCGACGACAAGCAGCGCGGCGGCGACCGGCAGGTACGACCGCACCGGCGACGGGAACGCGGCGAGCACCACCAGCGCCACACCCACGAGGACGACCTGGCCGGCGGTCCGCTCCCAGACGACCGCGCGGATGCCCCGGCTGACGTCGCCGGCGTCGCGGCCGTGGCGCACCGCCCGGTGCACGTCGCCGAGCACCCCGCCGGGCAGGGTGGCGTTGAGGAACACGGCCCGGTAGCAGTGCGCGACCGCTGTCGCCAACGGCAGCCGTACGCCCAGACCGCCGGCGACGAGGCTCCACCGCCAGGCCGCGCAGACCGTGGTGAGCACGCCGATGACCAGCGCCGCGGCCAGTGCCGGCGGGTCGATCAGGCGTACCCCGGCGAGGAACGGGCCGCCACCCACCTGCCACAGCAGGACGGCGAGCAGACCCACCCCGCCGACCACTCGTGCCCAGGCCCAGACCATCGGCGCCGGCCTCCCTGTGAAGATCGTCCACTTGCCCTAGTGCACGTACCCAGGGCGCGATCAGTTCATCCTTCGGCGAGGATGTCGCGGTGCTCGACCAGCACGGTGAGCCGGCCGGCTGCCGCGTCGGCCAGTCGGCGCTGGGCGTACGCCAGGGTCGGGCCGGTGAGGTCGGGGCGCTGGGCGCGGGCCGCGCCGAGCCAACCGCGGAACCATTCGGCGGCCAGGTCGGCGTGTTCGGGGCCGAGCCGCCACGGGCTGGGGCGTTCCCGCACCTGGACGCCCCGGCGCGCGAACGCGGCGGCGGTGACGGCGGCGGCGTCCGGTCCGAGCAGCCGACGGCCGTCGACGGTACGACGCTGGTGGTCGTTGAACGCGGCCCGCACCGCCTCGTCCAGCGGGTCGGCCGGGGTAAGCCGGACCCGCCCGGTCACCGAGACCGCGAACAGGGTGGGCCGGCCGACGCAGGCGGCCACCACCCGGTCGACCTCCTCGGCGGTGAGCATGTCCAGCAGCGCGGACGCGGTGATCAGCGAGCCGTCGGCCAGGTCGGCGGCGGTCAACCGGGTGAGGTCCCCGCAGCGGGTGCTGACGGTGACCGGGGCGCCGTCGGCGGCGGTCACGTCGGTCATGCCCTCGGCGGCGCGGGCCAGCAGGTCGGCGTCACGGTCGTGCAGGATCCAGTGCTGCGGGCCGGGTAGCCGGGCGGCCAGCCAGCGGCTCATCGACCCGGTGCCGCTGCCCAGGTCGTGGACCACCGTCGGGCGGTCGCCGGTGAGCCGGGTCCGGACGACGTCCAGCAGGTCCTCGGCGCGGGCCGCCGCGTCGGCGGGCTCGCGCAAGCGCAGCCAGTCGGCGAACGGCATGGTCTCCTCGACGGTCATGCCGCCACCTCCTGGAGCACTGCGGCCAGCGACGCGATCGTCACCGGCCAGTCGGTCAGGGTGTCGCGGCGGGCCAGGGCGGCTCGCCGCAGCCGGGCACGCAGCGCGTCGTCGGCCAGCCAGCGGGCCAGCGCGCCGGCCAGCGCGGCCGGGTCGTCCGGGGCGACCAGCAGCCCCGGCACGTCACCGTCGGGCGCGTGACCGAGCGCCTCCGGCAGGCCACCGACCTCGGTGCCCAGCACCGGCAGGCCCCGGGCCAGCGCCTCGGTGACGACCATGCCGTACGTCTCGCCGCGCGACGGCAGCACCAGCAGGTCGGCGGCGGCGTACGCGGCGTCCAGCGCCGCACCGGTCAGCGGTCCGGCCAGCCGGACCCGTTCGGTGAGGTCCGCGGCGGCCAGCCGCGCGCGTAGCCGGTGCACGAGATCCGGCTCCCGGTCCAGGGTGCCCGCGCAGACAAGCGTCCAGGACGACCCGGCGAGGGTGGACAGCGCGTCGACAAGCACGTCGTGGCCCTTGTGCCGGGTGACCGCCGCGACGCAGAGCAGCCGGTCACCGGCGGTGGAGACGGGCGCGGGCGGCGCCGGTGTCACCCCCGGCGGTGCGGCCCGGATCCGGTCGGCCAGCAGCGGGTGGCGGGCCACCAGCGCCCGGCGGGTCCACTCGCTTGTGGTGACGACGGCCCGGGCGGTGGCCAGGGCGCGGGCCTCGGCCTCGTCGTCGAGTGGCAGGTGCACGAGGACGACGAGACGCAACCGCCGGGCGTGCGGGGCGAGCAGGTCCGGCACTGTGGAGGCGATCAGACCGTCGAGCAGCACGACGGCGTCGTCCGGCAGGGCGGCGAGCAGCCCGGCCAGCCGCGCCCGGTCGGCCGGAGCGGGGTGCGGCCACGCCCCGGGGACCGGGTGTTCGCGCACCGGCCAGCCCCGCTCGTCGAGCCCCGCGCAGACCCGCCGGTCGTAGGCGTTGCCGCCGCTGGGCGTGGCCGGGTCGTCGATGTCGCCGGGCAGGACGACGTGCACCGTACGGCCGGTCGTGTCCGGCCCGCCGGTGGGCGCCGTCCAGCCCGTGACGATCACAGGGACCGCTCGTAGCTGGCCCAGGCGATGTGTGACTCGTGCAGGGTGACCGTGATGCCGGTCAGCTCGCGCGCGCCCGCGCCCAGCTGGCCGGCGTGCGCCCGCTCGGCCAGCCGGTCGGCGATGGTGCGGGCCAGCACCTCGGTGGTGGTGTTCACCCCGGCGAACGCCGCCTCGTCGTCGAGGTTGCGGTACGTCAGCTCACCGAGCACCACCCGCAGCTGCTCGGTGGCCAGGCCGATGTCGACCACGATGCCGTCGGCGTCCAGGTCGGGCCGGCGGAACGTGGCGTCGACCACGAACGTCGCGCCGTGCAGGCGCTGGGCCGGGCCGAACACCTCGCCCCGGAAACTGTGGGCGATCATCATGTGATCCCGAACGGTCACGCTGAACACTGTCACTCCCCGTCGTCGTAGGTGATGAGGTGGCAGAGCGCGGGCAGGTCGCCCGTACTGAGGTCGGCGAGCACGTTGGGCAGCTCCGCGAACCGCGACGCGCCGGTGATCAGCGCGTCGAAGGCCGGATCGTCGAGCAGGTCCAGGGCGAGCGCCAGCCGGTCGGAGTAGCTGCGCCGCCCCCGTCGCGCGGGCGCCACCATGCCGACCTGGCTGCTGCGGACGGTCAGCCGTCCGGAGTGGAACGCCCCGCCCAGCGACACCTGCACCTGGCGGTCGCCGTACCAGCTCAGCTCGATCACCGTGCCCTCGGGCACGAGCAGGTCGAGCGACTGTTGCAGCCCGGCGGCGGTGGCGCTGGCGTGGACGACGAGGTCCCGGTCGCCTGTCGCGTCGGACGGCTGGGCGAACCCGACGCCGAGCGCCCCGGCGACCCCGGCGCGGCGGGCGTCGGTGTCGACCAGCTCGACCTGCACGCCGGGGAACCGGGCGAGCAGCGCCGCCACGCAGCAGCCCACCATGCCGGCGCCGACGACGCTGACCCGGTCGCCGACCAGCGGCGCTGCGTCCCACAGCGCGTTCACCGCGGTCTCCACAGTGCCGGCGAGGACGGCCCGGGCGGGTGGCACGTCGTCCGGCACCGGCACCACGGCGCTGGCCGGCACGACGTACGCGCTCTGGTGCGGGTGCAGGCAGAAGACCGTGCGCCCGAGCAGTTCCGCCGGCCCCTGCTCGACCACGCCGACGCTGAGGTAGCCGTACTTCACCGGCCCGGGGAAGTCGCCCTCCTGAAAGGGCGCGCGCATCGCCGCGTACTGGTCGGGGGGCACCCGACCGGCGAAGACAAGCGTCTCGGTGCCCCGGCTGACCCCGGAGTAGCGCGCCCGCACCAGCACCTCGTCGGGGCCCGGCGTGGGCAGCGGCACCGGCCGGATCTCGGCCACGCCGGGCTCGCGCACCCAGCAGGCGTACGCCTCGCGGATCACCGTCGCGCACCTCACCTTTTTGTCCCGGTCGAACCGAACGGCCCTGGTTTCCGTGTTCCCTGTCGGGGTCGTCGATCATAAACACGGAGGTACGGTGCCCACAGTTCGAAGTGGTCCGGTGATCGGGCTGAGCGCTCAACTGGCCGTGCTGGCGGCGCTGGCCGCCACGGTGGGGCTGGGCGGCGCCGGCTGGCTGGTCGGGTCCGCCTACGCCGTCATCACCTGCCTCGCGTTGAGTCGGGGGCTGGACCGCGCCGGCGCGTCGCGACTCGGCCCCGCCGACCGGGTCACGCTGGCCCGGGGCGTCCTGGTGGGCGCGGTCACCGCGCTGGTGGCGGACTCGTTCGGTCGGCCCACGCCGGTGCCACTGCTGGTGGCGGTGAGCGCGGTGGCGCTGCTCCTGGACGCGGTCGACGGCCGGGTCGCCAGGCGCACGGGCACGGTCAGCGCGCTCGGCGCCCGCTTCGACATGGAGGTCGACGCGTTCCTCATCCTGGTGCTCAGCGCGTACGTCGCGTCCGCGCAGGGCGGGTGGGTGCTGGCCATCGGCGCGATGCGGTACGCGTTCGTCGCCGCGATGCCGGTGCTGCCCTGGTTGGACGGTCCGTTGCCGCCGCGCTTCTGGCGCAAGGTGGTGGCCGCCGCGCAGGGCGTCCTGCTGACCGTGGCGGCGGCCCGGGTGCTGCCGGAGCCGTGGACGACGCTGGTGCTGGTGGTGGCGTTGGCGCTGCTTGTCGAGTCGTTCGGCCGTGACGTGGCGTGGCGGTGGCGGCGCCGCCCGGCGGCCCGGCGGCCCCGCCCGGCGTCGGTCTCCGTCGCGGCCCCCACGACTGTCGTCGCGCCGCTGGCCTCCGCTCCGGTGGCGGTGCCCCTGCTGCCCTCGGGTGGGCACACGCCTGTCGTCGTGCCGCCGCTGCTGCCGGTGCGCGCGATGGCGGTCCGCTCGGGCGGTACGGTCCACTCCGACTGGAGGCTGTGATGACCCTTTCCGCCGGGCTGCGCCGGTTGGCCGGCCGGCTGCTCCCGCGCTCCGCTGTGGCCGGCGACGCGTCCCCGCGTACCCCCGGGGTGTCGCCTGTGGGGCGCGGCCGTGCGCGGCGCGCGGTGGGCGCGGTGCTGGCGGTGGGGTTGGTGTACGCCGTGCTGGTCGGCCCGGACCGACTCGGCGAGCTGACGCCCGGCGCGTTCCTGCGCATCCCGCTGGAGGGGTTGCTTGTCGCCGCGCTGCTGCTGGCGCTGCCGGCGCGGCCCCGGCGGGTGGTGGTGGCCGTGGTCGGGCCACTGCTGGGCCTGCTGGCCATCGTCAAGCTCGCCGACCTGGGCTTCCGCACGGCCCTGGACCGGCCGTTCGACCTGGTGCTGGACTGGCTGCTGCTGGACGACGCGTTCGGTTTCGTCAGGGACTCGGCCGGCCGGGCCGGCGCGGTCGGCGCGGCCGTCGGCGCGGTGGTTCTGATCGGCGTGCTGCTGCTGGTGACGACCGTGGCGCTGCGGCGGGTGGCGGCGCTGCTGGTCCACCACGAGCGGGCCGCGACCCGGGCGGTGGCGGCGCTGACCGTCGCCTGGGTGGTCTGCGCCGTCGCGGGCGTACGGATCGTCCCGGGCGTGCCGGTGGCCGACACCGGCGTCACCGCGCTGGTCGGCGCGCACGCCGAGCAGGTGGACGCGCGACTGCGGGACCGCGAACGGTTCACCGCCCAGATCGCCGCCGACCCGTTCCAGGACGTCCCCGGCGACCAACTGCTCACCGGGCTGCGCGGCAAGGACGTCGTCCTCGCGTTCGTGGAGAGCTACGGCCGGGACGCGATCGAGGATCCGGAGCTGGCGCCGCAGGTCAACGCGGTGCTCGACGGGGGGACCGAACGGCTGCGCGCCGCCGGATACGAGGCCCGCAGCGGCTTTCTCACCTCCCCCACCTTCGGCGGCGGCAGTTGGCTGGCGCACGACACGCTGCTGTCGGGGTTGTGGACGGACAACGAGCAACGGCACCGCAGCCTGCTGGCCAGCGACCGGCTCACCCTCAACGGCGCGTTCCGCCGGGCCGGCTGGCAGACCGTCGGGGTGCTGCCGGCGGCCACCCAGCCCTGGCCGGAGCAGGGCTTCTTCTCGTACGACCGCTACTACGACGCCGAGGCGATGGGCTACCGGGGGCCGAAGTTCAGCTACGCGCCGATGCCCGACCAGTACACGTTGTCGTTCTTCCAGCGGACGGTGCGCGCCGACGCGGACCGTCCGATCATGGCGGAGATCCCGCTGATCTCCAGCCACTCGCCGTGGACGGCGGTGCCCCGGATGATCGGCTGGGACCAGGTGGGTGACGGCTCGGTCTACCGGGGCCAGGCAGCGGAGGACGGCGGCGACGCCGAGGACACCGGCCGGGCCAGGGCCGGCTACCGGCAGGCCATCGCGTACTCCCTGGAGACGCTGGTCTCCTACCTGCGGACGTACGGGGACGACGACCTGGTGCTGGTCTTCCTCGGTGACCACCAGCCCGCGCCGGTGGTCACCGGCGAGGGGGCCAGCCGGGACGTGCCGATCACCATCGTCGCGCGCGACCCGGCGGTGCTGGACCGAGTGTCGGGCTGGGGCTGGCAGCCCGGACTGCGCCCGGGGCCGGACGCTCCGGTGTGGCCGATGGACACCTTCCGGGACCGGTTCCTGACCACCTTCGGGCCGTCGACGCCGCCGATCGCGGCCCCCCGGTGACCTCGACCGGAACCACTCGGCCAGGCGGCGCTGGACGGCGGCCGTCCCGCGATCCCCGCCGACCGGAGCTCACGAATACATCAGGTGCAGCATCATCCCGGCCTCGGCGTGCGCCAGGTTGTGGCAGTGATTGGCCCACATTCCGGGGTTGTCGGCCCGGAACGCCACCTCCCACACGTCGCCGGGGCGTACGTCGAAGGAGTCCCAGCGCAGCGGACTGCCGGTCGCCGTCCGGCCGTTGCGGGACAGCACCAGGACATGGTGGCCGTGCAGGTGCCACGGGTGCACGACCTGGGACCGGTTGACGATCGTGAACCGCACGACGTCGCCGAGGCGGACGACCTGCGGCGGGATGTCCGGGTCGGCCGCGCCGTTGACGGTGTGGGCGTAGCGCGGAAGCAGTCCGTGCAGGTCGAGCCCGCGGTCGAGGACGAGGGTGAACCGTCTGTCGAACCGGGACCACGGCGCCGCAGAGCTGACCCCGTAGGTGAGCGGGTCCAGCACCGGCCAGGCGGCGGTCGTCGCCGACACCGGCCCGGTCGAGTGGACGGCCCGTCCGTCGACGAACAGCGCCACGGGCGTGGCGGGCGCGGTGAACACCAGGTCGTAGCGTCCCCCGGCCGGGATCAGCACTGCGGTGTCCACCAGCGGGGTCGGGCCCCGCAGGTCGGACCCGTCGATCGCGGCGACCCGGAACGGGGTCCCGGCCAGGGCGTACCTGTGGGTCGTGCTGTCGGTGTTGATCAGCCGCAGCCGCACGGGCACGCCCGCCTCGACCGGCTCGGTTCTCGGCTCGGGTAGCGCCACACCGGCCAGGGTGTGCACCGGCACCGTGACGTCGACGCCGGTCACCGGCGCCGGGCGCACCACCAGGACACCGTAGAGACCCATCCGCACGCCGACGTCGGAGGCCGAATGCGTGTGGTACCAGTACGTTCCGACCTGATCGGCACGGAACCGGTAGACGAACTCCTGCCCGGGCCGGACCGCCGCCTGTGTCACGCCGGGCACCCCGTCCTGGCTGTTCGGCACGTCGTACCCGTGCCAGTGCAGCGTGACGCCCCGGGCGATGTCCCGGTTGCGCAGGGTCACCTCGATGACGTCGCCGACGGTGCCGGTCAGCTCCGGCCCGGGGACCTGCGCGTTGAACGCCCACGCCGCGACGTCCCGGCCGCCCGCCCGGACCGTGGCGGTCGCGGCCGTCAGGGTGAACCGCCTGGTCGGCTCACCGACGGTCCGCGCGTCCCGATAGTCATGACCGTGGGGTACGCCGGGCGCGGCGGCCGGGGCGACGACCAGCCCGGTTCCGGTGACAAGCGCCGCGACCGCCACCCCGAGGGCCGCCCGGGACACCGTCCGGGACGGGCGCGCGCCGAGGGCGAGCCACGAGAGCGCCGTTGCCGCCAGCACCCCGGCGACGGCCAGCAGTCCCACGCCCGCCGACACGGGATAGCCGTGCAGGAGCGTCACGAGCAGTGCGCTGCTCTGGGCGTACCCGGCGAAGAGGAGCGGAACCGCGACGGACCGGATGTCGCCTCCGGCGGCCCGCGGCAACCGCGGCCCGGCGACGGCCACCGCCGCGAGCGACAGGGGTGCGGCGATGACTACCTTCTCCGCCGCGAACCACCAGCCGGCGCGGGCGAGCGCGGTGATCGTGACCGCCCGGGCGAGTGTGGCGAGCAGCGCGAAGACCGCAAGCCCCAGCGCGAGCGGGCGGCGTCGCGCGGCGGATGCCGCGCCGCCGCCCAGCCATCCGGCGGCCGCCAGGACCGCGATCACGAGATCCGCCGCGAGCAGCGAACCGGTCGTCATGCCGGCTCCCCCTCGCGGACGGGCACGGGGGCGGCGGCCAGCTCCGGTCGGTCCAGCTGTCGCGCCGCCCTCACCACGCCGACAACGACGTGCACCGCGATGATTCCGTTGACCGCGTGCAGCCCGGCGATGGTCAGGCCGAGCGGCGTGCTGGAGCCGGCGGCGTCGGTGGACGCGTTCGCGAGCATGGCGATGAGCGCCTGCACGACCACCAGCGCGATCGGCAGGACCGCCAGTCCGATGATCCGGCCCGGTGCCCTCGCCAGCGCGGCGAACAGGGCGGTGAGCAGTGTGAGAACGGGGATGACCGCCATGCCGTTGACGCTGTGCAGGGCGTACGCGCCGTCGTCCGCGGGTTTCGTGAACCCACCCACGGCGGCGAAGACGAACTGCAGGGCGAACGAGACGAGCAACAGGATGCTGGCGATGACGAATGCCTTGCGCATGGTTGACCTCCTAGAGGTGCGCCGAGGTCAGGGCCCGGGCGACATGGTCGGTGGCGGTGATCGCCCCGTACGCGACGAGCCGCACGAGGTCGGCGTCCTGCGGATGGGAGAGCCGCCAGAGCGCGACGTCGCCCACAGTGATCGCGCTGGGCGCGAACGCCGCCAGCAACGCGATCCGGGTCCCGACCCGGTCCGTGCCGGGTACGTCCCGGACCAGGTCGACCGCCCAGTCCGACGGCCGGGCCGGGTACCGCCCGTCCTCCCAGCGCACGGTGGCCGTGACGGTCTGGCGCGCCACGTCGCCCAGCAGGTCCCCGCACTTGTTGGCGGCGTTCCGCAGCGCCGCGTACGCGACGCCGACCGGGCTCTCCCGCGCCCAGGCCGGTGGCGCCGTCGTGCCGGTGTCGAGCAGCGGGAGGCTGCAGCCGGGCTCCTTCGCCCCCCGGGCCGTCCGGGCGTAGAGCCGGCCCCCCACCGACCGCACCAGCGGGGAGCGTTGCAGGCCGCCGGGCAGCAGATCGGGGTCGAGCAGCGCCGAGACGACCCGGTTGATGAAGTGGAAGGCGAGCAGGGTGCCGGTGACCTCGGGGGCGTACCTGCTGGTCCAGCCGGTGGCTGTCGGGCTGCGGCTCGCCTCGGCCCAGGCGACCAGCTCGGCGTACCTCGGCCCGGGTGGCGTCCCACCCCGCGCGATGGTCTCGGCCAGCTCGTGCTCGCCCAGCGCGTGCAGCAGCATCACGTGGGCGTCGACGCAGAACGGGCAACGATTGGCCCGGGACACCGCCGACGCGACGAGCTCACGGTCGACCCGGGACACGTCCCCGGCGAGCAGAGCCTCGCGCGTCAGCGCCCAGGTCGCCGCCAGCACCTCCGGTACGGCCGCGAGTGCCTGGAACGTCGGCGCCGGCCCGAGGAAGTCGTCAGACAACTGCCGGTAGACCTCTGCGGTCAGACCGGTCGCGGCCTTCGCCGGAGCGGGGGTGAAGAAGCGGTATGTCATGGGCTCGATGCTTGCCTCGACGGGCCGGGAAAACGTCGTACCGCCGCAGACACCTGCCCGGCCGCCGATACCGCGTCCGCGGTACGCCCACCTACCGCGGACGGCGGATGCTCCCTGATGACGGCCCGTTCTACAGTTCGACCCATGCGCCGCGACCTGCCGTACGCCCTCAGCGGCCTCGCCCTCGGCGGCCTTCTGCTCGGCAACGCCGCGCTCGCGCCGGACGCCGCGACGATCCGGGCGGTCGACGTCGCCCTGGTCCTGGCCATGGCGGCGGCCCTGGCGATGTGCCGGCGGCACCCGGTGCTGGCGCTGGGCGTGGTGACCGCCGCCATGCTGGCCCTGCACGTCCGGGTCCACTCCGGAGTGTCCGCCGCGTTTCCCGTCCTCGGCGCGGTCTACGTCGCCGCCTGGCGGGGGCGCCGATCGGCCGCAGCCCTGGCCAGCCTCGTCTTCCTCGGCGGCTTCCTGGCCCGCGACATCTCGGTCGCCCCCGTCGACCGGCCCGGTCAGCTGATCGTCGAGCGGACCGCCCTCCTGCTGGGTTGGTTCGTGGCGGCAAACGTCGCCGGGCTCGTCGCGCGGCAGCGCCGGGCGTACCTGGAGCAGGTCGAGCAGCGGGCCGTCGAGGCCGAGCGCACCCGCGAGGAGATGGCGTTGCGTCGCGCCGGGGAGGAGCGCCTGCGCATCGCCCGGGAGTTGCACGACTCGCTGACCCACAGCATCTCGGTGATCAAGGTGCAGGCCGGGATCGCCGTGCACCTGGCCCGCAAGCACGGCGAGGAACCGTCGGCCACGTTGCTGGCGATCCAGGAGGCCAGCAGCGCCGCCATGCGGGAGCTGCGCACCACGCTCGACGTCCTGCGCTCCCCCAGCGACGGGGACCGCGTGGGACTGGCCCGGGTGGACGAACTCGCCGAGCGGACCGGGGCGGCCGGCGTACCGGTGCGGGTGACCGTCACCGGTCAGCCCCGGGAGCTGCCCGCCGAGGTCGACCAGGCCGCGTACCGCGTCATCCAGGAGGCCCTGACCAACGTGGCCCGCCACGCCGGTCCCGCCACCGCGCAGATCCACGTCGAGTACGCACCGGCGGAGCTGACCGTCTCGGTCACCGACGACGGCCAGGCGTCGCCGGACCGGACGACCACGCCGGGCGTGGGCCTGCGGGGCATGCGGGAACGGGTGACCGGGCTGGGCGGCACCCTGCGGGCCGCCGCCCGCGACGACCGCGGATTCGCGGTACGGGCGACGTTCCCGGTGGACGGCCCCGCATGATCCGGGTCCTGCTCGCTGACGACCAGGCGCTGATGCGGGCCGGATTCCGGGCACTCCTCGACGCCGAGGACGACCTGGAGGTCGTCGGCGAAGCCACCGACGGCGCATCGGCCGTTCACCTGTCGAGACGCCTGCGCCCGGACGTCGTGCTCATGGACGTGCAGATGCCGGGGCTCGACGGCATCGACGCCACCCGGCGCATCGCCGCCGATCCCGACCTCGCCGCCGTCCGCGTCCTCATCCTCACCAACTACGGGCTCGACTCCTACGTGTTCGCCGCGCTCCGCGCGGGCGCCAGCGGTTTCCTCCTCAAGGACGCCGATCCCGCCGACCTGCTGCGGGCCATCGCCGTCGTGGCTCGCGGCGACGCGCTGCTCGCCCCGGCCGTCACCCGGACGCTCATCAGCGAGTTCGTGACCGGCCCGCCGCCGACCGAGCCGGCGGCTGGACGCGAGGTTCTGACCGCCCGCGAACAGGAGATCGTCGAACTCGTCGCCCGAGGGCTGACCAATGACGAGATCGCCCAACAGATGGTGATCAGCCCGCTGACCGCCAAGACACACGTCAACCGGGCGATGGCGAAGCTGCACTGCCGCGACCGCGCCCAGCTGGTCGTGTGGGCGTACGAGTCGGGACTGGTCACGCCACGCCGCCGGTGACGCGCGCGGGCTTCGGCCCTTCGCGCCGGGCCAGCGCCTACCGCTCCTCGGCCTTCGCGGGGCGGGCGCGCACGTGCAGCCGTTCCCCCTGCGGACCGAAGAGGCTGAGGGCCTCAGCGGTGCCGGGGCCGGGGTTGAGGATGAGGTGCGGGACACGGGTGTCGAACTCGGCCACCTCGCCCGGGTTGAGCGTCAGGTCACGGTCGCCGAGCAGCAGGCGCAGCCGGCCGGAGAGCACGTAGAGCCACTCGTACCCCTCGTGGGTCTGCGGGGTTCGCTCCCCGGCGGACGGGTCCGGCGGGAAGATCTGTTTGAACGCCTGAAGGCCGCCCGGTCGGCGGCTCAGCGGCAGGAACGTGACGCCGTGGATGACTATCGGTTTGGGGCGTATGCGGGGGTCGCCGGTGGCCGGGGCGTCCACCAACTCGTCAAGCGCCACCTGGTAGGCCCGGGCCAGCGGGAGCAGCAGCTCCAAGGTGGGTCGACGGCTGCCGGATTCCAGCCGGGACAGGGTGCTCACCGAGATGCCGGTCAGCTCGGCGAGCCGGGTCAGTGTGGTCCCGCGCTGGTGGCGCAGGGCCCGCAGCCGGGGGCCGACGGCGGCCAGTGCGGCAGAGTCCTCGTTTGCCATAACGGCAAGGATAGTTGCCATCTGGTCAGCGGCGACGGATGGTGGGGCTGAACCGATGGACAGAGGGAGAAACCCGTGGACGAGACGTACGACGTGGTGGTGGTGGGCGGCGGCGCCGCCGGGCTCAGCGGGGCGCTGGCACTGAGCCGGGCCCGCAGGTCGGTGCTGGTGATCGACTCCGGCGAGCCGCGCAACGCGCCAGCCGGCCACGTGCACAACTATCTGGGACGCGAGGGCACGCCGCCGGGCGAGCTGCTCGCCATCGGGCGGGGCGAGGTGGCCGGGTACGGCGGGCGGTTCCGCACCGGCGGAGTGCGCACCGCCACCCGCGACGACGACGGATTCCACCTCACCCTCGACGACGGGAGCGCGGTACGGGCCCGCCGGCTGTTGGTGGCGACCGGGCTGACCGACGAACTGCCCGACGTTCCCGGGCTGGCCCAGCGGTGGGGCCGCGACGTGCTGCACTGCCCGTACTGCCACGGTTGGGAGGTCCAGGACCGGCGGATCGGCGTGCTGGCGACCGGGCCGATGGGTGTGCACCAGGCCGAGATGTGGCGACAGTGGAGCGACCAGGTGCTGTTCCTGCTGCACGACGCCCCCGCACCCGACGAGGAGACCGCCGAACGGCTCGCCGCGCGGGGCATCGCCGTGGTGCCGGGGCCGGTCGCCGAGGTGGAGGTGACCGGGGACGCGCTGTCCGGCGTACGCCTCGCGGACGGCCGGGTGGTGGCGCTCGACGCGGTCGTGGTCGCGAGCCGGACGGTTCCCCGCGCTGACCTGCTGGTCGGGCTGGGCCTGGCACCGGAGGAGGTGACGATGGGCGGGCACGTCATCGGCACCCAGATCCCGGCCGACGCCACCGGCGCGACGACCGTCGCGGGAGTCTGGGTGGCGGGCAACGTGGCCGACATCCGTGGCCAGGTCATCGCGTCCGCCGCGGCCGGCCTCACCGCCGGCGCGGCGATCAACGCCGACCTGATCGCCGAGGACACCCGCGCGGCGGTGAGCGCCTACCGGGAGATCGTGGCAACGGCGTTCGAGGAGCCGGCGTGGGAGGAGCGCTACCGGTCCAAGCCGACGGTGTGGAGCGGCCGACCGAACCCGCAACTGGTCGCCGAGGCCGCCGACCTGAGCCCCGGACGGGCGCTGGACGTGGGCAGCGGCGAGGGCGCCGACGCGGTGTGGCTGGCCGAGCGCGGCTGGTCCGTCACCGCGGTGGACATCTCGACCACGGCGCTGGCCCGCGCCGCCGAGCACGCCGACACCGCCGGGGTCGACGACCGGATCGAGTTCACGCACGCCGACCTGCGCGACAAGCCGCCGGCCGAGGACGCGTACGACCTGGTGTCGGCGCAGTTCATGCACCTGCCTTTGGAGCAGCGGCGGGAGCTGTTCGCCCGGCTGGCCGCCGCGGTGGCCCCGGGCGGCACCCTGCTCGTCGTCGGGCACCACCCGTCGGACCTGTGGACGTCGGCGCGGCGGATGCACCTGCCGGACATGATGTACACCGCCGAGGACGTCGCCGCCTCCCTGGACCCGTCCCGTTGGGAGATCGTGACCGCCGAGGCCCGCCCGCGCGCCGCCACCGACCCGGAGGGCACCCCGGTCACCCTGCACGACGCGGTTCTGGTGGCCCGCCGCCGCTGAGTCCCACCGCCGCCGCGTGCGTCGATCATGGAGTTGTGCCAGGTGACAAAACCGGCGGACCATGATCTTCCGGGCACCACACGTCCATGATCGACGCAGGCGGGGAGCGCGGGCGTGGGAGG
>NZ_VDFY01000067.1 GCF_006228125.1 Micromonospora orduensis | reverse complement strand
CCGGCGACCACCGCGGGCGACGCCGGCGCGGCCGAGACCCGGCGCAGCGCGCGCAGCGGTGTGGCCGGGCTGCTCGGCGCGGCCACCAGCGGCCTGTTCGGCTTCGTGCTGGCCGTGGTGATCACCCGGGGGTACGGCACGGCCGGCGCTGGCGCGTTCTTCGCCGCGATCGGTGTGGTCACCGTGGCCACCGCCGTCTGCACCCTCGGCGCCGAGACGGGCCTCATGTGGGCGCTGCCGCGACGTCGTGCCGGCGCTCCGGGTGACGCGGCCCGGGTACTGCCGGTGGCGCTCGTCCCGCCGCTGCTGGCCGCCCTCGTGGTCGCCGCCGCCGGTGTCCTGGCCGCCGACGCGCTCGCCCCCCGGCTGCTGCGCGGCTCCGGCGCGGACGGCGGCGCGCTGCTCACAGTCACCTTCGCCGCCGTGCCGGTGGTGGTCGCCATGACCCTGCTGCTGGCCGCCCTGCGCTGCGTACGACCCATCCGGGCGTACGTGGGGGTGCAGTTCCTCCTGCTGCCGGTGGCCCGCCCGGCGCTGGTCGGCGCGGCCGCGCTGGCCGGCGGCGGCCTGCTCGCCGGCATGACCGGCTGGCTGGTGCCGGCGGCGCTGGCACTGCTGGCCTGTCTCATCCTGGTGGCCGGGCCGCTCGGGCTGGGCCGTGGGGCGGTGCTGCGGCCGAGGCGCACCGACTGGTCGACGTTCTGGCGTTTCGCGCTGCCCCGTGCCGCGTCGGCGGCCATCGACGCGGGCAGCATGTGGGTCGGCGTGCTGCTCACCTCGGTGCTGGCCGGCCCGGCCGACGCCGGGGTGTTCGGCGCGGTCGGCCGGTACGTGCTCGCCGGCCAGTTGGCCATGCAGGGGTTGCGGGTGGCGGTGTCACCGCAGTTGTCCCGCCTGCTCGGCCGTGGCGAGCGGGCCGCCGCCGCGGCCGTGCACCGGCAGTTGACGATCTGGGGGCTGGTGCTGTCCTGGCCGGTGTACCTGCTGCTCGCGGTGTTCGCGCTGGCGTTCCTTCACCTGTTCGGGCCGGAGTTCACCGCCGGCGTGCCGGCGATGACCGTGCTCGCGCTGGCGATGCTCGTGAACACCGGCGTGGGCAACGTGCAGAGCCTGCTGCTGATGGGCGGGCGCAGCGGCCTGCACCTGACGGCCACGCTGGCCGGGCTCACCGTGACCGTGTCGCTGGGCCTCTGGCTGATCCCCGGGCACGGCGCCACCGGCGCGGCGTTCGCGTGGGCCGCCGGCATCGCCACCGAGAACCTCACCGCCGCCCTCTTCGCCCGCACGGTGGTCCGGGAGCCGCTCGTCGACGCCGCGATGCTGCGGGCGGCGGCGGTGACGGTGGCGGGTGTCGGCGCGGCGGCCGCCGTCGGCGTCCTGGCCGGTGGGCGGGGTCTGCCCGGCCTGGCGGTGGCCCTGGGCGTGCTCGCGGCCGGTTGCGTCGGCTTGTTGACGTTGCCCCGGGTACGCGCCGGTATCCGGGTGACCATGAGACAGATTTCTGGACGGGATGACGCGGCCACGGCTGCCGGCCCCGACCCGGCATCGACGAAAGGCAGGTGAGGTCCGTCGTGGCGTCCATCCGTGACCGGATGAAGCAGCTGGTCCCGACCCAGGTCACCGTCCGGGTGAAAGAGTCCCTTGTGGACTACGGTGTCCGCACCAGCGACCGGCGGCCCCTGCCGGACTTCCTGATCATCGGCACCAAACGGGGTGGCACCACCTCCCTGTGGAACTACCTCATCCAGCACCCCCTCGTGCCCCGGCTCTTCCCGGCGTGGAACACGAAGTCGGCGCACTACTTCGAGGAGCACTGGGGGCGCGGCGAGGCCTGGTACCGCTCGCACTTCCCGACCCAGCGCCAGCGCGACGCCCTCGCCAGGCGGCACGGCGGGCCGGTCCGGGTCGGCGAAGCCGCACCGCTGTACATGTTCCACCCGCTCGCCGCGCAGCGGGTCGCCGCGCTCATGCCGACGGTGAAGCTGATCGTGCTCCTGCGCGACCCGGTGGAGCGGGCGTACTCGCACTGGAAGGAACGCCGTACGCACGGCATCGAGCCGCTGGACTTCGCCGCCGCGCTGGCCGCCGAACCGGAGCGGACGGCGGGGGAGCGGGAACGGCTGATCGCCGAACCGGAGTCGTTCAGCGAGGCGTACGACTGGTACACGTACCGGGCCCGGGGGCGGTACCTGGAGCACCTGGAGCCGTGGCTGGAGCGGTTCGACAGGTCGCAGATCCTCTTCCTGCCCAGCGAGGACCTGTACGGCGACGCACGGGCGACCTATCGGCGCACCCTGGATTTCCTCGGGCTGCCCGCGTACGACCTGCCGAACTTCAAGGTCTACAACGATCGGCGTTCGGCTCCTCTGGATCCGGCGGTGCGCGCCGAGCTGACCGACTACTACCGCCCGTACAACGACGCGTTGCGTCAGCGGTTGGGGCTGGACCTCGACTGGGCGGACCGGGCGGCGTGACGACACTTGTCGACCCGTCCACGGACCCCCGGTCGAGGGTGGACGGGCTGGGCTGGGTGAGCCGCGCCGTCTTCCCGGACGACCGGGTCGCCCTGCGCGTGGGCGGCGCCCCGCCGGCGGGTCACCGGGTGGTGGCCCGGTACGCGGTGGTGCCGTCGGTGGCCCGGGCGCGGTTCCTGGTGCCGTTGGGCGCGCCCCGGGCCGGGGCGGCGTCGCTGCTGGCGTACAACGCGTTGCGACCACCCAGGGTGCGTGCGCTGCGCGCGGTGCTGGGCGGGCTGGCCCGGTTCGGCGCGGTGGGGTTGGCGCCCTTTCCGACGATGAGCGTCTCGGTGCCGTCGGGTGTGGCCCCGGCCGAGCTGCTGCTGACCGAGCGGCTCGCCGCCGCGCTTGGCGGTACGCCGCTGCTGGCCGCCTGCGGTGTCCGCCCGCCGGACCCGAACGGCAAACCCACCCTGCAACTGTTCACGGCGGACGGTCGCCCGCGTGGCTACGCGAAGATCGGCTGGAACGACGCGACGCGGGCGCTTGTCACCGCCGAGGCGGCCGCCCTGCGGGCGGTGCGGGCCACGGCCGGTGTCGCCGACCATCCGGTGCCGCCGGGGCTGCTCACCGAGACGGCGTGGGCCGGCCAGGTGGTCGCGGTGATCGAGCCGCTGCCACCGGACGTCCGTGGTGTGCCGGTCGACGACCCGCCACGGATCGCGGCGCTGCTCGCGGTCGCCCGTCGTGGAGGCCCCGCCGGTACGCCCCGACCCCTGGCCTCCTCGCCGTTCCTGAACCGGCTGGCCGCGCAGGCCGACCGGGCGGCGGACGCCGTGCCGGCCGGCGCGCGGGCCGTCGACGCGGTGGCCGCGCTGGGCCGCCGGCACGGTGACACCGCCGTCGAGTTCGGTCACTGGCACGGTGACTGGGTGCCGTGGAACCTGGGTCGGCACGCCGGCCGGCTCGTCGCCTGGGACTGGGAGCACAGCGCGCCGGACGTACCTGTCGGGTTCGACCTGGCCCACGACGCCTTCCAACGGGCGCTGGTGCTGCGCGGCGAGCCGGCGGCGGTGGCCGCGGCGGCCGTCGACGGGCACCTGGAGCGCCACGGCGAGCGGCTCGGCCTCGGCTCCGCGCAGCGCCGGCTGGTGGCCGACGCGTACCTGGTGGAGATGTGGCTGCGGACCTGGCGGTTGGCGGACGCGGGGGCGGGCTGGAACGCCGCGCTGCATCCCGCACTGCTGGACGTCATCGAGAAACGACATAGCGGTTGATCCGGCGAAACCGGCGGGCAGCCGACGTGTCGCAGAGTGACGGCAAACTAGCAGGTCGTGATAATTGTCGATGGATCTCGGGGCGTCGACGCCCCGCGGATTCCCAGGTGGACATCGCTGGCCCGCCCGGTCGCGCTGCTCAACGAACCGGGAAACCTGTGATCTGCTTCTGCATGGCGTAGACCGAAATTCCAAGCGAACTTGTGGGGAGTCGCGTGGACGTGAACAACGACGAGTCCGAGCCGCCCGTGCTGCTGCTGGTCAGTTCCAGCGGTGGACATCTGGCCCAACTGCTCGCCCTGCGGTCCTGGTACGAGAAGCTGCCACGCTGCTGGGTCACCTTCGACACCCCGGAGGCGGTGTCGCTGCTGGCCGGCGAGGACCTGGTGCCCGCCTACCACCCGACCACCCGCAACATACCGAACCTGCTGCGCAACGCGCTGCTGGCCTGGCGCGTACTGCGGCGTCGGCGGGTCGCCGCGGTGATCACCACCGGCGCCGGCGTGGCAGTGCCGTTCGTGGTGCTGGCCCGGCTGCGGCGCATCCCGACCGTCTACATCGAGGTGTACGACCGGATCGACACCGCGACGCTTACCGCCCGGCTGTGCCGGCCGTTTTTGTCCGCGATGCTCGTGCAGTGGGACGAGCAGCGGCGGCAGTATCCCGAGGCCACCGTCGTGGGGACGCTGCTGTGAGCGGGGAGATCGACACCAGCCCACGTCCGCGACCGCCCCGGTCGGCCACCGAACCGGCCCGGTTGCCCCGCCAGCGCGACACCGCGCCCACCGGGCAGACCCGGCTGCTGGTCGCGGTCGGCACCGACAAGCACCCCTTCGACCGGCTCGTCGACTGGCTGGCGCAGTGGCACGCCGACGTCAACGACGCGGTCGGGCTGACCGTCCAGCACGGGCACACGAAGGCGCCCGGGCTGCCCGGCGCCGTGCCGTTCCTCGGGCACGACGCCCTCCAGCAGGAGATGGCCGACGCCGACCTGGTGGTCTGCCACGGTGGGCCGGCCACCATCCTGGAGGCACGCCGGCACGGTCACCTGCCGATCGTGGTGCCCCGCGACCCGGGTCGCGGCGAGCACGTCGACGACCATCAGCAGCTCTTCGCCCGCCGGCTCGGCGCCGCCGGGCTGGTGGCGCTCTGCGAGACCCGCGAGCAGCTGCACGAGGCGCTGGCCGCCGGGTTGGCCGACGCCTCCCGGTTCGCGGTGGCCGCCGACCCCGACGCCCACGAGGCGCGCCGCGTCGCGGTGGCGCGGGTCGGGCAGATCGTGGAGGACCTGGTGGCCCGCGCGGCCCGACGCCCGCCACGGTGGCGGGCCTGGGCACGACCCGACCGGACGGAGGGACGACGATGACCGCGCCGCCGAGCGTCAGCGTGGTGGTGCCCACCCGGGACCGCCCCGAGCTGCTGCGCGCCGCCATCCGGGCGATCCTGGCCCAGGAGTACCCCGGCCCGATCGAGGTCGTGGTGGTGTTCGACCAGTCCACCCCCGACGGGTCACTTGCCGAACTCGCCGGCCCGGACCGGGCGGTACGGGTGATCCGCAACAGCCGCACGCCGGGGCTGGCCGGCGCGCGCAACAGCGGCACCCTCGCCGCCGAGGGGCAGCTCGTCGCGTTCTGCGACGACGACGACGAGTGGCTGCCCGGCAAGGTGGCCGCCCAGGTCGACGCGTTGACCGCCGACCCGGCCGCCGAGTTCGTCTGCTGCGGCATCCGGGTCAGCTACGAGGGGAACACCGTCGACCGGGTGCTCGACAAGGACCGGATCACCCTGGAGGACCTCCTGCGGGACCGGATGACCGAGCTGCACCCGTCCACCTTCCTGATCCGCGCCTCCGCGCTGCGCGACGGCTTCGGCCTCGTCGACGAGGAGATCCCGGGCAGCTACGCGGAGGACTACGAGTTCCTGCTGCGGGCCGCGCGCAGCGCCCCGCTGATCAACCTGCGTACGCCCTCGGTGCTGGTCCGTTGGCACAAGCGCTCCTACTTCGCGCAGCGGTGGGACACGATCTCCGAGGCGTTGCAGTGGCTGCTGCAGCGCTACCCGGAGTTCGCCGGCCAGCCGGCCGGCGAGGCCCGCGTGACCGGGCAGATCGCGTTCGCCCGGGCGGCCTCCGGCGACCGGCGGGGGGCGGTGCGCTGGGCCCGGCGCACGCTGCGCAGCAACCCGCGCGAGCCGCGCGCCTACCTGGCGCTCGCGGTGGCCGGCCGGGTGGTCGGCGCGGACACGGTGCTGCGCACCCTGCACAAGCGCGGTCGGGGGATCTGAGCTGCCGCCGGCGCCTGGCCGACCGGGCGCCGGCGTCCGCTGGGCGGGACGCGGCGGGCAGCGCACCGGGCCGGTGGCGGGCCGTGACAGACTGATCGCTGTGTTGCGCTGGTTGACTGCAGGTGAATCGCACGGTCCCGCCCTCGTCGCGCTGCTGGAGGGGGTGCCGGCCGGCATCGAGGTGACCACCACCGAGATCGCCGATGACCTGGCCCGCCGCCGGCTCGGCTACGGCCGGGGCGCCCGGATGTCGTTCGAGCGGGACGAGGTCGAGGTGCTCGGCGGCCTGCGGCACGGCGTCACCCTGGGCAGCCCGGTCGCCATCCGGGTGGGCAACTCCGAGTGGCCGAAGTGGCAGACGGTGATGGCCGCCGACCCCGTCGACCCCGACGAGCTGGCCCGCCAGGCCCGCAACGCCCCGCTGACCCGTCCCCGGCCGGGCCACGCCGACCTGGCCGGCATGCAGAAGTACGGCCACACCGACGCCCGCCCGATCCTGGAACGCGCCAGCGCCCGGGAGACCGCCGCCCGGGTCGCCGTCGGCGCGGTCGCCAAGGCGCTGCTCCGTCAGGCACTCGGCATCGAGATCGTCTCGCACGTCGTCGAGCTGGGCCCGGTGGCCGCGAAGCCCGGGCTGCGCCCGACCCCGGCCGACGCCGCCCGCATCGACGCCGACCCGCTGCGCTGCCTCGACCCGGACGCCAGCGCCCTGATGGTCGCCGAGGTGGACGCCGCGAAGAAGGGCGCCGACACCCTCGGCGGCGTGGTCGAGGTCCTGGCGTACGGGGTGCCGCCGGGCCTGGGCAGCCACGTGCAGTGGGACCGCAAGCTCGACGCCCGGCTGGCCACCGCGCTGATGTCCATCCAGGCGATCAAGGGTGTGGAGATCGGCGACGGTTGGCAGCAGGCCCGCTCCCGGGGCTCCGAGGCGCACGATGAGATCATCCCGTCGGCGACAGGCGTCCGACGGGTCACCGACCGCGCCGGCGGGCTGGAGGGCGGCATCACCACCGGCGAGCCGCTGCGGGTCCGCGCCGCCATGAAGCCGATCTCGTCGCTGAACCGGGCCCTGGCCACCGTGGACGTCACCACCGGCGAGCCGGCCACCGCGATCAACCAGCGCTCGGACGTCTGCGCGGTGCCCGCCGCCGCGGTCGTCGCCGAGGCGATGGTGGCGCTGGTGCTCGCCGAGGCGGCCACCGAGAAGTTCGGCGGGGACTCGATCACCGAGATCCGCCGCAACCTGGCCGGCTACCTCGACGCGCTGGTCATCCGCTGATGGCGCCGGTTGTCGTCCTGGTCGGCGCGCCGGGCTGCGGCAAGACCACGGTCGGGCAGGCGCTCGCGGCCACCCTCGGGGTGGAGTTCCGCGACACCGACGCCGACATCGAGCAGATGGCCGGCAAGCCCATCCCGGAGATCTTCATCGACGAGGGTGAGGCGCACTTCCGTACCCTGGAGCGGGCCGCCGTGGCGGCGGCGCTCGCCGCCGGCACGGGCGTGCTCGCCCTCGGCGGCGGCGCGGTCCTGGCCGAGGAGACCCGCGCCGCCCTGGTGGGCCACCGGGTGGTGCACCTGTCCGTGGAGCTGCCCGACGCCGTGAAGCGGGTCGGGCTCGGCGCCGGCCGGCCGCTGCTGGCGATCAACCCGCGGGCCACCCTCAAACACCTGCTGGACCAGCGCCGGCCGCTCTACGCGGAGGTGGCCACCGAGACGGTGACCACCGACGGTCGGCCTCCGACGGCGATCGTCGCCGAGATCGCCGCTCTGCTGCCCCGCTGACAACGGCCGGCCGCTGATGCTGTCCCAGCCTCGGGCAGCGACGTAGAGCTCAGCCTCGGGCGGCTGCGTCGAGCACGTCGACCAGGGCCTTTGGTTCGCTGAGCATCGGCCAGTGCCCGGTTCGCAGCTCGAACAGCTGGCCATCGGCCAGCCCGGTGAAGAACGGGTGTCCCTCGCCGATCATCTGCCGCACCACAGCCAGCGGGAAGGTGCTGGCGACCAGCGCGGTCGGGACCGGGCGACCGCCGGTGCGCCGTACCAGGTCGGTGGCGGCCCGCAGCGGCTGTGGGGTGGCCCGGGCGCGGAGCAGCGCCAGCATCGGCTCGTCCAGGCCAGCCAGGTTGGTCGGATCGGCGGCCGGGTCGAAGGCCGGAGGCGGCAGCAGATGGCCGTCGCCGATCGCGGCACGAAGGCGTGCCTGCTCCTCCGGCGGCACGGTGTCGAACTGCCCGAAGCCGTCCGGCAGCGGCCCGCTCTCCACATACACCACCCGGGCGATCCGGTCCGGAATGCGGTCCGCCGCTTGGGCGACCGGCATGCCGCCGCCGGAGTGCCCCACCAGCAGCACCTCCCACAGGTCCTCGACCTCGATCAGCCGCACGATGTCGGTGGTGTGCGTGTCCAGGCCGACCTCCGGCCCGGCGAGGTGGTCGCGCTCGGCCACCCCGGTCAGTGTCATCGGATAGACGTCGTGCCCCAGCGACCGCAGCGCGGCGGTCACGTCCCGCCACGCCCAGGCGCCCAGCCAGAACCCCGGTACCAGCACGAATGTCGCCATTTGTTGCTCCTTCTCTCGGTTACCGACCGACCGTACGATCGAATGCGGACAGAATCCGCCCGGTTGAAAGGAGTGGTCTGTGTCACATCCAGCCGGCCGGGTGCTGGCCCTACTCGAACTGCTGCAGACCCGGCACCGGTCGACGGCCGCCGAACTCGCCGGTCACCTCGGAGTGGACGAGCGGACCGTGCGTCGTTACGCGACCACGTTGGTCGAGTTGGGCGTCCCGGTCACCGCCGACCGGGGCCGCTACGGCGGCTACCGGCTGCACCCCGGGTTCAAGTTGCCGCCGCTGATGCTCACCGACGACGAGGCGGTGGCCGTGCTGCTCGGCCTGGTCGTCGCCGAACAGGTCGGCCTCTCGACTGAACAGCCGGCCACCGCGACCGCGCTGGCAAAGATCCGCCGGGTGCTCCCGGCGGCGCTCGCCGACCGGCTTGCCGCCGTACAGGAACACCTCGGCTTCACCCTGCGTCGCCGGGAGCCGGAGCGCGGCCCGACGTCGGGCACCCTGCTCACCCTGGCCTCGGCGGCCCGGCACCGGCGGCGGGTGGCGCTGGACTACCGCTCCTGGCGGGGCGAGCAGTCGCACCGGGAGCTCGACCCGTACGGGCTGGTCTTCCACTCCGGCCGATGGTATGTCACCGGCCACGACCACCGGCGGGGGGAGGTCCGCACCTTCCGACTGGACCGGATCGACGCTGTGGCACCCGGCGCGGCGACGTTCACCGTGCCGGACGGCTTCGAGGCGGTGGCCTGGGTGACCCGGTCCCTGGCCGGCGTGCCGTACACGCACGAGGTGGAGGTGCTGCTGGAGACCGACCTGGTCGGCGCCCAGCGCCGCATCCCGCCCAGCGTGGCCGAGTTGACCGCCACCACCGACGGCGTGCTGCTGCGAGCCCGGGCGGAGAGCCTGCCCGGTATGGCGGCGCTGCTCGCCGGGCTGGGTTGTCCCTTCACCGTGCGACAACCGGACGCGCTGCGCGCCGCCGTGGCCGAGCACGCGCGCCTGCTGGCGGAGTGGGCCGCTCGGCCAGCAGGTGGGCAGACGCCGTCGCCGCGCCGCCCGCTGGACTAGACTGCCGACGATCGACCACCCTCAAGCACCTGCTGGACCAGCGCCGCCCGCTCTACGCCCAGGTGGCGACCGCGACCGTGGTCACCGACGGGCGCACCCCGAAGGAGCTGGCAGCCGAGATCGCCGCGCTGCTCAAGCCCTGACCGGCGCGGGCCGGGCGGCCGGGCGGCGCCGGGTGGCCGGCTCCGGTCGCCAGGTGGCGAGCAGGGCGAGCGCGAGGGCGATCTCGGCCAGGTCGCCGAGGTAGTACATGAGCGTGGCGCCGGCCCGCAGCTCCGCGCCGGTGGCCGGTACGTCGACGAGGACGCCGGCGTAGAGCAGCTGGGCGATCGTGGCGTGCGCGGCGACCCCGACCCCGAGCACCAGCAGCCGGACCGGCACCCGGGGGCGGTGGGGGCCCGGGTCCGGCCCGGCGATCGACCAGGCGAAGAGGTAGCCACTGAGCAGGAAGTGTGCCTGCACCAGCGTGTGCAGGAGCGGATCGTCCAGCGCCGCCCGGTAGAGCGGGGTCAGGTAGAGCAGCCACAGGCCGCCCGCGGTGAGCAGCAGACCGGTCGCCGGGTGGCCGAGCACGCGCGCGACCGGGTGCCGGAGCAGGTGGACCAGGGTGCGCCCGGCGCGCCGGTCCAGGGTGCGCAGCACCAGCGTGACCGGCGCGCCGAGGACCAGTGCCAGCGGCGCGAACATACCGATCAGCAGGTGCTGCCACATGTGCCCGACGAAGTCGCCGGCGGGCCAGAGCAGGCCGGCCGCCACCAGCAACGTGCCCAGCCCGAAACTCGCCGTCCGTCCGTGCGCCCAGCCCGGCCCGCCGGGGTCCCGTAACCGCAACGCCGCGGCCAGGTAGGCCCAGAACAGTGCCACCGGAACCAACGCGGTCGCCGGGAATCCGCCGGCGGCGTGCCTGGCGTGGGCGAGACTCACCGGCGCTCCGGCGCGCAGAGGTCGACGGCGTCGGCCCTGCGCTGAATTGCCCAGCCGATCGCGATCAGGACCACGCCGAGGGCAAGGAAGCCGAGGTCCCACCAGGTCTGGTGCGGGCCGGTGCGGACGTGGTGGATACCGAGCAGATGGTGATCGATGATCCCCTCGACCAGGTTGAACAGCCCCCATCCGACCAGGACCCAGCCCCAGAGCATCGGCGAGCGCCAGAGCCGGCCCCGGGAGTGGGTGACCCGGGCGTAGAGCAGGGCGAGCCCGGTCAGCACCGCAACCCAGGTGACCACGTGGAAGAGGCCATCCCACACGGTGTTCATCTGCAGCCCCGGCACCGTGTCGACCGGGTAGTCCTTGATCCCCACGTGGTCAGCGTTGGTGCTGCTGAGCATGTGGTGCCACTGAAAGACCTGGTGCAGGAAGATGCCGTCGACGAAGCCGCCCAGCCCGATGCCGAGGATCGTGGCGGGGAGCCGGATGCTCGTCCCGTTCTCCGATCGCGCCAGGTGCGATGTTCTGGTGCTCATGTGGCCGCCCTACCCGGTTGGCGGCCGGACAAACATTCCGTCCGATCACGGATTGGACAGTCGCCGCGCCGGGGCCGGGCGCTGGACTAGGCTGCCGGCGATGGACGAGGTGACCCGGATCCCGGTCGGCGGCGAACGGCCGTACGACGTGCTGGTGGGACGCGACCTGCTGGGCGCGCTGCCCGGCCTGCTGCCCGGCGCGGGTCGGGCGGCGGTGCTGCACGCGCCCCCGCTCAAGGCTCTGGCGGACGCGCTCGGCGCGCGGCTGCGCGCGGCCGGCGTCGAGCCGCTGCCGATCGAGGTGCCCGACGCCGAGTCGGGCAAGCAGATCGACGTGGCCGCCACCTGCTGGGACCGGCTCGGTGCGGCGGGCTTCACCCGTACCGACGCGGTGGTCGGCGTGGGCGGCGGCGCGGTGACCGACCTGGCCGGTTTCGTCGCGGCCTGCTGGCTGCGCGGCGTGCGCTGGGTGCCGGTCGCCACCTCGCTGCTGGGCATGGTGGACGCGGCCGTGGGTGGCAAGACGGGCATCAACACGGCCGCCGGCAAGAACCTGGTCGGCGCGTTCCACCCGCCGGTCGGGGTGCTGGCCGACCTGGCCACCCTGGACAGCCTGCCCGCGGTCGACCTGACGGCCGGGCTCGCCGAGGTGGTCAAGTGCGGGTTCATCGCCGACCCGGTGATCCTGGACCTGATCGAGGGTGACCCGGCGGCCGCCACCGACCCGCGGGGGCCGGTGAGCCGGGAGCTGATCGAGCGGGCGATCCGGGTCAAGGCCGACGTGGTCGCCGGTGACCTGCGCGAGTCGGGCCTGCGGGAGGTGCTCAACTACGGGCACACCCTCGCGCACGCCATCGAGCAGAACGAGGGCTACCGCTGGCGGCACGGCCACGCCGTCTCCGTCGGCCTGGTGTACGCCGCCGCGCTGGCCCGGCTCGCCGGCCGGCTCGACGCGCCGACCGCCGACCGGCACCGCGACACGCTGACCGCGCTCGGTCTGCCGGTGAGCTACCCGGCCGACGCCTGGGAGCGACTGCTGGCCGTCATGCGGGTGGACAAGAAGGCCCGGGGCAGCCAGCTGCGGTTCGTGGTGCTGGACGGGCTGGCCCGCCCGGCGATGCTCCAGGGCCCGGACGACGCGCTGCTGGAGGCCGCCTACCGGGAGGTGGTGGCGGCGTGAGGGTTTACGTGCTGAACGGGCCGAACCTGGGCCGGCTGGGCACCCGGGAGCCGGCGGTGTACGGCTCGACCAGCTACGCCGATCTCGTGGCGCTCTGCGAGGACACCGGCCGGGAGTTGGGGTTGGACGTGACGGTCCGGCAGACCGACGCCGAACACGAACTGCTCGGCTGGCTGCACGCCGCGGCCGACGAGGAAGCCGCGGTGGTGCTGAACCCGGCCGCCTGGTCGCACTACTCGTACGCGGTGCGGGACGCCTGCGCCATGCTGCGCGGGCCGCTGGTGGAGGTGCACCTGTCCAACATCCACGCCCGCGAGGAGTTCCGGCACCATTCGGTGGTCTCCGCGGTGGCGACAGGGGTGATCTGCGGTCTCGGCATTGACGGTTATCGTCTCGCGCTGCGTCATCTGGCAGCCCGCTGAAGGGCCGCCCCGAGCGGGGGGCGGGCCGATTCGACGCAGCTAGTAGACTCGTAGGGTCTGTCCGCCAATTGATGATCAAGGCAGGAAATGGCCTCCACCAACGACCTCAAAAACGGCCTGGTACTCAACCTTGACGGCGAGCTCTGGGCCGTCGTCGAGTTCCAGCACGTCAAGCCCGGTAAGGGTGGTGCCTTCGTGCGCACCACGCTGAAGAACGTGCTGTCCGGCAAGGTGGTCGACAAGACCTTCAACGCGGGCACCAAGGTCGAGACCGCGACCGTGGACAAGCGCACGATGCAGTACCTGTACGCCGACGGCGAGGACTTCGTCTTCATGGATCTGGAGACCTTCGACCAGATCACCGTTCCTGGCGGCACCGTCGGTGAGGCAGCCAACTACCTGCTGCCCGAGGCGGAGGCGACCGTCGCCCAGCACGAGGGTGTGCCGCTCTACATCGAGCTGCCCACCAGCGTCGTGCTGGAGGTCACCTACACCGAGCCCGGCCTTCAGGGCGACCGCTCGACCGGCGGCACCAAGCCGGCGACCGTGGAGACCGGTGCCACCGTGCCGGTTCCGCTGTTCATCACCACCGGCGAGAAGATCAAGGTCGACACCCGCGACGGCCGTTACCTCGGCCGCGCCTGATGGCCGAGGGTTCCAAGCAGCAGATGCCGGCGCGCCGCAAGGCGCGCAAGCGGGCGCTGGATGTCCTCTACGAGGCCGACCTGCGGGACAAGCCTCCGGTGGAGGTGCTGGCCGGTTACGTGCAGCGGATCGAGCAGCCCCGACCGGAGCACCTCGGCTACGCCGTCGGCCTGGTCGAGGGTGTCGCCGAGCACCTCAACCGGATCGACGAACTGATCGCCAGCTACGCCGAGGGGTGGACCCTGGAGCGGATGCCTGTCGTCGACCGCAACCTGGCCCGGATCGCCGTGTACGAGCTGCTCTACGTCGACGAGATCGACGACGCGGTGGCGATCAGCGAGGCCGTGGAGCTGGCCCGGCAGATGTCGACAGACGACTCGCCGCGCTTCCTCAACGGGGTGCTCGGCCGGATCGCCGAGTACGCCACCCGCTGAGGTCACGCAATCGCAGCACCGAAAGGGCCCGTGCCGTCCGGCACGGGCCCTTTCGGGTGAAGCGACAGCTCAGGAGGCGAAGAACGCCCGGGGGTCGGCCACCAGCACGCCGTGCTCGGTGAGCCGCTCGATCAGACCCGACGGCGAGGCGTCGTAGACGATCGCGAGCGCCCGCAGGTCGTCGGCGCGGATGGAGAGCACCCGACCGTTGTAGTCACCGCGCTGCTGCTGGATCGCGCGGGCGTAGCGGGCCACGTAGGCCAGGTCCTCGGAGGCCTCGTCGTAGAGCCGCTCCAGGTCCAGGACGATCTTGCTGGTGGGCTCGTGACGGACACCACTGCCGTCGGGCAGCAGCTCCGAGACGGGGACACGGTAGAACTCGGCCAGCTCGGCCAGACGGGACACCGTCACGGCCCGGTCGCCGCGCTCGTACGAGCCGACCACCACGGCCTTCCACCGCCCGTTCGACTTCTCCTCCACGCCCTGCAGGGACAGACCCTGCTGCTGGCGGATGGAGCGCAGGCGGGCGCCCAGAGACTTGGCGTATTCAGAGGGCATTCGGACACTCCCAGTGCTGCTCGGGGTTCTCCCGTCGATCGCTACGGAGCGTGACGGTACGGGGATTGCGACACCTGGTCAAGTGGTCGTGACCTTACCGTTGGGGAGCACCGGGGGAGTTATCCCCATTTCGTCGACCTGATCCGGTGGTCAGTGGCCGCCGACCATCGGCCCGGTGACCACTGGTAACGTGGCGTGAAGCCCCGGCCCAGGTCCGCTCCCGCGGTCCGGCCGGAGGTGCCCGACATCCTTTAACGACCCGTCCCGTGAGGCGGGGAAGGAGGTCCGCCGTGGCGTACCCACCGGCTGCCCGCTCGTCACCACCGCGACAACCCTCGGTGAAGGTGATCCTCGCCAGCGCCGACGTGCAACGCGTGGTCGACCGCATCGCCCACCAGATCCTGGAGAAGACCCAGGGCGCCGCCGACACCGTGCTGCTGGGGATTCCCACCCGGGGCGCACCCCTCGCGCGGCGGCTCGCCTCCCGGATCAGCACCTTCGAGGACGTCGCCGTCCCGGTCGGTGTGCTCGACATCACCCTCTACCGCGACGACCTGCGTCGCCACGCCACCCGCGCGGTCGGCCCGACCCAGGTGCCCAGCGGGGGCATCGACGGCAAGCGGGTCATCCTCGTCGACGACGTCCTCTTCTCCGGCCGCACCGTCCGGGCCGCGCTCGACGCGCTCAACGACGTCGGTCGCCCGGCGTCCGTACAGCTCGCCGTCCTGGTCGACCGCGGGCACCGGGAGCTGCCGATCCGCGCCGACTACGTCGGCAAGAACATTCCGACCTCGCTCGCCGAGAGCGTGAAGGTGACGCTCGTCGAGACCGACGGGACGGACGAGGTCAAGTTGTACGGGGGTACCACCTCATGATCAGGCACCTGCTCTCCGGCGCCGACCTGGACGCCGACACCGCCACCGAGATCCTGGACACCGCCGCCGAGATGGCCACGGTGGCCGGCCGGGAGATCAAGAAGCTGCCCGCACTGCGCGGCCGTACGGTGGTGAACCTCTTCTACGAGGACTCGACCCGTACCCGGATCTCCTTCGAGGCTGCGGCGAAGCGACTCAGCGCCGATGTGATCAACTTTTCCGCGAAGGGGTCAAGCGTCACCAAGGGCGAGAGCCTGAAGGACACCGCGCTGACCCTGCAGGCCATGGGCGCCGACGCGGTGGTCGTCCGGCACCCGGCCTCCGGAGCGCCGCACCGCCTCGCGAACTGGGTGGACGGGTCGGTGGTCAACGCCGGCGACGGCACTCACGAGCACCCCACCCAGGCGCTGCTCGACGCGTACACCATGCGGGCCCGGCTGGGCCGACTGGCCGGCCTGTCGGTCGCGGTCGTCGGCGACGTGCTGCACTCCCGGGTGGCCCGCTCCAACGTCCTGCTGCTGTCCACCCTCGGCGCCAAGGTCACCCTGGTCGGCCCGCCCACCCTCATCCCGGTGGACATCGCGGCGGCGCTCGCCCCCGGCACCGACGTCTCCTACGACCTCGACTCGGTGCTGCCGAACGTCGACGTGGTGATGATGCTGCGGGTCCAGCGGGAACGGATGAACGACTCCTACTTCCCCTCCGCGCGCGAGTACGCCCGCCGCTACGGCCTGGACGGCCCGCGCATGCGCCGGCTGCCCGAGCACGCGATCGTCATGCACCCCGGCCCGATGAACCGCGGGATGGAGATCACCCCCGAGGTGGCCGACTCACCCCGATCCACAATCGTCGAACAGGTCACCAACGGGGTCTCCGTGCGGATGGCTGTTCTGTACCTGCTGCTCGGAGGGAACAACAGGTGACCGCGTACCTGATCGCCAACGTGAGCGTCGTCGGCGCCGCGCCGACCGACCTGCTGATCCGCGACGGCGTCGTCGCCGAGGTCGGCCCCGACCTGTCCGCGTCGGACGCCACAGTCGTCGACGGCACCGGGCTGGTCGCCCTGCCCGGCCTCGTCGACCTGCACACCCACCTGCGCGAGCCCGGCCGCGAGGACGCCGAGACCGTCGAATCCGGATCCCGCGCGGCGGCGCTGGGCGGCTACACGGCGGTCTGCGCGATGGCGAACACCTCGCCGGTCGCCGACACCGCGGGCGTGGTCGAGCAGGTCTGGCGGCTCGGCCGCGAGGCCGGACTGGTGGACGTGCAGCCGATCGGCGCGGTCACCGTCGGGCTGGCCGGCGAGCGCCTCGCCGAGCTCGGCGCGATGGCCGACTCCGCGGCCCGGGTGCGGATCTTCTCCGACGACGGGCACTGCGTCGCCGACCCGAAGCTGATGCGCCGCGCCCTGGAGTACGTCAAGGCGTTCGACGGGATCATCGCCCAGCACGCCGAGGAGCCCCGGCTCACCGAGGGCGCCCAGATGCACGAGGGTGAGGTCTCCACCCGGCTCGGGCTGATCGGCTGGCCGGCCGTCGCCGAGGAGGCGATCATCGCCCGGGACGTGCTGCTCGCCGAGCACGTGGGCAGCCGACTGCACGTCTGCCACGTCTCCACCGCCGGCAGCGTCGAGGTGCTGCGCCAGGCCAAGGCCCGTGGCGTACGCGTCACCGCCGAGGTGACCCCGCACCACCTGCTGCTCACCGACGAGCGCGCGCAGACGTACGACCCCGTCTTCAAGGTCAACCCGCCGCTGCGGACGGCCGCGGACATCGCCGCGCTGCGCGCCGCGCTCGCCGACGGCGTGATCGACGTCATCGCCACCGACCACGCCCCGCACGCCGTGGAGGACAAGGAGTGCGAGTGGGCGTACGCCCGCCCGGGGATGCTCGGTCTGGAGACGGCCCTCTCCATCGCGCTGGACGTGCTCGGCCCCGAGTGGGACCTGATCGCCGAGCGGATGTCGCGTACCCCCGCCCGGATCGCCGGGCTCACCGGGCACGGCGTCGACCCGGCACCCGGTGTGCCGGCCAACCTGACCCTGATCGACCCGGCCGCCCGCCGCACCATCGAGCCGGCGGAGCTGGCCAGTCGCAGTCGCAACACCCCGTACGCCCGCATGACGCTGCCAGGTCGCATCGTGGCGACCTTCCTGCGCGGCGAGCCGACGGTCCTGGACGGAAAGGCAGTCAAGTGACCCGCAGACGTTCCGCGATCCTCGTCCTCGAGGACGGGCGCACGTTCCCCGGTGAGGCGTACGGCAGCGTCGGTGAGACCTTCGGCGAGGCGGTCTTCAACACCGGCATGACCGGATACCAGGAGACGCTGACCGATCCGTCCTACCACCGGCAGGTGGTGGTGCAGACCGCGCCGCACATCGGCAACACAGGCGTCAACGGCGAGGACGACGAGTCCGGCCGGATCTGGGTGGCGGGTTACGTCGTCCGGGACCCGGCCCGGATCGGCTCGAACTGGCGGGCCACCGGCTCCCTGGAGGACCGGCTCGCCACCGAGGGCGTGGTCGGCATCAGTGGGGTGGACACCCGGGCGCTGACCCGGCACCTGCGCGAGCGGGGCGCCATGCGGGTCGGCATCTCCAGTGTGGACACCGACCCGCAGAGCCTGCTGGCCCGGGTCCGTCAGGCACCGCAGATGGTCGGCGCGGACCTGTCCGCCGAGGTGACCACCGCCCAGCCGTACGTCGTCGAGGCCCTCGGCGAGCACCGGTTCACCGTGGCGGCGCTCGACCTGGGCATCAAGCGCAACGTGCCGCGCCGGCTCGCCGCGCGCGGGGTGACCACCCATGTCCTGCCGGCCGGGTCGAGCATCGACGACCTGCTCGCCACCGGCGCGGACGCGGTCTTCTTCTCGCCCGGTCCGGGTGACCCGGGGACCGCCGACGGGCCGGTGGCGCTGGCCCGGGAGGTGCTGACCCGGCGGATCCCGCTGTTCGGCATCTGCTTCGGCAGCCAGATCCTCGGCCGGGCGCTGGGCTTCGGCACCTACAAGCTCGGCTACGGCCACCGGGGCATCAACCAGCCGGTGCTCGACCGGGCCACCGGCAAGGTCGAGGTGACCAGCCACAACCACGGCTTCGCGGTGCAGGTGCCCGGCGCGGGGTCCGGCGCGGTCGTCCCCGACCAGGTGATCGACACCGAGTTCGGTGGCGTGCGGGTGTCCCACGTCTGCCTCAATGACAACGTGGTCGAGGGGCTGCGGGCCGTTGACGTGCCCGCGTTCACCGTGCAGTACCACCCGGAGGCGGCGGCCGGCCCGCACGACGCGGACTACCTCTTCGACCGGTTCGCCGAGTTGATCGAGGGCGCTGGCGCCCCCGACGGGCAGCAGAGCGACGGCCGGACCCACAGCAGCAGGGGGCGCAGCAATGCCTAAGCGGACCGATCTCAAGCACATCCTCGTGATCGGCTCCGGGCCGATCGTCATCGGGCAGGCCTGCGAGTTCGACTACTCCGGCACCCAGGCCTGCCGGGTGCTGCGCAGCGAGGGGATCCGGGTCAGCCTGGTCAACTCCAACCCGGCGACGATCATGACGGATCCGGAGTTCGCCGACGCCACCTACGTCGAGCCGATCACCCCGGAGTTCGTGGAGCTGGTCATCGCCAAGGAGCGCCCGGACGCGATCCTCGCGACCCTCGGCGGGCAGACCGCGCTGAACACGGCCGTCGCCCTGCACGAGGGCGGCGTCCTGGAGAAGTACGGCGTCGAGCTGATCGGCGCGAACATCGACGCCATCAACCGGGGCGAGGACCGCCAGCTGTTCAAGGACATCGTGGCGAAGGCCGGGGTCCGCCTGGGTGTCGACGACCCGACCGGCCTGGTGCCCCGCTCCCGGGTGTGCCACTCGATGGAGGAGGTCGAGGCCACCGTCGCCGAGCTGGGCCTGCCGGTGGTGATCCGGCCGTCGTTCACCATGGGCGGGCTGGGCTCCGGCATGGCGCACACCCCGGAGGACCTGGCCCGCATCGCCGGTGACGGCCTGTCCGCCAGCCCGGTGCACGAGGTCCTCATCGAGGAGAGCGTGCTCGGCTGGAAGGAGTACGAGCTCGAGCTGATGCGCGACCGGCACGACAACGTCGTGGTGGTCTGCTCGATCGAGAACATCGACCCGATGGGCGTGCACACCGGCGACAGCGTCACCGTGGCCCCCGCCATGACGCTCACCGACCGGGAGTACCAGCGCCTGCGTGACCTGGGCATCGC
Organism: Micromonospora orduensis; assembly: GCF_006228125.1. GTDB lineage: Bacteria > Actinomycetota > Actinomycetes > Mycobacteriales > Micromonosporaceae > Micromonospora > Micromonospora orduensis. Next base: position 3,625 of record NZ_VDFY01000067.1, on the reverse strand, counting down.
CGTGCTGCGCGAGGTCGGCGTGGACACCGGCGGCTGCAACATCCAGTTCGCGGTCAACCCGGTCGACGGCCGGATCGTCGTGATCGAGATGAACCCCCGGGTGTCGCGCTCCTCGGCACTGGCCTCCAAGGCGACCGGCTTCCCGATCGCGAAGATCGCCGCCAAGCTGGCCATCGGCTACACCCTCGACGAGATCCCCAACGACATCACGTTGAAGACCCCGGCGGCGTTCGAGCCGACCCTCGACTACGTGGTCGTGAAGATCCCCCGGTTCGCGTTCGAGAAGTTCCCCGGAGCGGACCCGGAGCTGACCACCACGATGAAGTCGGTGGGCGAGGCCATGAGCCTCGGGCGTAACTTCACCGAGGCGCTGAACAAGGCGATGCGCTCGATGGAGACGAAGTCGGCCGGTTTCTGGACCGTGCCGGACCCGGCGGGCGTCACGCTCGCGGACACCCTCGCCGCGCTGCGCATCCCGCACGACGGCCGGCTCTACACCGTCGAGCGGGCGCTGCGCCTCGGCGCGTCGATCGCCGAGGTCGCCGAGGCGTCCGGCGGGATCGACGCCTGGTTCCTGGATCAGATCGTCGCGCTGATCGAGCTGCGCACCGAGATCGTGGACGCCCCGGTGCTCGACGTCGACCTGCTGCGCCGGGCCAAGCGGGCCGGCCTGTCCGACCGGCAGCTCGCCGCGCTGCGCCCGGAGCTGGCCGCCGAGGACGGCGTCCGCACCCTGCGACACCGCCTCGACGTACGCCCGGTCTACAAGACGGTGGACACCTGCGCGGCCGAGTTCGAGGCGACCACCCCGTACCACTACTCGTCGTACGACTCGGAGACCGAAGTCGTGCCGTCGGACCGGCCGAAGGTGCTGATCCTGGGCTCCGGGCCGAACCGGATCGGCCAGGGCATCGAGTTCGACTACTCCTGTGTGCACGCGGTGCAGGCGCTGCGGGCGGCCGGCTACGAGACCGTGATGGTCAACTGCAACCCGGAGACGGTCTCCACCGACTACGACACCGCCGACCGGCTCTACTTCGAGCCGCTGACCTTCGAGGACGTGCTGGAGGCCTGGCACGCGGAGGACTCGTCCGGCCGGGCGGCCGGCGGTCCGGGCGTGGTCGGGGTGGTCGTGCAGCTCGGCGGGCAGACCCCGCTGGGGTTGGCGCAGCGGCTCAAGAACGCCGGCGTACCGGTGGTCGGCACCTCCCCGGAGTCGATCCACCTCGCCGAGGAGCGGGGCGCGTTCGGCGCGGTGCTGGCCCGGGCCGGGCTGCGCGCTCCGGCGCACGGCATGGCCACGTCGTACGACGAGGCCAAGGCGATCGCCGACGAGATCGGCTACCCGGTTCTGGTCCGGCCGTCGTACGTGCTGGGCGGGCGGGGCATGGAGATCGTCTACGACGACCCGACGCTGCGCGACTACATTGGGCGGGCCACCGACATCTCCCCGGACCACCCGGTGCTCGTGGACCGGTTCCTCGACGACGCCATCGAGATCGACGTGGACGCGCTGTGCGACGCCGACGGCGAGGTCTACATCGGCGGCGTGATGGAGCACATCGAGGAGGCCGGCATCCACTCCGGCGACTCGTCCTGCGCGCTGCCGCCGATCACCCTCGCGGGCTCGCACCTGGCCGAGGTGCGCCGCTACACCGAGGCCATCGCCCGGGGCGTCGGTGTCCGCGGGCTGCTCAACGTGCAGTACGCGCTCAAGGACGACGTGCTCTACGTCCTGGAGGCCAACCCGCGTGCGTCGCGGACTGTCCCGTTCGTCTCCAAGGCCACGGCGGTGCCGCTGGCCAAGGCGGCGGCCCGGATCGCGCTCGGCGCGAGCATCGCCGAGCTGCGCGCCGAGGGTCTGTTGCCGGCTACCGGGGACGGGGGGACGATGCCCGCCGACGCGCCGATCGCGGTCAAGGAGGCGGTGCTGCCGTTCAAGCGCTTCCGTACCCGGGCGGGCAAGGGGATCGACTCGCTGCTGGGGCCGGAGATGAAGTCGACAGGCGAGGTGATGGGCATCGACACCAACTTCGGGCACGCCTTCGCCAAGAGCCAGTCGGCCGCGTACGGGTCGCTGCCGACCGCCGGGAAGATCTTCGTCTCGGTGGCCAACCGGGACAAGCGCGGCATGATCTTCCCGATCAAGCGGCTGGCCGATCTGGGCTTCGAGATCGTGGCGACCGCCGGCACGGCCGAGGTGCTGCGCCGGCACGGCATCGCCTGCGAGCAGATCCGTAAGCACTACCAGGCCGGCGAGGGCGACGACGCGGTGTCGCTGATCCTCGGCGGCGACGTGGCGCTGGTGATCAACACCCCGCAGGGCTCGGGTGCCAGTGCCCGCTCCGACGGCTACGAGATCCGCAGCGCGGCCGTCACCGCGGACATTCCGTGCATCACCACGGTCCCCGGGGCCGCCGCGGCCGTGATGGGCATTGAGGCGCGCATCCGCGGCGACATGCAGGTTCGTCCCCTGCAGGACCTGCACGCCACCCTCCGGGCCGCCCAGTGACCCTGTTCGAGCAGGTGGTGCGACCCGGGTTGTTCCGACTGGGTGGCGGGGACGCCGAGACCGCGCACGAGTGGACACTGCGGCGGTTGACCGCGCTGTCCCGGCGTCCGGTGGCCCTCGCCGCCCTGCGGGCCCGTTACGCGGTCCAGGCGCCGCGCACGGTGTTCGGCGTGCGGTTTCCCAACCCGGTCGGGTTGGCCGCCGGCATGGACAAGGACGGCGCCGCGCTGCCGGCCTGGCCGGCACTCGGCTTCGGCTTCGTCGAGGTCGGGACGGTCACCGCGCACGCCCAACCGGGCAATCCCCGGCCCCGGCTGTTCCGGCTGCCGGAAAGCGAGGCGGTGATCAACCGGATGGGCTTCAACAACGCCGGCGCCGCCGCGCTGGCCGCCCGGCTGGCGGCGCTGCCGCGCCCGATCGGGGTGCCGCTGGGCATTTCGCTGGGCAAGTCCAAGGTGACCCCGCTGGATGAGGCGGTCGAGGACTACCTCGCCTCGTACCGGGCGTTGCGCGCCCACGGCGACTACTTCGCGGTCAACGTCTCCTCGCCGAACACCCCGGGTCTGCGGTCCCTCCAGGACCGCGCGCACCTGGATGCGCTGCTCGCCGCGCTGGTGGGGGAGAAGCCGGTGCTCGTCAAGATCGCCCCTGATCTGACCGAGGCGGCGATCGCCGAGCTGCTGGAGGTCTGCCTGGAGCGGGGCGCGGCCGGGGTGATCGCCACCAACACCACACTGGCCCGTGCCGGGCTGGCCACGGTGGACGCCGAACGGGGCGCCGAGGCCGGCGGTCTCTCCGGCCGGCCACTGACCGCGCGGGCCCGCGACGTGGTCGCGTTCGTGCACTCCGAGACCGGTGGCCGCTTGCCGATCATCGGGGTCGGCGGGGTGCTGGACCCGGACGACGCGGCGCGGATGTTCGACGCCGGGGCGGCCCTGGTGCAGCTCTACACCGGCTTCATCTACCGGGGTCCGGCCCTGGTGCGGGCAGCCGCCCGCGCGACGGCCACGGCGGCGGCACCGGACCCGGTCGCCGGCCGGTGACCGCCCCCGGCACGGTGCTGGCCCGGCGCAATCGGTCGCCGAGCCCGCTCCGCGCCGAGGACCCACCCCC
>NZ_VDFY01000242.1 GCF_006228125.1 Micromonospora orduensis | reverse complement strand
TCACAGCGGCATCCGATGGGGTGGGACGGGTGGGACGGCAAGCGGTCGGGAGACACCCGGTCACACCAGCTGTCCCACTCCGCAGCCGACAGGACCACGCAGGACCGGACCAGGACCAGGACCAAACGACCAGGGGGAAGCGATGAGCAACCGGAAGAAGCTGAAGCCCCGCCGCACCAACCCCGCCTCGATGCTCATCCGCGCCCACGACGGCGCCCACATCCCCGGCGGCTGCGGCACCTGCGACGCCTACCAGGAAATCAGAGCCGACCACCACGGACCGAACCTGCACAGCATCGCCATCCATCACGACGACTGGTGCCCCACCTACCAGCGCATCCGGGAGACACCATGACCAAACAACGCGCCTACCTCAACCACGACCCGCAAATCCGGCACGCCATCGCCGCCGTAGCCATGGCCACACGCCGCGCCGAAGACACCCTCACCGACGCCCACACACACCAACTCACCGACGTCGAACGAGCCGACCTCACCGACGCCATCACACGACTCACCAGCCTGGCCGGCAAGCCATGACCAGCGAACAAAAAAAGGACACGTACCCCGGGTGTCCGCCCATGATCGCCCGGCCAAAACGGGGGTCGTTTTGGCCCTGGGGGCACCCCGCGGACACCCCGCTCTGTCCATTTCTCTCTCCCTGATCGAGGAGGCATCGACGTGAGACGCTGTGCTCGCTGCGGGATCGTGAAGCCTGTCGATGACTTCCCGCCGCGGAAGGATCGCAGTTCGGGCCGGATGTCGCGTTGTCACGCCTGTGACCGGGTGAGGTCCGCGGAGTACCGCCAGCGGAACCTTGATCGTGCGCGGGCGCGTGACCGGCAGCGGAAGGCGGCCCGGCGGAAGGGCGGGTCGTGAACGTCGAGGCGTTGGCCGCGTTCGTTGCCGGTCTGTCCGATGGGGAGCGGCGGGAGTTGGCGCGGGTGCTGCGGACTGGGCACGCCGCTGAGGCGGCTGAGGCGGCGCGTACGGCCCGGCGGCGGGATGGGCTGCCGGGGTATCGCGCGGAGGTGGTGCGGGCGGTGCTGGGGGCGCTGAGTGGCCAGCAGCGGCCACTTTCTGGCTTCACCGATGACCCGTGGGCCACGATCGACGTGGCACTCGAACGGAGCGGCGTACCCGCCCGGACCTTGCGACGTTGGCGGGAATCCGGGCGGGTGCGATCGAGACCAGCCGTGGTGCACCTCGATGACGTGATGGAGTTGAAGCGGTGACAAACGATCTCGGGCAGCTGCGGAACCTGGCCATGGGTGCGCTGGACTTCGGCGCCAGCGACGCGATCCGGGCCTCTCGTGCGCGGGAGGCGGTGGAGCAGGCGCAGGACCTGGCCGACTTCGCGCGGGTCGCGGCGGGTGTGATCGGCGGGTCCCGGGCGCAGGACTGGGCGCGGGTGAAGGTGCCGCACCTGGGCGGGGTCGGCGGGCAGGATGTGCGGCCGGCGTTGGAGCGGATCGAGGCCCGGCAGGCCGCCGACCAGCTGCGCGCGGTCCAGTTGACCACCGACAACCCCGGCCTTGTTCCGAGGCCGGTGGAGGCCGTTGGTGGGACCGGGATCGGCACTGCGCTGCCGCTGATCCGCACCTTTGCGGGGGAGCGGGCTTTCACCGCTGGTGGTGTCGCCCCGGTCGTGCCCGGTGTCGCTGCCGGCAACGTCAACGGCGCGATGGTCACCGAGGGCACTCCGCTGACGGCGGGGGCGGCGGTCACGATCGGCGACGTCGGCGCGGCCCGGGCGCGGCAGCTGGCGGCGTGTTACGCGATCCTGCCGCGGCAGGTGATCGACTGGGCTGACCCGGCCGCGCAGGCGATGCTTGACCAGCTGCTGACCGATGTGGCTGATCGGGCGGCTGAGATTTACATCGGCGGGCAGCTGGTCGCCGCGGCCGGCGGCACGCGGGTGGCGGGCGCGGACGCGACGACGCTTGGTGCGGCGCTGGACCAGGCGGAGGCGCTGGCGGGTGCGGCGATGAACAACCACCTCGCCGACAACCCGGAAGGCGTCGCCGATGGGGCGGTGCCGGGGCTGGTGATCGTCAACCCGGTCAACCTGCCGCGGGTGCGGCGGGCGATCGGCACCAGCTGGCAGAGCGACGTGCCGCGCCCGCTGGTGGCGGTCAGCATCGGCGCGCCGGCCGGTACGGCGATCGTGACGGCACCGGGTGCGGTGCTGCTGGAGCGTGAGCCGGTGCAGTGGGACCCGCAGCTGTCCCCGGACACGCTGGGTGTGGAGATCGGCGTGTCCCGGCCGCTGTACCTGGCGGTGCGTGCGGCTGCCGGGGTGCAGACGGTCACGGGTATCCCGGCGGCCTGACCGGTGGGCACCCTGACGCGGGCGTTCGCCGCCCCCACGCTGACGGCCACGCCGTCGGCGGCTGGTGGCCTGTTCACCGAGCTGACCGGCAAGGCAGTCCCGTACAACGAGCCGACCCTGATCGGCGGGGCGTTCTACGAGGAGTGGGCGCCGGGCGCGTTCCGCGATTCGCTGACCTACGACCCAAGGTTGCCGCTGCACGTGTTCCACGGCGACATGCCCGGCTACGCGCCGGAGACGCCGTGGCCGGTCGGTGTGGCCGTCGACTGGGTTGAGCGGGCGGACGGCCTGTACTCGCGGTGGTCGGTCGATGAGACGCCGGAGGCGCAGGACGCGGCCGGCCGGGTGCATCGGAAGATGCTCAACTTCATGTCGATCCGGTTCATGGAGGACCCGGCCGGGGACATCGTGACCCGCCGCCCCGATGGCCTGCTGCACGTGCGGCGCACGAAGGCGCGTTTGGTGTCGGTGTCGCTGGTGTCGACGCCGGCCTACCCGGGCGCGGTGGTGACCGGGGTCCGCTCGGTCGACCCGCTGAAGTACGTTGCCGCGGCCGATGCGGTGTTCGGCCTGGCCGTGCAGCTGGGGCAGCCGCTCATCGTTGACGCGATCACCGGCACACCGCAGGAGCAGACCGCCGCCGCTGGCCTGGTCCGCACCGCTGTTGAGCGGTTCGGTGCCGCCGCCGCTGCCGGCGAGCTCGCCCAGGTCGCCGAGGGGCTCAGCCGCGTACCCGGCCGCGAGCAGCTGGCGGTCAACGTCGAGCGTGCCCGGCAGTTGATCGACCCGGACGCGATGACGTCCCAGATGCGCTCCGCCCACCTGGACTACTGGAGCAGGACGTGCGGGCTGCCGGCTGGTGGCGGATCGTCGGCGGATCCGGCGCCGCGGCGGCGCAACCGCCGCAGGTAGCGGGACCCGATCGTGAATCGCGGCGTCAACGTCACCCGGAGCGGCCTGGTCCTTGTCGCCCGGGATCGAAGGTGGCAGAGGCTCAGCCGCGCCCGGGCGGGCCGCCGGGACCGATCGGACCGTCCGGGCCACGGCCGAGGGGCTAGCCCTACTCGCCCGTCGAGTTGTCGGGCCGGCATCCACTCGGCAGCGGAAGCGGTGTCCGCCGCGACCACTGCGACGTCAACATGCGCACGTCGATGTCCGCCCACGTGCCGTCCCGGGCCACCCGCACCACTGCGATGTGCAGTGGGACCGGCCAGTCCGGGTGCTCCCAGACCAGCCGGTCCCCGCGCCGGACTGTCACCGGCCGCTGTCCTGCTCGCGTAGCCACCGCGTGAGGTCGTCGACGAGCTGCCCGCCGTCGACGTCCGCGAGCGGAGTAATCCCAGCGGCGTCGGCCACGTCGAGCAGGTCGTCGCCGCTGGCCGGCTGGTCGCCGTCGACGAACGCGTCCAGCAGCGACGGGTCCCCGTTCTCCGCCGCGTCGACCGCCTCGACGAGCCGCTGTAGTTGTTCGTCCCGCTCTGCGCTGCGCTCCGCCTCATCGGCCTGGCCGGCCTCGTAACCCGCCTCGAACGCGTCGCCTCGTGGTGGCCGCTCACGGGTGATCCCGTCCCGGGTTTGCCACCAGCGGGCCTGCAGGCCGCGCCGGGCGGCGAGGGACCTCCTGGCCGGCCGGGTGAACCGGCGGCCGCTCACCGGGCACCCCGAACGATCCGGGGCCGGCGGCGGTTCTGCGCGGTCACGGCGGCCGGGACCACGTGGTCCGGTAGGGCGGGTGTCACGGCAACCGGGTCGGTCACCGCCTCAATCCGTGGCCTGCGGTCACGCGGCAGATGGGACATGGAGGCGACGATCAGCACGTGGGCGCGCCCGTCGAGCATCATCGCCTGCGCGGCGTCCCATGTGCGGACGATGCCGGCGAACACGTACCCGCACGCCTCCACCCGCTCAAGGCAGGGCGCAGCGATCAGGGCGAACTCGGCAGGGTTGATGATCTCGGCGGGGACGAACACGACGGCCTGATCCCGGGTCACCGCACACCACCAGCGAGCGCCTCGCTGCGGCACGGACCGCAGTTCCCCGCCGGGCATCCCCGATGCCGGGGGCACTGGCCGCTGCGGCCGGCGACCGGCAGAGCCGCGCCCCGCCGCTCGGGCCGGCCGCCCGGGGGGGTTTTGCTCTTCGGGATCCAGCGACGCCAGTCCCGCGCGCCAGCGCGCTTCAACTTCCCATGATCTTCAACTTCGGGTGACACCCAAGGCGTGTCACCCCCGGGCGCCGGATCTGTCGCCCCGGCCGGCGAATCTGTCACCCCCGCAGCCGGCGGTGTCACCGCCTGCCCGGTCACCAGCCGGTAGACCCGGGTCGCGACATGCGCGACCTTCGCGACCACCAGGCGGCCCAGCTGGACCAGCTTGACGAGGCACCGTTGCACAGTCCGGGCCGAGCAGCCCACGTAGTCGGCGATCGTGGCCACCGACGGCCACGCGTCACCATCGCTGTTGGCGTGGGCGGCGATGGCGATGACGACCAGGCGCTCAGTCTTGGACAGGTCGTGGGAGGCCAGCATCGCCTCCTTCACGGCGCGGCTCACCGCACACCACCAGCGGCCAGGGCGCGGGCGATCCGCTCGACGGCAGCGAACCGGCGGGCGGCAGCACGGCCAGCCCGGCGGCCATCCAACGAGGCCAGCGGCAGCCGCGCGAACGCACGCTCGGCGTCCCCGTACAAGGCCACCATCCGCAGCAGAGCGCGGAGCAGGTACTCCCGGCGCGCCCGGGTCACCGCTGGCCGCCCTTCGCCGCGTCGATCAGGTTGGCCAGCCGGTACCGCAGTACCCGCGCCTGCCCGATGGACAGGGCGATGTGCTGCGCGGCCTGGCCCTCGATGACGGTCATGCTGACGGCCGGCTCGGCGAGCGGGTGCAGGGCTTGGGTGAGCGCGACGTCGACGATCGCCGCTTCGGGCCGGTTCGTGTCGACGTTCATCGCCGGGGAGCGGTGCTCGGCGCGGCGCTCGCAGTCCTGCTTGTCGCACCACGCGGGGTGCTCGGAGACAGGCGGGGTCGGTAGGTTGTGCATGGGTCGCCTCCCGGGGCGATCAAGGGTCGGGAGCACAGGAGCGCCAACTCCTGCCCGGCCCGCTTTCATTTAGGTATGGCCCATAGTGCCCTTCGACCTGGCCATCGCCGCCGCGCTCCTGGGTGGCTCTGGTGAGCTGCCGCTGCTCCCGCTGGAGGGGGTGGTCATCCTCGGCGAGCTGGGACTGGACGGGACGGTTCGGCCGGTGCGGGGTGTGCTCCCGATGGTCGCCGCCGCGGCCCGCGCCGGCGTCGGGCGGGTGATCGTGCCGGCCGGCAACGCCGCCGAGGCCGCGGTCATCCCCGGGGTACGCGTGCGCGCGGTCGACACCCTGCACCGACTCGTTGCCTTCGTCCGCGACGGCACTCCGCTGATCGAGCCACCGGAGACGACTCCGACACCCGACGCCGGCGGACCGGATCTCGCCGAGGTCGCCGGGCAGCAGTTGGGACGGCGCGCGTTGGAGGTCGCCGCCGCCGGCGGGCACCACGTGGCGCTGCTCGGCCCGCCGGGGGCGGGCAAGACGATGCTGGCCGAACGACTGCCGTCGATCCTGCCGGAGCTGGACGACGACGCGGCGCTGGAGGTGACCGCGCTGCACTCGGTGGCCGGGCTGCTGCCACCGGGCGGCCACCTGCTGCGCCGTCCGCCGTTCCAGGCACCGCACCACACGGCCACGGTTCCGTCGCTGGTCGGAGGTGGTTCGGGTCTGGCCCGGCCCGGGGCGGTGTCGCTGGCCCATCGCGGGGTGCTCTTCCTCGACGAGGCCCCCGAGTTCAGCAAGGGCGCGCTGGAGGCGCTGCGTCAGCCACTGGAGAACGGCCGGATCCAGCTGAGCCGCAGCGGCGGTGGCACCGAGTACCCGGCCCGGACCCAACTGGTGCTGGCGGCCAATCCGTGCCCGTGCGCGAAGCCGTCCGGCGACGCGCACTGCGAATGCACACCGCTGGTCCGCCGCCGCTACCTCGGCCGGCTCTCCGGCCCGCTGCTCGACCGGATCGACGTGCAGGTGCGACTGATGCCGGTCCGGGCGGCGGAGCTGATGGCGTCCGGCGCAGACACCGAGTCGTCGGCCACGGTGGCCGCGCGGGTGGCGGCGGCCCGCCGGGCGGCGGCCACCCGTTGGGCTGGCCTGGGCCGGAGGCTCAACGCCGAGGTGGACGGCCCGCACCTGCGCCGGCCGCCGTGGCGGCTGCCCGCCCGGGTCACCGCCGAACTGCGGGGCCGGCTCGACTCCGGCTCGCTGTCGGCGCGCGGCTTCGACCGGGTGATCCGGATGGCGTGGACGATCGCGGATCTGGACGGTCGGGACCGGCCGGATCTGGACGACGTCCGCGAGGCGACCCAACTACGGACGGGGGAGGCGACGTGAGCGCCGACGAGGAGAGCCGGCTGGCCCGGGTGGCGCTGACCTGGCTGGCCGAGCCGGGCACCACTGTGGTGCACCGGCTGGTCGAGCGGTTCGGGCCGGCGGCGACACTGGATCTGCTGCTCGACGGCGGCAGCCCCGACGGCTGGCTGCACGCCACGGTGGCGGCCCGGTCGGCCACCGGCGACGCCCGAGCGGTCGCCGCCGAGGCGCTGGAGCGGGCGGAACGGCTCGGCGCGCGGCTGGTCACCCCCGACGACGAGGAGTGGCCGACCCGGGTCGGTGGGCTCGCCGAGCTGCGACTTCCGGACGTGACCCGCCGGGTGGACGGCGAGACCGCGCCGCCGCTCTGTTTCTGGGTACGCGGGGGCTGGCCGCTGGGCGAGGCGCTGGAGCGTTCGGTGGCAGTGGTCGGCGCGCGAGCGGCAACCGGCTACGGCCAGCACGTCGCCACCGAGTTGGGGTACGGGTTGGCCGAGCGGGACTGGACCGTGGTGTCCGGCGGAGCCTTCGGCATCGACGCGGCCGCCCACCGGGGTGCCCTGAACGCCGGTGGGTTGACCGTCGCGGTGCTGGCCTGCGGCGTGGACCGGCCGTACCCGATGGGCAACACCGCGCTCTTCGACCGGATCGCCGACACCGGTTTGCTGGTCAGCGAGTGGCCACCGGGTGCCGAGCCGCTGCGGCCCCGGTTCCTGATCCGCAACCGGGTGATCGCCGGGGGCACGCTGGGCACCGTCGTGGTGGAGGCGTCGGCGCGCAGCGGCGCGACGCAGACCGCGCGGCGGGCCATCTACACCGGCCGGGTGGCCATGGTGGTGCCCGGGCCGGTGACCTCGGCCATGTCGGTCGGCGCGCACGAACTGCTCCGCGAGCAACCCAAGGCACGGCTGGTCACCGGCGTGGCACACGTGCTGGAGGAGGTGGGCCGCATCGGCGCGGACCTGGCCCCGCCGGCCCGAGGCCCCCAGCGTCCGACCGACGCGCTGGACGACGACGCCCGGTCGCTGCTGGAGGCACTCCCCCGCCGGGGCGCGATGGGCGTGGACAGACTCGCCGGCCGCGCCGGCGTCGACGTGCGGACCGCGCTGCGCAAGCTGTCGCTGCTGGAGCAGCTGTCCATGGTGGTCCGACGCGAGGACGGCTACGCCCTCGCCCCGCCCGCCAAGGCCAAGCAGGGCACCTGAGCGGGGCGACGGGTGCGCGGACGGACCGGTACGGTGCACGGTCATGGGTGCGATCAAGCCGTGGCACATCGCCACGCTGTGCTGTCTTGTCACGTCCGCCGTCCTCATCGGCGGTCTGGTCGTATTCCTCATCACGCGCTCGAACCGCCGTTAGGCCGAGGTGACACCGGCGTGCCGGCGGCGAGGGACACCCGGCCGTACGCTGGTGCCGTGCCAGCTGTCAGTCGGGGTGCGCGTGCCGCGCGGCGGGCATCCACGCCGCCACGATCGGCGCGCCCGCGATGAACCGGTCTGTCCGAGGCACCCGGGCCACCCACCAGGAGCTGCCGCCGGCGCTGCGCGACGCGGTCGACGACTTCGCCGACCACCTCTCCCGGGTCCGTAACCGGTCGGCGCACACCGTCCGCGCGTACGTCACCGATGTCGTGTCGCTGCTCGACCACGCCGTCCGGATGGGCTGCGTCGAGCTGGGCGAGCTGGACCTGTCGGTGCTGCGCAGCTGGCTGGCCCGGCAGCGGACCACCGGCGCCGCCCGTACGTCGCTGGCCCGGCGGGCCGCGTCGGCGCGGGCGTTCAGCGCCTGGGCGCACCGCGCCGGCCTGCTCGCCGCCGATGTGGGCGCGGCGCTGGCCAGCCCGCGTGCCCACCGGGAGCTGCCCAGCGTCCTGCGCGCCGACCAGGCCGCCGCCCTCGTCGAGGCACCCTCCCGGCCGCCGACGACCACCGATGACACGACCACCACGGCGGGGACCGCCGGCGGGGCGGGCACCGAGCGCGCGACCACGGTGGAGGCGACCGCCGACGGCGCGGGCGCAAAGCCCGCTGACGCGGCGAGCGGGTCGGCGGCCGAGGCGGTGCTGCTGCGCGATCGGGTGCTGTTGGAGCTGCTCTACGCCACAGGGGTACGGGTCAGCGAGGCCTGCGGGCTGGACGTCGGGGACGTCGATCACGGCCGGCGGGTCGTCCGGGTGTTCGGCAAGGGCGGGCGGGAACGCTCGGTGCCGTACGGGGTGCCCGCGCAGCGGGCCCTGGACGAGTGGCTGCTCCGCGGCCGGCCGGTGCTGGTCGGCGCCCACTCGGGCAGTGCGCTGCTGCTCGGCGCGCGGGGTGGTCGGCTCAACCCGACGACCGCGCGTGCGGTCGTCGGTGGGTACGCCGAGGCCGCTGGTCTACCCCGGACCAGCCCGCACGGGCTGCGCCACTCCGCGGCCACCCATCTGCTGGAGGGCGGCGCGGACCTGCGCGCCGTGCAGGAGCTGCTCGGCCACTCGTCGCTCGCCAGCACGCAGATATACACGCACGTCTCGGTGGAACGGCTGCGTGCCGCCTATCGGCAGGCGCACCCGCGCGCCTGATCAACGGGCCGGAGGGTGGAACGCCCGGCGGTTACGATCATCGGGTGAGCGTCCCGCAGCCTCCCGAGCCGATCCCGGGCGCCCGCCTGCTCTTCTCCCTGGACCCGGCGGTCAGCTACCTCAACCACGGCGCGTTCGGTGCGGCGCCGATCGCCGTGCAGCGGGCTCAGCAGCGGCTGCGCGACGAGATGGAGGCCAACCCGCTGCGCTTCTTCACCCAGGGGCTCGTCGACCGGATCGCGCACACCCGCCGGCACCTCGCCGGGTTCCTGGGCGCCGACCCCGAGGGCAGTTCCCTGGTCGGCAACACCACCACAGGCGTCGCCGTGGTGCTCCAGTCGGTGGGCCTGAAACCGGGCGACGAGGTGCTCACCACCGACCACGGGTACGGGGCGGTGAACCTGGCCATCCAGCGGGAATGCCGGCGGACGGGGGCGGTCAACCGAATCCTGCCGATCCCCCTGGCCGACACCGACGAGCAGATCGTCCGGGCCATCCGGACCGGCCTGCGCCCGGGACGGACACGGCTGCTCGTCATCGACCAGCTGACCTCGGTCACCGCCCGGCTCTTCCCGACCGCCGCCATCGTCGCCGTGGCCCACGAACACGGTGTGCCGGTACTGGTGGACGCCGCGCACGCCCCGGGCATGCTCGCCACGACAGTGAGCAGCATCGGCGCCGACTTCTGGGCGGGCAACCTGCACAAGTGGGGGTTCGCCCCGCGGGGGACGGCCCTACTGGCGGTGGCACCGCGGTGGCGGGACCGGATCGAGCCGCTGGTGGTCTCCTGGGAGCAGGACGCCGGTTACCCGGCCCGGGTCGAATGGCAGGGCACCCTGGACTACACGTCCTGGTTGGCCGCCCCCGCCGGCCTGTTCACGCTGCGCAGTCTCGGCGTCGACCGGGTCCGGGGGCACAACGCCGCGCTCGCCGCGTACGGCCAGCGGGTCGTGGGGGACGCGCTGGGGGTGCCCCCCGCGCAACTGCCCGACCCCGGCGGACCGGGGGTGTCCATGCGTCTCATTCCGCTGCCCGCCGGCATCGCCACCACCATCGAGGCGGCCCGGGCCCTGCAGACACGGATCAGCGAGCGGCTCGCCGCCGAGGTCGCCGTGATCGGCTGGAACGGCCGGGGATGGCTGCGGCTCGCCGGTCAGGTGTACAACACCGCCGACGAGTACGAACGGCTGGCCGTGCGGTTGCCGGCCCTGCTCGCCCAGCGTTGACGGTCCGCTACCGGGTGAAGTAGGCCGCGCTCTGCGCATCCGCCGGGTAGTAGGACTCGATCGCGATCTCGTCGACGGTGATGTCGGTCGGGGTGCCGAACGTGGTGATTGTCGAGAAGAGCCGCAACTCCCGACCGCCGATCCGGAGGATCATCGGGATCACCACGTCGGCGTCGACCCGTTGACCCGTCGGGTCCTCGGGCAGGGGGTTCAGCAGTTCCTCGTAGAGCGCGGTGAGTTCCTCGTCCGGGGCGACGGCGAGCTGGCGGGAGACCCGGCTGCGGAACACCGCACGCACGTCGGCCAGGTTGACGACCAGGGGGGCGAGCCCGCGCGGGTCCAGGCCCAACCGGATCAGGTTCACCGGTGGCCGCAGCAGGTCGGGGGCGACCTGCGCGAAGAACGGGTCGACCGCGCGGTTGGTCAACACGATGTTCCACCGGCGGTCGAAGACCAGCGCCGGGAACGGCTCGTGCGCCCGCAGGACCCGGCGGACCGCGTCGAGGGCGGCCGACAGGGCGGTGTCGTCGAGGGGGCGCTCCGGGTACCGGGGCGCGAACCCTCCGGCGAGCAACAGCCGGTTTCGGTCACGCAGCGGCACGTGGAGCTGGTCGGCGAGCCGGAGGATCATGTCCGGACTCGGCCTGGACCTGCCGGTCTCGACCAGGCTGACGTGCCGGGCGGAGACATCCGCGGCGATCGCCAGGTCGAGTTGGCTGAGCCCTCGGCGCTGCCGCCACTGCCGCAGGAGGTGCCCGACCGTGTGCATGATCAGGAGCGTACTCATCGTCGTGCCGGACGCCATGAAGTGCGATTTCATCGACAACCGGACAGGCCGGGCAAACACTTGCGCCCATGACCACCGAGAACAGAACCATCGTCCACAATGCGCTCGCGGGGCTGGTCGAGACGGGTGACGTCGACACGCTCGCCTCGTTCCTGAGCGAGGACTTCGTCCACCACCGGTCGGATTCGACAACGTCGACCAGGACGGAGTGGCTCGCCGCTGTCCACGCGGCACTGGGCCCGACCGCCGGTATGCGGGTCGAGATCCTGCACCTGCTGGCCGACGGTGACCACGTCGTGGTGCACTCGCGGCGCCGGCTGCCCGACGCGGGACCGGAGATCGTGGTCGTGGACGTCCTGCGTGTCACCGACGGGCTCATCGCCGAGGTGTGGGAGATCATCGAACCGGTGGCCCACGCGGCCGCCAACGCGTCGTGGTGGCAGTCAGCCCGGCACTGACCGCGACGATCGGCGTGGGTGACCGACTGCGCCGGTCGGCGGGGCCGGTGCCGGCGGACCCGGCCCCGCCGATGGGGAACAGTCGCACGGGACCGAGGCCGAGCAGTGCCAGCGGGTCCAGGTACTCCGTGCCCCGGCGCAGCCCCCAGTGCAGGCACGCTCGGGCCGGGCAGCCCGGATGCCCCGGCAGCAGCTCCCCGAGCGGCGCACCGGCGGTGACCGGCTGGCCGGCGCGGACGGCCGGTCGTACCGGCTCGTGGGTGGTCCGCAGCCCGCCGGCGTGGCCCACGGTGACCACCGGGCGGCCAGCCACCAGGCCCGCGAAGAGCACCGTGCCCGGCCCGGCGCTGCGGACCACCGCGCCCGCCGGGGCGGCCAGGTCGACGCCCCGGTGCCCGGCCAGCCATGGCCGGGGCGGCGGGTCGAATCGGCGTACCGGGGCCGGCGGGCCGTCGAGCGGCAAGCGGAACCGTCCCGGGTCGACCTTCACCGAGGAGGAGGCCAGCACCGCCCGCGACGGCGATTGGCCCGGCACAGCCGCCACGAGCACGGTCAACCCGCGGAGGTGTACGGCCAGCGCCAGTAAAAACCCGAGGCAGAGCAGGACGGTGCCGGCGCGGCGGACGGATGACTGTGGCATGACGGCAGCCTCCGGCCACGGCCGGAGCTTCCGCCACCCCGCACCGCGAGCTGTGGACAACCGGGGGTGCTGTGGACGAGCACCCGGAGCCGTCGATGATCTGCTATGTCTCCCCGCCGGCGGACGCTGCCTAAGCTGTGCCGATGACGAAGGACTGGCTCTCCTGGCACGACGACTACGACCGGCCGGGCTCGGCGTTGGCCGCCCGCCTCGCCGAGGTGCGGGAGCAGGTCCGGGCGGCTCTGGACCGGGCGCCGGCCGGGCCGCTGCGGGTGGTCAGCGCCTGCGCCGGTCAGGGGCGGGACCTCATCCCGGTGCTCGCCGCGCACCCCCGCCGGGACGACGTGACCGCCCGCCTCGTCGAACTGGACCCGCGCAACGTCGCGCTGGCCGAGGACGCCGTCCGGGCGGCCGGGTTGACCGGGGTCCAGGTGGTGGCGGGCGACGCCGCGGTGACCGACGCGTACGCCGATCTGGTGCCGGCCCACCTGGTGCTGGTCTGCGGGGTGTTCGGCAACGTGTCGGACCCCGACATCCGGGCAACCGTCGGGCACTGCGCCGCGCTCTGCGCGAGCGGTGGCACGGTGATCTGGACCCGGCACCGGGGCGAGCCCGATCTGGTGCCCACCATCTGTGACTGGTTCGCGCAGGAGGGTTTCGCGCAGGTCGCGGTCAGCACTCCGGCGGACCGGGTGGGCGTCGGCGTGCACCGGCTCGTCGGCGAGCCCCGGCCGCTGCCGCGGGGCGTGACGATGTTCCGCTTCCTGACCGACTGAACCCGTCGGCCGCACGGCCGCAGGCCGCCGTTGCGAGCGTCGGGCCGTGCCCGCGTCGACGGCGAGGGCCTAGGCTGGGCCGGTGCGGCGTGCCGCCGCCGTCCGGACCAGGGAGGCCACCGCATGACCAGTGTCGATGACCGGATGCCGACCCTGGACGAGGTGAGCGGGCCGTCGCGGCTCGCCGGGCCGGACGAGGCGATCAGCGCGGAGGAGTTGCAGCTGGCCGCCCGCAACCACGGCATTCCCCTGGAGGCGCTGCGGTACGACGTCACCCCGGCCGGGCTGCACTACCTGCTGATCCACTACGACATTCCGGAGGTGGACGCGGCCACGCACGCGCTGACCGTCGGCGGCGCCGTCGAACGGCCGTTGACCGTCAGCCTGGCCGAGCTGCGCGAACGCCCCCGGGTCACCCACCAGGTCACGCTGGAGTGCGCCGGCAACGGCCGTGCGCTGCTGCACCCGCGGCCGGTCAGCCAGCCGTGGCTCGTGGAGGCCGTCGGCAACGCCGAGTGGACGGGTACGCCGCTGGCGCCGCTGCTGCGCGACGCGGGCCTCGGGCCGGACGCGGTCGACGTGGTCTTCACCGGCGCCGATCACGGCGTCGAGCGCGGGATCGAGCAGGACTACCAGCGGGCGCTGCCGGTGGCCGACGCGCTGCGCGACGAGGTGCTGCTGGCGTACGAGATGAACGGCGCTCCCCTGCTGCCGCAGCACGGCGCCCCGCTGCGGTTGATCGTGCCGGGCTGGTACGGCATGGCGCACGTGAAGTGGCTGCACTCGGTGGAGGTCCGGACCGAGCCGTTCGAGGGCTACCAGAACGCGGTGGCGTACCGGCTGCGCCGCGACGCCGACGACCCGGGGGTGCCGGTGACCCGGATCGAGCCGCGCGCGTTGGTCCGCCCGCCCGGCTTCCCCGACTTCATGTCCCGTCGACGGGTGCTGCGGCCCGGTCCGTGCACGGTGGACGGTCGGGCCTGGTCGGGGCACGCGCCGGTGGCCGCCGTCGAGGTGACCACCGACGGTGGGGAGAGCTGGGCGTCGGCCGAGCTGGACCCGTCGGACGGTGGGGACTTCGCCTGGCGGCGGTGGCGGTACGAGTGGACCGCCACCCCGGGCCGGTACGTGCTCGGCGCGCGGGCGACCGACGCGTCCGGGCGGACCCAGCCGGTCGAGCAGCCGTGGAACCGGGGTGGTTTCGCCAACAACCTGGTGCAGCGGGTCGAGGTCGTGGTGCCGGCCGAGTGACCGGCGGGTCACGCCACGGGTGGGGGGCCCGTGGTGCGGCCGGGTGGTGCGGTCAGCCGCCGAAGCCGGAGTCGGCGGGCAGCGAGATGTCAGGCTTCTCCAACTCCTCGACGTTGACGTCCTTGAAGGTCATCACCCGGACGTTCTTCACGAAGCGGGCCGGACGATACATGTCCCACACCCAGGCGTCGTGCATCTCGACCTCGAAGTAGACCTCGCCGTCGGAGTTGCGCACGTGCAGGTCGACCTGGTTGGCCAGGTAGAACCGACGCTCCGTCTCCACCACGTACGAGAACTGGCGGACGATGTCGCGGTACTCCCGGTAGAGCTGAAGCTCCATCTCGGTCTCGTACTTCTCGAGATCTTCCGCGCTCATCGCACTCCGCCTTCCATGACCACATCTTCCCCCACCGGCGCCGGAGGTCGAGGCTGCTCGCCCAACGCCACGCCGACGGTACCCCCTGACGCCCAGGAGCGCTCCATCGGCTCGTCCGACCCAGCGCCGGCGGGCCGGCGGGAGCGCGGCGGCCGGCCGTCCCGGCCGGAGACCACCGCGACATTGACGTACGAGAAACGGTGCTCCCGGCACGGCCCGTGCTCCCGCAGGGCGGCGCTGTGCTCCGGCGTGATGTAGCCCTTGTGCTCGGCGAACCCGTACGCCGGGAACACCCCGTCCAGCTCCACCATGATCCGGTCCCGGGTGACCTTGGCCAGCACGCTGGCCGCCGCCACGCACGCGGCGACCCGGTCCCCCTTCCACACCGCCAGCCCTGGCACACCCAGGCCGTCCACGCCGAAGCCGTCGGTCAGCACGTACTCCGGGCGGGTGGTGAGTGAGGCGAGCGCCCGACGCATCGCGGCGAGGTTGCACACGTGCAACCCCCGGGCGTCGACCTCCTCGGCCGGGATGACCACCACGGCGTACGCCAGGGCGCGGTCCACGACCTCCGCGTACACCCGTTCCCGGCTGGCCGGGGTGAGCAGCTTGGAATCCGCCAGGCCCTCGATCTCGCCGCGTCGCCCCTCCGGCAGCACGGCGGCGGCGGCGACCAGCGGGCCGGCGCACGCGCCCCGACCGGCCTCGTCGGCACCGGCCACGTGCCGGAAACCACGCCGTTGCAGCGCCCGCTCCAGCGCGTACAGCCCGGCCTCGCGGCGTACGACTGTGCGCGGCGGGGTCAGCACGGTGCCTCCTCGGGGCGGGCCTCGGTGGTCGGCGGCAGGAGTCGGGCCAGCAGTTCGGGCAGCTCGGGTGGGTAGTACCGCTCGCCGCTGGCGGCCAACTCGGCGGGCACCCACCAGCGGTGGCCGGCGATGCTGCGCTGCTCGACGTCGTCGAAACCGACGGTGTCGACCTGCCACTCCGGCACCCGCAGGAGGAAGAAGTCCTGCTCCTGCCGGTACCAGTTGCCGTCGAACGGGAACTCGGTCGTGTCGGACCAGACGGGCTCGCCCAGCTCGGCGGGGTCGATCCGCAACCCGGTCTCCTCGGCCAGCTCCCGGGCGGCGCCCGCCGCCGGTGACTCCTGCGCGCCGAGCCCGCCGCCCGGGGTGAACCAGTAGCGGTGCCCGGGGCGGGCCGGGTCGAAGCCGTGGAAGAGCAGCACCCGACCGGCCGCGTCGACGAGCAGCACGCGGGCGGCGCGTCGAGGGGTGTAGACGGTCACCGCCCCAGCCTGCCAGACCGGAGGCGGTTCGCCCACGCCCCCTGTCGGTCCTACGGCTTGGGGATGCCCTCGAACTGCTCGGGGACGGTCAGCCAGGTGGCCCGGCTGACCGGCCAGAAGACGGTGAACGCCCGCCCGACGACCTCCCCCTCGGGGATGGTCGCCTCGGTGATGTTCTGCCCGGACTGCTGCCAGTGCTCCAACGAGTCGCCCGAGGCCGAACGGTGGTCACCCATCACCCACAGCCGGCCCTCCGGCACGGTGATGTCGAACTCCTGGTCGGCCGGCTTGTCGCGGACCCCGTCCATCGAGAAGATGTACGGCTCGTCCAGCGACCTGCCGTTGATGATCAGCCGCTCCTGCGGGTCGCAGCAGACCACGTGGTCGCCGCCCACGCCGATCACCCGCTTGATGAAGTCCTCACCGTCGGGGTTGCCGCTCCACTCGGTCGGCGCCTTGAAGACGATCACCTCGCCGCGGTGCGGTGACCGGAAGTCGTAGACCAGTTTGTTGACCAGCACCCGGTCATCGATCTTGAGAGTGTTCTCCATGGACGGGGACGGGATGAAGAAGGTCTGCAGCACGAAGGCGCGGACCAGCACCGCGACCAGGATCGCCACACCCAGCAGGATCGGCAGCTCCTTCCAGAAGGAGCTACGCGGCTTGTCGGTCTGCTCGTCAATCACGCCAAGGAGCCTACGTTGCCGGGCCGGACGTCACCGTCCGGAACGCGCGGGAACCCCGCAGCGCCACCGCCACCGGCAGCATCAACAGCACGCCACCCTGCGGGGTGGGTCGGACCGGAGGCGCGCCCGAGGAGGCCGTGACGGGCCCGGCCACGTCCTCGAAGGTCGGCGGCACCGACAACGCGGTCCAGCGCGACGACGGCCAGACCACCATGAAGGCGCGGCCCACCACGTTGTCGATCGGCACCGGCCCCTGACACCTGGCGTCCTGCGAGACCTCCCGGTGGTCGCCCATCACGAAGATCTGACCGGGCGGCACGACCACCTCGTCGAAGCGCCGGGAGCGGCACTCCTGCGGGTTGGGCGGCAGGTCCAGCGGGGAGTCCCGCAGCACGTACGACTCGGTGAGCGGGGTGCCGTTGACGGTGACCCGGCCCTGGGTGTCGCAGCATTTCACCCGGTCGCCGGGCACCCCGATCACCCGCTTGATGAAGTCCTTCTCGCCGGGACGGCTCACCCCGACCAGATCGCCGACCGTGCGGGCGAGCTTGCCGGCGAAGCCCGGCTCCGGCTGCTCGTCGACCTGCGGCGCCCAACGGTCGGTGCCCCGGAACACCACCACCTCGCCGCGTACCGGGTCACGGACGTCGTAGACGACCTTGTTGACAAGCACCCGGTCACCGATCAGGAGGGTGTCCTCCATCGAGCCGGACGGGATGAAGAACGCCTGGAGCAGGAACGTGCGGATCAGCACCGCGAGGCAGAACGCGACGACCAGCAGCAGCGGCAGCTCCTGCCAGAGGGGCATCTGGCGGCGGCCGCGACGGGACCGTCGGCGCCACGGATCGACGGTGCCGTCCTCGTCAAGCGTCTGCACCACGCCACTCCCCGGTCCGCAGAAACACCACCGCCCGGGAGCCTCGTCGAGGCTCCACGGGCGGTTGTGGACGGCTGCCCGCCACGAGGGCGGGGCCGCCGCCTGGCTGCGCCCGTACGACCAGGGTAGTGCGGTCCGGGCGGTACGGCATACGCGCAGCTCAGGCGGCGTGGCGAGCGGGAAGTCAGCTGGGCTGCTTCTCCCGCTTCTCCTTGATCTTGGCCTTCTTGCCGCGCAGCTCGCGCAGGTAGTACAGCTTGGCGCGACGCACGGCGCCGCGGGTCACGACCTCGATCCGGTCGATGCCCGGGCCGTTGAGCGGGTAGGTCCGCTCGACGCCGACACCGAAGCTGACCTTGCGGACCGAGAAGGTCTCGCGCAGACCGTCACCCTGGCGACGGATCACGACGCCCTGGAAGATCTGGACACGGGACCGGTTGCCCTCGACGACCCGCGCGTGCACCTTGACGGTGTCACCGGCACGGAAGTCGGGAAGGTCGGTCCGCTTCGACTGGGCGTCAAGGGCGTCCAGGATGTTCATCGCTGCGTCCTCGTAAGGCTCACGGCGCACCGTCACTCGGTGCGCGGGTGGGTGATTCTGATCCCCGGGTGGCGGTCGGCGGACCGACCCCGGTCGGGGATCCTCGCAGCCGCCCACGGGCGCGGACGGATGCGGCAACCCCCCTACTTTGCCACATCCCCCGGTGGTGACTGAAATCCGGCCCGGTCCAGGGCCGCGATGTCCCGTTTGTCGAGCCGATCGGCGGGCAGCGCGGCCAGCAGGTCCGGCCGTCGGGAGGCCGTCCGCAGCAGCCCCTCCTCGCGCCGCCACCGCGCGATCCTGCCGTGGTCACCGGAGCGGAGCACCTCCGGCACGTCGTGCCCACGCCAGCTCGGCGGCTTGGTGTAGATCGGCGCCTCCAGCAGCCCGTGGGCGTGCGACTCCTCGTCCAGCGAGCCGGCGTTGCCCAGCACTCCGGGCAGCAGCCGGGTGACCGCCTCCAGGATCACCAGCACCGCCACCTCGCCGCCGAACAGCACGTAGTCACCGAGCGAGACCTCGGTGACCGGCATCCGCGTCACGGCGTGCGTCAACACCCGCTGGTCGATGCCCTCGTACCGGCCGCAGGCGAACAGCAGGTGCGACTCGGCCGCCAACTCGTGCGCCATGGCCTGGGTGAACGGGACACCGGCCGGCGAGGGCACCAGCAGCCGGGGCGGCGGGGCGTCGGCCGGCGCGAGCGCGTCCAGCGCCTCACCCCACGGCTCGGGCCGCATCACCATGCCCGGGCCGCCGCCGTACGGGGTGTCGTCGACCGTGCGGTGCACGTCGTGGGTCCAGGTCCGCAGGTCGTGCACGGCGAGCTGGAGTACGCCGTTGGCCCGGGCCCGACCGATCAACGACAGGTCCAGCGGGGCGAAGTACTCCGGAAAGATCGACACGACGTCGACGCGCATGAGGGGTGGGTCCTAAAGGTCGAGCAGGCCGGCCGGCGGGTCGACGATCACACGTCCGCCGGCCAGGTCGACCTCCGGAACGATCGCCCGGACGAACGGGATCAGCGCGGTACGCCCCTCGGGGCGGCGCAGCACCAGCAGGTCCGAGGAGGGCGCGTGGTCGATGCGGGCCACCTCGCCCAGACGCTCACCGGCCGGGGTTACCACGGCCAGCCCGACGAGCTGGTGGTCGTGGAACTCCTCCGGGTCGTCCGGCGGCGCCACGTCGGCGCTGTCCACCACGAGCAGGGTGCCGCGCAGCGCCTCGGCGGTGTCCCGGTCCAGGATCCCGTCGAACGCGACAAGCATCCGCCCCTGGTGGAAGCGGGCCTCCTCGATGGTCAGCTCCGCCGGCACCCGGAACGGCACGCCGGGCTCGTCGGTGGTTGGAGGGGGTGTCGCCCCCGGCTCGGTGCGCAGCACCGTGCCGGGGGCGAACCGTGCCTCGGGCTCGTCGGTCCGCACTTCCACGGTGACCTCACCGCGGACGCCGTGCGGCTTGCCGATCCTTCCGACGACGAGCTGCATCAGTACGAATCGACGATGTCGACGCGTACCCCGCGCCCGCCGATGGAGCCGATCACCTGACGCAGCGCCTTGGCGGTCCGGCCGGACCGCCCGATCACCGTGCCGAGGTCCTCGGGGTGCACGCGGACTTCGAGCCGCTTGCCCCGACGGGAATCGACCATCCGCACCCGGACGTCGTCCGGGTGATCGACGATGCCCTTGACCAGGTGCTCCAACGCCGGACGCAGAGGCATGTCAGGCCTGCTCACCGGCGTCGGCAGCGGCGGCCGGGGCCTCGGCCGGAGCCTCGGTCTTCGGCGCCTCGGCCGGAGCCTCGGCCTTC
Source organism: Micromonospora orduensis (assembly GCF_006228125.1). Lineage (GTDB taxonomy): Bacteria > Actinomycetota > Actinomycetes > Mycobacteriales > Micromonosporaceae > Micromonospora > Micromonospora orduensis. The sequence goes on along the minus strand of NZ_VDFY01000242.1, from coordinate 3,576 downwards.
GGAGCCTCGGCGGCCTTGGCGGCCTTCTTGGCCGGCTTGGCCGGGGTCTCCGGGGCCAGCCCGGCGGCGGCCTTCGCCTCAGCCTCGTACGCCGCCTTGCGGTCGGCCCGCTCGGGGGCGACCAGGAGCGGCGGCGGGGCCGGCAGGCCCTTGAACTTCTGCCAGTCACCGGTCAGCTCCAGCAGCCGCTGCACCGCCTCGCTCGGCTGGGCGCCGACGGACAGCCAGTACTGGACCCGCTCCGACTTGACCTCGATGACCGAAGGGTCTTCCTTCGGCTGGTACACCCCGACGAACTCGATCGCACGACCGTCACGCTTGGTGCGCGAGTCGGCGATGACGATGCGGTACTGCGGGTTGCGGATCTTGCCCATCCGCAGGAGCCGGATCTTTACGGCCACAGTTGTTTCGCTCCTGTTGCGATCTCACCGGCCCGGTACGGGCGGTGTGCATGGGTGAGCGCCGACCGGCACAGTGGGGTTGGGCCGGAGACAACTCGGTGGACTGGCGACGCGCCCGGGTTAGAGGGCGCCGGACGCGCGCCGGATACCAGCGACCCATTCTGCCAGATCCGCTGCCGATCTCCCGCATCGGACCCGGACACCACGCCACCGGTGACCGGGAACACCGCTCAGCGCACCGGCGGACGGTCCCATCCCGGCGGAAGTTCGTCCGGTACGTCCCAGTCTGCTGGGGGCGTGAAGTCGCACCAGGTGCCGTCGAACGGGAACACACCCGCCTCGGCGAGCGCGATCACCCGCTCCCCCTCGGCCCGGACCGCCTTCTCGTCGGTCACCCAGTAGTCGTCCCCGAAGGCGAGCCGCTCGACGAACTCGTCCTCGTCCTTCCACTGCCAGCTCAGGTCCGGACGCACCACCACGTCGAGGTCCTGGTCCACCACGTCGACGCCAGCCACCGGGCCGTCGTCCCAGCGGACACCGTGCTCCTCCAGGTTGACGTACCAGTGAGCGAACCGGCCCCGCGCGTCGGAGAACCACCACACGGAGTGCGCCGCCCCGGTGGGCAGGAACTTCAGCAGCGGCGGACCGTTCCAGCGGCCGTGCGCCAGCCGGTACGACGACGAGATCCACTGGGCGAACGGCACCGCCCGCATCCCCAGCCCTGCCTCGGTCACCTCGTGGGCCACCGGCGAGTCCCGGGCGATCCACACCAGCAGGCCACGCTCGTCGTCGCTGACCACCCGGCCCGGCCGGACCCACCCGATCCGGCCGTGCCGCACGTTCCGGTGCATGATCAGCCGACCCGGCTGGAACCGGTCGACGAGCACCTCAGTAGGCGCGGGCGAGGATCGCGACCAGGTCCTGCTCGTCCTCCGAGTCCGGTACCGAGCCGTCGGCCCGCAGCAGGCAGCGCACCGTGACGCCCTGACCGTTCGCCTCGGCCTCGCCGGCCACGCCGACCGCCGACCACGGCACCCGGGCCCAGCCGGTCGCGGCCGCCTCGATCGCCTCGGCGAGGGTGGCCACCTCCACCGTGCGGGACAACCGGTGGGCGAGCGCCTGGTCGTGCAGCACCTGCTGGTCGGCCTCCAGCGCGGCAAGCACCGCGCCGACCACGTCGGCCACCGCCGTCGGGGACTTCGACCCGTCCGTACGACGCACCACCGTCGCGTTTCCGACGGCCAGGTCACGGGGGCCGACCTCGACGCGTACCGGATAGCCCCGCAGCTCGGCGTCGACGGCCCGGCGGCCGAACGCGGTGTCGGTCCGGTCGTCGAGCGCGACCCGGACACCGGCGTCGCGCAGGCCGTCGCGCAGCTTGGCCGCCGCCTCGGCGACGCCCTCGCCATCCTTGACGATCATGATGTACGCCTGGATCGGGGCCAACCTCGGCGGCACCCGCAGACCGTTGTCGTCGCCGTGCGCCATGATCAGGCCGCCGAGCATCCGGGTGGAGGTGCCCCACGAGGTCGTCCAGGCGTGCTCCCGGCCACCCTCCTTGGCCGAGTAGCTGATGTCGAACGCCTTGGCGAAGTTCTGGCCCAGCTCGTGGCTGGTGCCCAACTGCAGCGCCTTGCCGTCGCCCATCATGCCTTCGCAGGTGTACGTGGCCGTCGCGCCGGCGAACCGCTCACGGGCCGTCTTCAGGCCCACCACCACCGGGATGCCCAGCACGTTGACCATCAGGTCCTCGTACGCCTCGTGCAGGATCCGCCGCGCGTACGCCCGCGCGTCCTCGCGGGTGGCGTGCGCGGTGTGCCCCTCCTGCCAGAGGAACTCGCTGGTCCGCAGGAAGATCCGCGGGCGCAGCTCCCAGCGGACCACGTTCGCCCACTGGTTGAGCAGCAGCGGCAGGTCCCGGTACGAGTCGATCCACTTGGCCATGAACTCGCCGATCACCGTCTCGCTGGTGGGGCGCACCACCACCGGCTCGGCGAGCTGCTTGCCACCACCGTGGGTGACCACCGCCAGCTCCGGCGAGAAGCCCTCGACGTGCTCGGCCTCACGCTTGAGGTAGCTCTCCGGGATGAACAGCGGAAAGTACGCGTTCTCCGCGCCGGCCGCCTTGATCCGGGCGTCCATCTCGGCCTGCATCCGTTCCCAGATGGCGTAACCGGCCGGGCGGATGACCATGGTGCCGCGGACCGGGCCGTTGTCGGCCAGCTTCGCCTTGGCGATCAGGTCCTGGTACCAGCGGGGGAAGTCCTCCGCGCGGGGAGTGAGCACGCGTGCCATGACCGCACATCCTATGCGTCAGGCGGCGCGACGCCGCGCCCGGGAGCCGCCGCGCCACGCCGCGGCCGCCCGTCACGCCGGCCGTCGCCGTGCCGGACGGGTCGACGACGCGGCCTCAACGGGTCGACAGCGCGGCCTGGGCGCGCCGACAACGCGGCCTGGGCGCGCCGACAACGCGGCCTGGGCGGGCTGACAACGCGGCCTGGGCGCGCCGACAACGCGGCCTGGGCGGGCTGACAACGCGGCCTGGGCGCGCCGACAACGCGGTCGTAGAATTCGACCACCATGACTACATCGACGGACTCGCCCCGCCAGCGCCTGCGGGACACGATCGTGGACGCCGCCCGCACACGGACCATCGCGGCCGGCTGGGACGCGGTCCGGATGGGCGGGGTGGCCACCACGGCAGGGGTGAGCCGGCAGACCGTCTACAACGAGTTCGGCAGCAAGGCGGGGCTGGCCGAGGCGCTCGCCCGCCGGGAGGTGGACCGGTTCGTCGGCGAGGTCCGCGCCGCACTGCTCGCGCACGGCTCCGACGTACACGCCGGCGCGTACGCGGCGATCGAACGCACCCTCACCACCGCAGCCGAGAACCCGCTGGTCAAAGCCATCCTGACCAGCGCCCGGGGCGGCTCGGACGAACTGCTTCCGTACCTCACGACACGGGCCGAGGTGGTGCTCACCGAGGCGTCCGGCGCGCTCATCGACTGGGCCGGCGACCACCTGCCCGGAGCGGACCAGGCCGCGCTGGCCTTCGCCGCCGACACGATCGTCCGGCTGGTGGTGAGCCACATCGTGCTCCCCCGCTCCCCGATCGACCAGACCGCCACGGCCCTCACCGACCTGGCCGTACGCCTCTTCAGCGCCGCCGCCCGCCCAC
>NZ_VDFY01000196.1 GCF_006228125.1 Micromonospora orduensis | reverse complement strand
GTGCGGGGGTGCGGAGCTTGATGCGGTTGGATTCGCCCTTGCTCATGCCGCCACCGACATGACGAGTGACCGCGCTGGGTTCGTGGAGGCTCCATTCCGTGAGGAGATGGAGTCGTCGGCCTCGCCCGGGTGCCGTCACTGGGACGGCGAATGCGGGCCGCGCTGGGAGTCGAGCGTGTCCTCGTCGGCCTCGTCCGTCTGCACGAAGCTGGGCCGGCGTACCTCCTCCGGCGGCGGCACGTTGACCGGGCGGGCGCCGGACTGCGGGATCGGCCGGTACCCGGTGACGTTCCCTGTGCCGTGGGCGCCGTCGATGCTCGGCGCCTCCGGTACCTGCGGCACGTGGTGCATCTCGTCGCCGAACCGCTGTGGTGGCCGGCGGCGCGCTGGGGCAGGCGCCGCGCCGAGCGGCGGCGCCGGATGGCGCTGGCCGCCGCGGCGGTCGCCACCATCACGTCGTCGACCTCTACACCGCCATCCGGGCCACGAAGGCCCGCCGGCGAACGGACGGCAACAAGGTCACCGCCTCCGTGACGGTCAACCGCAGCGCCGAGGAGGCGTACCGGTTCCTGCACAACTCGCGGTGGGCCAACGGCGTCCGCTAGGGCGCGTCCTCACCGGCGTCGCGACCCGGTACGACAAGAGTCCTACATCGTACCGGGAGGAGTCACTGCGCCGCTGCGGCGACAGTGTAGGCCGCGCCGTCCGCGGCCCCGGCACGTCGGCCACGGCAGCCACATGACGACCCGGCCGATCTTGCCGGCAGGTCGCCGAGCCGCGGTCACCAGCCTCAGCCGTTCGGCGGCGACAGGCGGGCGCTCGTCAGGGTGTGGACCCGGCAAAAGCGGGAAGCCCGAGCCGTTCACGACCCCGCTCGTTTGCGACGGCTGGAGAGACATGGCTGCCAGAACCTTCATCGTGGTCGGCGGCACCAGCGGACTCGGGCTTGCGGTGGCCCGCCTGCTCGTCGACGAGCACCGTGTGGTCGTCCTCGGCGACGCGGCGGACGAGGTAGCCGCGGCGACCAACGACCTGGGTTGCGCGGGCCTCGTCTGCGATGTGTCCTCCTACGACCACGTCCGGCGGGCGTTCGGTGAGGTCGTCGACCGGTACGGCGAGATCGACGGGGTGGCGGCCCGCGCCTCGATGTGGGCGGGCGGTGATCTGGCGGACCTCTCCCCGGAGCGCATCCGGCGGACCGTGGAGGTAAACGTCCTGGGCACGACGTTCGTGTTGAAGGAGGCGCTTGAACACCTGCGTCGGCAGGGGTACGGCACCGTGGTGTATATCGGCGCGATGGCGGTGACGCAGCCCCGGCCCGGCATCCCGGTCTACCGGGCCACCAAGAGCTACGGCAGCAGCCTGGTTGAGTCGTTGGCCGAGGCGCAGCACAGCAACCGGATCAAGGTGATGCAGCTGCATCCCGGGCCGATGCCGACGCGGCTGCAGGAGCGGGTCGGCGACGAATTTCTGGACGAGGTCTACGCCCTACCCGACCAGGTCGCCGCTGAGGTCGTACGGCTGCTCCTGCTCGCCCCCGACGACCTCTACGTCTCCGGCGAGCGCGTGCTGCGCGCGGACGGGCGGTGGTGACGGCCGGCGGCGCCATCGCCGAGCGTCCGGTCTCGGCGTGGGCCCCCTGAGGACCGCCGTCTACCGCAACCTCTGGTTGGTCCTGCTCGCCGCCAACGTGGGCACCTGGATGCAGACCGTCGGCGCGCAGTTGGCTGGTGATCGACGAGCGGAAAGCCTTCGACGCTGGTCGCGTTGGTCCAGACCGCCAGCCTGCTGCCGGTGCTGCTGCTGGCGTTGCAGTGAGCGGCCGCGCCGACCGGCAGCGACCGCGGCGCGGGCAGGCTGTCAGGGGCGGACGTTGGCGGTCACGATCCGGCCGGCGCAGCCTGCCTGACGGACAGTGCGAGTTCGCCGTCGACGACGTTGACCTCGATGGTGTCGCCCGGATTCGCGGCGTCCTCGAGCAGCAGGGTCGACAGCCGGTCCTCCAACTCACGCTGGATGCTGCGCCGCAGTGGCCGCGCCCCGTACTCGGGCTGGTAGCCCCGGTTGGCCAGCCACTGCACGGCGTCGGGACTGACGTCCAGGTTGATGTCCTGCGCGTGCAGGCGGCGGCGGGTGCGGTCCAGCAACAAGCCGGTGATCTCAAGGAGTTGGTCACGGTCGAGCCCGGTGAAGATGATGATCTCGTCGATCCGGTTGAGGAACTCGGGCCGGAACCGCTGTCCGAGCAGACCCAACAGTTCCTCGCGCAGGTCGCTGACCGGACGTCCCGCCGTCTGCGCGCTGAGAATCCGGTCCGCGCCCACGTTGCTCGTCATGATGACGATGGTGTTGCTGAAGTCGACCGTGCGACCCTGCCCGTCGGTGAGGCGGCCGTCGTCGAGCACCTGCAGCAGCGCGTTGAACACATCCGCGTGCGCCTTCTCCACCTCGTCGAAGAGCAGCACGGAGTACGGCCGGCGACGGACCGCCTCGGTGAGCTGTCCGGCCTCCTCGTACCCGACGTAGCCCGGGGGCGCCCCGACCAGCCGGCTGACCGTGTGCCGCTCCTGAAACTCGCTCATGTCGAAGCGGATCATGCTCGTCTCGTCGCCGAAGAGCGCCGCGGCGAGGGCCCGGGCCAGCTCGGTCTTGCCGACTCCGGTGGGCCCGAGGAAGAGGAACGACCCGTCCGGACGCTGGGGGTCGCTCAGCCCGGAACGCGACCGGCGTACGGCCGCCGCCACGGCCCGCACCGCCTCGTTCTGGCCGACGACGCGCTCGTGCAGTTGCTCCTCGATGCGCCTCAGCCGTTGCTTCTCCGCCTCGGTGAGCTGGGTGACGGGAACGCCGGTACGGCGGCTGACGACCTCGGCGATGTCGCTGGTGTGTACCTCGGGCACCGTCGGCGTGCCCGTCTGCGCTGCCGCCAGCTCCCGCTCCGCCGCGCTGATGTCGCCCTTCAGCGCATTCGCCCGCTGGTAGTCCTCGTTCGCCACGGCGCTGTCCTTCTCGCGGCGCAACTGGGACAGCCGCTTCTCGATCTCCTTCGTGTCCGGGGCTGGCGTACGCGAACGGAGCCGGACCCGGGCACCCGCCTGGTCGAGCAGGTCGATGGCCTTGTCCGGGAGGAACCGGTCGGTGATGTAGCGGTGGGACAGCTCAGCCGCGGCGTCGAGGGCTTCGTCGGTGTAGCGCACCTGATGGTGCGCCTCGTACCGGTCGCGCACGCCCTGAAGGATCGCGATGGTGTCCTCCACGCTGGGCTCGGACACGAGGATCGGCTGGAATCGCCGCTCCAGCGCCGGGTCCTTCTCGATGTAGCGACGGTACTCGTTGAGCGTTGTTGCGCCGACCACGTGCAGTTCACCGCGGGCCAGGGCGGGCTTGAGCATGTTGCTGGCATCCATCGATCCCTCGCCGCCGCCACCCGCGCCGACAACCGTGTGAAGTTCGTCGATGAAGAGGATCAGCCCGTCTTCGGCGCCCGTCACCTCCTGGATCACATTCTTCAGCCGCTCCTCGAACTCACCCCGGTACTTCGAGCCGGCCACCATCGCGGCAAGGTCGAGTGCGACCACGCGTCGGTTGGACAGGGTTTCGGGCACATCCTCGTTGACGATGCGCTGAGCGATGCCCTCGACGATCGCGGTCTTGCCGACGCCCGGCTCGCCGGTGAGCACCGGATTGTTCTTGGTACGCCGCGAGAGCACCTCGATCGTGTCATCGATCTCGTCGTCGCGTCCGACGACGGGATCGAGCCGCCCGGCCCGGGCGTCCTCGGTGAGGTCGCGTCCGTACTGGTCGAGGGTGGGGGTGGCGCTCGCCCCGCGTCCGCCGGCGCCGCCCGCCGGTCGCGCCGGGCCCGTGGCGGTTTCGCCGAGCGGGCGCAGCGCCCGGCCAGCGGTCGTCTCCGGGTTCGCCGCGATGCCGAGCATGATGTGTTCCGGGCCGATGTAGGTCGCGCCGGCCCGTCGCGACTCGCGGTGGGCGTCGAGCAGGGCGCGCTTCGCCGCCGGCGCGAGCGGAGGAGTGTCTTCGCGCGGCCTGCCCTTGGGGACGGCCGCCTCTATCTGGCGGGCCAGGTCCTCGGGGTCGGCGCCGCTTGCCTGGAGAAGTCGGCGGGTGGGGTCGGACCGGGTCGCGGCCCACAAGAGGTGCTCGACGTTGAGGTACGGGCTGCCCCACTCCGAGGCCTGCTCGGCTGCGCGCTGCAGCAGTTCCCGTGATTCGGTGGAGAGCAGCCGGGACAGGTCCACGCGCTCCACCGGGCGTGCCGCGAAGGGGTCCCCTCCGAAGAACCGACTGATCAGGTCGTCCAAGGATCCGCCGGGGATCCGGAACGCGTCGAGCGACATGTCATACCTTCCCTGAGGTCGTGTGCCTGGGCCTTCTGCCATGAACCCAACTGAACGCTACGCACCATTTAACGTTGGAGGCGGCTTTTGCAAGGTCTATCGGTTTCACGGGTCCATCCGAAGGCATGACGAGGTCGGCCTGCGGCCCGGGTGGCCTTAAGGAAGCGGCGGCGGTCGGCAGCTCGATCAGACCCGCAAGAGCGCGGAGTCACCGGAGCCCTGGGGTACGTACGAGCGTGAGCAGGCCAACCGACGACGTCGGCAGCCGGTCGGACACCAGTCGGGCCGTGGGTTTCAGCGACCCCGTCCTCGCCATCATCATCACGCTGCTCGTGCTGTAGCTTCGGGTGCCGGACGTCGAGCCCGGTCATCTGCTGTCCGGGCTGCTCGACCAGTGGCTGAGCTACGCGGCGTACGTCCCGTCGTACCTGTACGTGGCCGTCGTCTGGCTCAACCACAAGGCTGCGTTCAACCGCCTCCGGCAGACCGACCGCAGACTGCGCTGGCCAACCTGTTCCTCCTGTTCAGCACCGCGCTGCTGCCCTTCCCGACCGCCGTCGTCTCGCGCGCGCTGCGGGAGCACAACCAGCCGGACCAACGCGTGGTCGTCGCCTTCTACGCGCTGATCGGCGCCCTGCTGGGCGTGAGCTGGCTGACGTTCTTCCACTACCTGGCCCGGCACCCCGACCTGGTCGCCCATGAGGTCGACGACCGGATCGTCCCCGCCGAACGGTTCCGGGCACTGATCGGAGTCATCCTCTACACCACCGCCGGATTCCTCGGCTACCTCGTCGCACCGCTCATCGGCCTGGTGATCTTCATCGTGCTGCCGGTGTTCTACGGCATCACCAGCGCCAGGCTGCGCCAGGTGCCCCTTCGCCGGCGGATCGCCCGCCGACCTCCCCCGCCGGGGACGTAGCGGCGAGCCTTCGCGTGGGTCGATCGATGCCGGCCCGGGCGGGGAGCCGGCCGGTACGGCAGAGGTCAGGGTTTGTACTCGCTGCGGGTGCGCGGCAGCCACTGCGGGTGGCTGTCCCGGAGGTAGCGGATCAGGCCTTCGCGGAGGTCGCAGCGGAGGTCCCAGGCGCTCGGCCCGTCGGCGACTGAGGCCTGAACCTCTATCACGACGCTCTGGTGCGCCGGCGTCGACCATTTGCAGTACCCACTGGGTTCGGTCCCACAGCATTGAAGACTCGACGAGCCGTCGGGTCTCCGTGCGGAGGTTGGACGAACGGTGTACGTGACCACCAGCACGGTCCCACCCGGAGGTCCGGCTCGTGCGCGAGTTCAGCCGGGGCAGGTTCGGGTCCTTGTTCACCCCCCGCAGCTCGCGCAGCGGCCAGGTCTGGGACGTCACCGCGCCGACCAGCATCAGCGCGGCGGCTACGAACAAGACAACGACCAGTGCGACGGCGTCGACCACCACGGCGCAAGCGAAGGCGCTGACCGCATGCCGACTCCCTAGATCACCCGATAGACGGTCAGGCCCGGGCGCGCCACTGGCACGCTGACCTGTCGTTGGGATAGTCCTGAGCGCGGCAGGGGTGGGAACAGGGGCTTACCTGCTCGCCCCTTCGCATCAGACGCAATAGCCGTCTCCTCGGCCGCAGCCCTGAGCCGTTTGATGCGTCGGCACACGGGTAGACCGCGACCCGGTCCGAGGGGGTGGACCGAGGATCGGAGCCACATACCGATGGTGGGCTCCATCCGGTCCGCATGCTAGGCGAGGCCCCGAGGAGTGCGGGATGGCCGAACCGGAGAGCCGGGACACGGGCGCACGGGAGTCGCCCGCGCAACCGCGCGAGCAGGTCGATCGGCAGCGCGACGCCGAGGAGGGCGCGGAAGTCGCCGGTTGGGGCCAGAACCTCGGTCCCGCCAGCGGGCCAACGGGCGAGCCCGGCAAACGCCCCGCCACCCCGCAGCGTGGTGAGCACGACCTTCCCCAACCGGCTGGCGGGCACAGCAGCAAGACGATGTCAGACCCGGACGTCGTCCTCCAGATCCCGCAGCTCAAGGTCGAACAGATCTACGTCGAGGTCGACAACCTGGACGCCTCCGTCTCACTGCGAGCCCGGCTGGGTAGCCTGCTCCAGCTCGACGTGGGTGTTCAGGCGCATCTCGGCACGGTGAAGATCGACATCAAGGGCGTCGAGACCGAGGCGATGCTCGAGGTTCGGCTCGAGGAGCTCCGCGGCATTCTCGACAGCGCCCTGCGCACCATCGAGCGCAACCCTCAGATCATCGAGTTGCTGGTGAAGACGGTGGACACCACCGTGAACCAGGTCGGACAGACAGCTCAGCAGGTGCTCGGGCCACAGGGGCCGCTAGCGCGGACGCTCGACCACGTCGGGCAGACGGCGCAGGAGGCGCTGGGGCCCAATGGGCCCCTGTCGCAGACGCTGCAGCAGACCACCCAGCAGGTCGGTCAACAGCTCGGGCAGACCACCCAGCAAATGGCTCAGAACCGCGCGGCGGCGACTGGCGGCGGTGGGGGCCTGGGCGGCGTGCCGGGCGGATCTCCGGCCCGAGCGGCGTGGCAACGGATGAAGAAGATCGTCAACAGCAGCCAGCCACTGAGGCAGGTCACGGCACGGCTGGTAGGACCGCAGGGGCAACAGCCGCAAAGCTGATCGACGTCCCGCCGTCGCGCCGAATGCTAAATACTCCATTTCACCCGATCTTTAACCTGGCGGCCGGGTGGCGTCGCGGCGGTCAGGCTGTGAGGGTGGCAGATCCTGTACGCGTGCGGCGGCTCAGTTATCAGGAAGGTCAGCAGCTGCTCAGAATCACGCGCCGGGGAACCGGTTCACGATCCGGCTACGGCGGGAGATGGTCGTGCTCGCCTCGGCCGGCGGGAACACGTGCCGGCAATCGCCCGCCTGGTTGAGGCCGACGAGGACACGATCCGGCAGGTCATACACCGGTTCAACGAGATGGGGATGGCCAGCCTGGACCCTCGGCGACTTCCCTGCGCAGCCGGCGGTTCTCCTCGGCCATCTCGCTGGTGGGCCGGCCGTGACGTTCGTCGGCGTCGGCCTCGGCCTGACGGATCCAGTTCCGCAACGCCTCGTGATGCACGCCGAGTTGCTCGACCAGGCGCCGGATCACGGGCTTCCGGTCCGACTCGCGGTACAAGCGCACAGCGCGCTGACGTAGCTCATCGGGGTACTTCTTCGGTGCTGCCGCTGAAACTTCCTCCCCACGGCCATCAGACCATGATCAAGAAGCTCCATGAAAGCGGGGGTGGCTCAAGGCACTACACGTTTGTGTGGATGGACGCGTTAACAATGAAGGTCCGCGAGGCTGGCCGCACCCTCAACGTCCACGCCCTGATCGCGGTCGGCGTCAACGCCGACGGCCAACGCGAGGTCCTCGGCCTGGACGTGGCCTCCGACGAGACGGTGCCGGCTGGCTGGCGTTCCTGCGATCGCTGACCGCCCGCGGCCTGTCCGGGGCCCGCCTGGTCATCTCCGACGCCCACGCCCGCCTCGTGGCCGCCATCGGCGCCGCCCTGCCGGGAACCTCCTGGCAACGCTGCCGCACTCACTACCTGCGCAACCTGCTGACCAAGGTGCCGAAGTCGGCGCAGCCGTGGATAGCGACCCTGGTGCGCACGGTCTTCGACCAGCCCGACGCCGACGCCGTCCGAGCCCAGTTCCAGCGGGTCGTGACCACGATCGAAGCGAAGTTCCCCACCGCGGCCGAGCACCTCGACACCGCCCGCGAGGACCTGCTCGCCTTCACCGCCTTCCCCCGCGAGATCTGGCGCCAGATCTGGTCGAACAATCCGCAGGAACGGTTGAACAAAGAGGTCCGCCGCCGCACCGGCTGCTGTACCTGAGTGCGGTGCGGGTGTTCGGCTGGTTGCCGCAGACCTGAAGACGCGGTTTTGGCACCGTACACGCCGATGGCAAACACCTCAAGGGCCTCACTCCCGACGAACAGACCGCTCCAATCGTCCGGCAGATCTTCGCCGAGTTTCTCGCCGGTATCGGCCTCTTCGCCATCGCCGAGGGACTTACCGCCAACCACGTGCCTTGCCCATCGGCCCACGACCGGGCCCGCAACCGGCACCGTAGCGGCATCGCCTGGTCCAAGAGCGCCGTCCGCGTCATCCTCACCAACCCCCGATACACCGGGCGGCAGGTGTGGAACAAGCAACGCAACGACGAAGTACTGCTCGACGTCGACGACGTGGCAATGGGTCACACCGGCGTCATGCGCTGGAACGCCCGCGCCAAATGGATGGTCTCCAAGGACATCACCCACGAGCCACTCATCGACGACGCGACCTTCGAGCAGGCCCAAGCGATACTGCAACGACGCGGACGGGGAACCGGCGGACAAACGTCCGACAGCGCACCCGCAACCCGTACGTCTTCCGGGGCATGATCTACTGCGCCGCCTGCGACCGACGCATGCAGGGCCAGTACAACCACGGCGACGCCTACTACCGCTGCCGCTTCCCGCAGAAATACGCCCTCGCCAACCACGTTGAGCATCCCAGCAACGTGTACCTGCGCGAGGATGCCCTCACCGACCCGATCGACACCTGGCTGGCCTCCGCCTTCGCACCCCACCACATCGAATCAACGATCACCGCGATGACCGAAGCCCAGCCCTTAGATCATTCGCCCGCAGCGGGCACAGCAGCTCAGACGATCATCACCGAGTGCGACGCCAAGCTGGAGCGCTACCGGGCCGCCCTCGACGCCGGAGCCGACCCAGCGGTAGTCACCGGCTGGATCGCGCAGACCCAGGCCGAACGCGCCCGTGCGGAGGCAGACCTCCCCGCGAACACGGGCACCGCCCCGCGCAGGATGAGCCGAGCAGAAATCACCACCCTGGTGAACGCGCTCGGCGACATCGCCGCCGTGCTCCGCGACGCCGATCCCGCCGAAAAGGCCGAGGTCTACCGGCAACTCGGTCTCCGGCTGAACTACCATACTGAAACGCAAACGGTGCGCGCTGCAATCGATCTCAGCGCGCACCGTGGGGTAATGGTTCGTGTCGAGGGGGGATTCGGACTCTTGTACGTGGCACGTGCGCACCATTTGGGTGTGCATGCGACATAGATTACGGCACGACTCGCCCTACCGCAATAATAGGGGAACGCTCGGCAGCGTGACGGTCCGTAAGAGCTTTTCGGCGCCGCTGCGGATCGCGCCCAGACCAACGCCAAGGCACGGCACGCGCGGCCCGCGCACCACTCGCCTTCACAACTACGGGGTGCCGACCGCCTCGGCTCTCGCCTCCGCCGACAGCTCGGCCCGCTTCTTACGTCCAGTCACGTCGTTCTGTGTCGCGATCATCACGGCGCCCTCCTCACCAGGCACAACGCCTGGCGGGTCAGCCGGAAACAAACTTAGATCCGTAGTCCCGAGACCGCGGTCTACCCGCTCAACAAGGCATCACTGAGAACAGAGTATTGGACGTACTCCTGCTCAAGCCGCAACGAGGGCGCGAAGACATCATCAAGGAGTTCGCCGACGAGTGCTCGTTCTTCCGCGGTAAGTCGCGAGAGTGCACGGCGAGTCGGACTGGGTTCGGTCCCCCAATGTCCACGGTGCGCCAGCAACGTCTCTCGGTCCATGAGCATCGATCGCGCATGCGGGAAAATCTCCCGGATCCGGTTGAGGATCTCGAAGCCATGCGTGTCAATATCGCCCCAATAAATTAGGTTTCGATCGAGAAGCCATGCCAAGGACTCAAGTTTCGCCACCGCGTAACCACTTCCGAGGATTACGGCGGCGTCCTCAATGGCGGGGAAGGCGAGGAAGGTGATCTCGTTCTCGACGACGTAGACAGTCGATACGGGCGCCGGCACCGCAGCCAACTCGTCGGCACGCACAGTGATATCGGTAAACGGCGTGGAGCGCCTGCGTTCGTCCAGGAAGCGGATCCGAACCAACACCGGCTTGGGCCGCAGTCCGTAACGTTCGGCGAACGCGGACGGCGGATGAGCGGTATTGACACTCTCGGCGGGTAGGTGCCGGTCCAGAAGTTCGGCAAGGATGCCGCGGCGGGTCTCGATGAACTTCGTGTCCACACCGGGGACGTCGACTTGCCGAAGATAGGTGGCGGGGTTGGCGTGACGGCCGATCCAGGTGACCGTGTCGAGGAGGCGAGTCCAATCCTGGCGGTGGTGGAGCACCTTCATTGGGTGCTCCATGGCCCACTGAGCTACCGGCGGTGAGGCAGCGTGGGTCAGGCCGAGCAGGGCTTGGTAGCGGTCGACTAGCTGGCGAACGCCGAGCGTTCGCCAGAGGGCGTCGGGGGTGTCGATCCACGCTTTGTGCGGCAGTTGGTTGGTGCCGACCAAGCGACCGCCGACGCGTCGGTATTCGACGCGCACAGTGCCGCTGTCAGTCTGCCGCCAGCGGGACACCCACTGTTGGACGTCGCCGAACTGGTTGGCGATCTCCGTGATGTTCGGCCCTTTGAGCGGCACGCTGACCGGCGTCGGCGGGATGCCTTCAGCGACGTGACGGAGAAAGTCGCCGCGGTCCCAGCGTCGTCTGAGGCTGGCGATGACGTCCTCGAAGGTGCTCCAACCGGTGGAGTCGCTCCTCGCGGGCATATCTAGACCTCCGCCGAGGCATCCGCGTGGGCTTGTCGCCGGTGTTGGTATTCCTCGATGCTCAGTGTCTGTAGTCGCGAGAAGTTGCCGGTGGGGTTGTCGACGAAGCCGACGGCGGATACGTGTGGCTCGATGACGTGAATCTTCTGCAGGGGCGTGACGATCAGCAGTTGCAGGCCGAGCCGCTGAAACAGGACGAGGGCGAAGCGGGTGGAGTCGTCAGAGCCGCGGCCGAAGGCTTCGTCGATGACGACGAAGCGGAAGGTGCCGGTGGTGTCGGCGTCGAGGCGGAACTGGTAGGCCAGGGACGCTGCCAGGATGGTGTAGGCGAGTTTTTCCTTCTGCCCGCCGGACTTGCCGCCGGAGTCGGCATAGGTCTCGTACTCGGCGTTGCCGTCTCGCCAGCGTTCAGTGGCGGTGAAGGTGAACCAGTTGCGGACGTCGGTGACGCGCCTGGTCCAGGCGCGGTCGGGTTCCGTTTGGCCCTCGCGGCCTCTGAACCGTTCGATGAGGGCCTTGACCTGGAGGAACTTGCGCTCGGAGTACTGCTCTGAGTCGTCGTTGCCGAGGGCGTCGTCGGTGCATGCCCGCAGCTCGGTGCGAAACTCGCGGATTTCGACGTTGGGGGTGGGGTTCCCATCGAGCCGGATGTATCGACCTGGGTTGTAGTCGATGCCGACGAGGGACTCGTTGATGGTCGCGATGCGTTCTTTGATGAGCGCAGCCTGCTGACGTAGCTGGGAGTGGAAGGTGGCGATGTCGCGGATGGCGTTGGTGTTGAGGTAGGTCTTGAATTCGTCCTCGAAGCGGGGCAGGTCATCGTGGACGAGGCGCTGATGCATGGCCCGGTACTCAGCATGGGCGGCGAGCGAGGCGTCCATCTCGGCGCAGTCGATGGGATACCTGCTGCGAAAGGCCGCCATCAGGCCTACGGCCTTGTTGCTCTCGTGACTCTGCTTCTTCATGGTGTCCTCGCGCTGACGGTTCAGCGTCGTCGTGAGGCTGTCGCGGAGCCGGTACCAGCCGTCCGGGGTGGCCGGCGGGGCGGGGATGAGAGCCATCAGTTGGGGGAAGTGAGCGGTCGCTGGCTCATGGCTGGGATCGTGAAGGAAGTCGTCGGCCTCGGTGCGCCGTTGCGTGGCTGCGGCCGACTCGGTTTCCGCCACCGTGATTGCTCTGTGGTGTTCGTCGCGGCGGGCTTTCGCGTCGGTGATCAGACCTGTGAGGCGCTCGAGTTCGGCGGTGAGCTCCGCGATCCCCTGGGCGCCTGCCTCGATGCGTTGTTTTTCCTCATATAGAAGCCCCGCTTGGCGGGAGGCTGCTTCCCAATCGAGGTCGGTGAAGTCGCTGAATACGGTGATTTTGTGCAGGTCGGCCAGCCGTAGGTTCAGCTTCTTGAGGGCGTCGCCATGCTTGCGCTCGGTGGCGCGTGCCGCTCGCAGGAGAGCGTCGATACGTGTGCCCTTGGCGATGAGCGCCTCGATCTTGGACTCGCTGGACCAGCGGAGCACGTACTGGCTGCGGTCGTCGATGCGCCTACGGTCGTCCTTCTCGTGTCGCCCGGATGGGTCCTTGAGCTGCCCGCTGCGCGTGATCGCCTTGGGTTCGTGCCGGAAGTCGGCCATCGAGGTGACGCATCGATGCGACGCGCGGTGCCGCAGCTCTCGCTTGAGCCAGGCGGTGAGCGGTGAGTCTTGCAGGTCGAGCGTGTCAGAGAGCAGGAGACCGTCGTCGGCCGTTGGCTTGTCGGCCGGACGGAGCACGGCGAGCGGCACCCGGTAGTAGACGAGCCGCCCGCCCAGGTGGTGACCGTCAACCCAGTCGGCGACCGCTCGGTAGTGCTCTTCGGGGACGAGCAGCGAGAGCGCGAAGCCTCTCAGCACGCGCTCTGCGGCGCCCTCCCACTCCGCGTGCTCGGCACGCACCTGAATCAGTTCGCCCACGTAGGGCAGCTCGCCTTCCGGCAGTTCGATGGCGGCGCACAGCCGCTGCCGGAGGGCCAGGTTGTGCCGGGGGATGTTGCTCGGCCGGCCATGGAGGCTGCGCAGCTCATCGTTGACCTCTGCGGCCTCTTTCTCGAGGTCTCGAACAGCGACACCTGCGTCGGTGGCGGTTGTGTGCAGGTCGGCGACCTCGCTGTCGTGTCCCTTAATCTCTTGGGCCACGGCCGTTTGGCGGGCAGCGAACGTGGAGGCGTCGGCGATTCGCGCTAGCTTGGCGGCGTCGAGTAGGGCGTTTGAGGCTGCCCAGTCGGTTGCGCCGCAGGTCGCGGGTCTTCTTGATGTCCGTGATTTGGCGTTCGAGTTCGCTGATTCGGCCGCCACCGAGGCCTTCGCGGGCGAGGTCGGCGCGGCGGTGCGCATCCTCCATGCCTTTGATGTCGCGATCGACCTGGCGAACGAGCCCTTGGTTGCGTTCTCTGTCGTCGGCCAGGGCTGCGATCTGCTCGTCCAGGAGATCAGCGCTACGGCGTGCGGTCAGGTGTGGCAGCGCGGCGCGTTGGGCATCCACTGTTTCCAGGTTTCGCCCGAGTCGTTCGTGTGCGTCGCAGGCGTCGATGATCGGGGTGAGTCCGGCGATCTGCTCTCGCGCCCGGAGCACGGCGTCATGGGCGCGATTAGGTCGTCGAAGTGGCTGATGAGCTGGCGGATCACCGCTGCGGAGTCGAAGGGCTCGAGCATGTGGCTGCGGACGAAGTCGTTGAGGTTCCCGACCGCTTTCATCGACACGGTCTGATGGAACAGATCCATTGCTTGCTCTGAGGCGATGCCGAGTCGGCGACGGAAGTCCTGACCGTATTCGGGGAAGTGGTCGGCGATCTTCGCCCCGTGCTGGCGTAGCCGTCGACGCAGTTGGCTGATCTCGGTGCCGAAGTTGAGGAAGTCGTCGGCGATCGTCAGTGCGGTGCCGGCGGTGACGTAGAAGCGTTCCGGTTGGCCGGTGTTCCCATCGTGCAGCCAGAACACCTGCGCGAGGGTCACCGTCGTGCCCAAGCTCTCGTCGGTGAAGACCCCGAGGATCACCGAGAAGCAGCTACCTGCGCGCAAGCCGACCGGCCGGGATGTGCCGGTCGCGTCATTGCTTTCTGACTTGTAGTACCCGAGCACGTAGGAGCGCAGTGATCGTTCGCGAGTCTCGGCTCCGGCCGCCTTGTTGTAGGAGATCTTGTTGGCCGGTAGCAGGAGGGTGGTCACCGCGTCGACGAGGGTTGATTTCCCGGAGCCGATGTCGCCGGTGAGAAGGCTGTCGGCTCCGTCGACGTGGAATGTCCAGATCCGCTGGTCGAAGGTGCCCCAGTTGCGGACTTCGAGACGGTGCAGACGGTAGCCATGTTGTGTCATGCGGCGCCTTCCGCGTCTGGGGAAAGTTCGGCGGCGTACTCGGAGAGCCGTGCGTCGAAGTCCGCGAGCCACTGGGCGTCGACGAACGCCTTGACGATCCGGCGGACCTCGAAGCTGGGCTCCTTGTCCTTTGTCCGGCGTAGGAAGCCCAACTCGATGACCTTTGTCAGATGCGCATCGATCTGGTCCACCAGGCGGGCGTCGTCGGCACCCGAGGGCATGAAGACGGTGAGCATGTCGATGATCTGGCGGCGAGAGAGAACGAGTCGAGGGTCGGACCCGCTGGCGTCTGCCTCGGCAAGTTTGCGGCGCAGCAATGCCAGCAGGAGACTGACGTGAAACGACAGGGACCGACGAGGCACCAGCCGCGGCACAGGCGGAAGGTCCGGGTCCTCAGGTCGGGACTTCAGATAGGCGTAGCCCTCCGACTCGTCAACGACGACGACCAGGCCGAGCACAGCGACGTGGTCGCGGACGTGCGGCTGCAGGACTGACAGGTGGTGCCACGCCGCCGTGTGGGTATCGCGGTAGACCACGCCCTTCATCAGCTGGGTCACCGCCACCGACAGCGATGGCTCGTCCTGCGAATCGGGTGGAGTCACCGGCCGCTGTCCTCCCTGTCGCGGACGAACGTCACGGTCGGAGCGGTCGCGGTGCGACGATCGCCTGCGGCATCGGTCCAGGTGATCGATTCGCGACGCGCCTCGTCGAATGTCACCGTGAACGAGCCGTCGTCCAACGACAGGTAGGCGACAAGCTCAGCTAGGCCCTCTTTCAACGGATGACGGCTCATCACGTCTCGCAGGGGCACCTGAGACTGCTCGCGCAGCAGGTCACGTACGGCGGCTATCAGGCGGGCGGGGTCGACGTAGACCTGTTCGAACAGCGCGGACATGTCGACCTGCCCGGTAGGTTCCTCGGTGGTGGCGCTGTCGACGGCCTGCCCGGCGCGGGGCCGGTACAGCGGCCGTTCCATCGGCAACACGACATCGACCTTCGTATCGTCGATCGACGTTTTCACCGCCGACGTGTCGCCGTCGCGCAGGATCAGCGCGTGCGCTTCGATACTGCGCAGGACATCCATGACCCTGCGATTTTCCAGCCACGCTTGGTCGTCGAGGAACCGGCGGAGCTGTTCCGAGAGCAGCCGCACCGTTGATTGGGTTCGGCCGGCCGCGTTCAACCAGTCGTGCTGCACGCGGGTGATGCGTTGATCGACCTGTCCGACGGCGTCCAGGGTCTGCACGCGTTCCAGCAGGTCGGTGAACTCCTCCTGTCGTCGCATCGACAGGAGGAAGTCGTAGAACGCGTCGAAGCTGCGGCCCTGATCTGACCCGGAGATCGCGTGGCGGCCACCGACGATTTCATCGAGCAGTTCACCCTTGGATCCCTGCCAGGCCGCGATCCGCTCACGTACCCGACGATCCAAGGCGCGGAAGTTTCATCTACCTCCCGCAGATCGCCGAGCAGGCTGCGCGCTGTCGCCACGAACTGTTGGTACCGGTCGCGTTGGGCAGCATCGTCGAGGATTGTGAAGTCGCCCACGCGAACCCGAGCGATCTCCGCGTCGATCTCACCGCGGCGTCGTTGTAACTCCTCCAGGCGTGCGTCGGGGTCGGTCTCGGCACCAAAGGCCATCTGCCGGAGCAGATCAACCGCGATGTTGAGCCGTGACTCCGTACCAATGAACTCGCGCGCCTGCAGAGTCCGCACCCATGCCAGAGCGGGTTCGACGGCAGGGGTCGCGTCGAAGTGCACCTCGTCAGAGTCCGGCGGGTAGTAGCGGCGTAGCCATCCAGCATCCGCCCAGTCACCGAGGTAGGCGCGGGCGTGCTTCGGAAACGTAGCCTCGCCGTACTGTTCGTTGAGCGCGAACAGGGTGTCATCGAGCCGTTCGGCCAGCTGGTCCCCCGAAATTGACCGGATGTTGTCGTCGATGAACACCTGTCCCAGGAACCGCAGCACCAGGGGGGCGTGGTCGGCGCGAAGCAGCCGCCAGGCGCGGTCCTGCCTGCGCAGCCAGTCAATCTCGTCGTACTCCACCGGCGCCTTCCCTCTCGGGCTCGCGTAGCGGCGGTAGGTTAACCGCACCCTGCGACGAAACCAATGCCTGTGGTGATCAACCGACAGAGTTTCGGCTATCGCGGTAACAGTGGCGGCGCGGGCTGCCTCAGCGCAGCTTGTTGAGCGGCGTCCCGTCGCGCTCCCGACGCCACGCAGTCCAGCCGTTGGCCGCTCCCCCTGCGCAGGCACTGGCGGCGTCGGAGGGCGACTGGTAGCGGCGGCCGTTGATCTCCAGCTCCCCCGAAGCCAGAACGACAGCGATGAAGGTCTTGCCAAGGCGAGGTCGACGCCAGTAAAGGCGTTCCCCCACCTGGAGGTCCCCGCGGGCCATGAGAGGGGCGAGCGGACCTTTCGGCGGACCGACCGGCTGCGTCGGCGCGCTCGGCTGGTCGGCGATGTCAACGACGACTCGCACTCGTAGGGGTTCCTTCAGTGGTACAACGAGTCCTACTCCCATTAGAGCCCGTCTCCTGGTACCGGCCAGTCCGAGCATCACGGCCGCCGCGCCAGACCCCGCCACCACCGACAACACCTCGGTTGATGCACATGGCAGGGAGTCGCGCATCGACGGGGTATGTGTCACCTCTGTCGCACAGCACCATCGACATGCGCAGCACGGCCGGCACCCAGGGGCGGGTGCCGGCCACGCGCTGTTTCCAGCACCGCCACCCCGCTGTGAACCCACCGCTCGACCTGGATCAACTCCTTGGCATGTTTTGGGATGGGAGCCGGTCCCCCTGAAGCGCCCGTCCCGTGGCCGGGGCAGGCCCTTTCGTCGTGAGGTGCCCGGTGAACGGGCAGGCAGTTCAGAGGCTAACGCTGTCAATGGCGTGGTAGGTGACCCAATGGCCCTCGCCGTCAGCAGGGCCCCGGCCGCACTGACACGGCTCGCTCGTGGCTCGGTACAGAAGCTCCAGCCGACCGAACCGGTCACGGGCCTGGTGGAAGCCTCCCTCAGCTCCACATCGTAGATGTGAGCCTGCTTCATGGCAGCGCGGATCACCGGCCATGGGTCGCCAGGCTCGCCCGGGTCTTCCAACGGCAGCTCAGAGATGTAGATGTCGAGCGTCGTACCTGCATGGATCCCCGCGTGCGCAGCCGGCCTCGCCCCGGACCCGTCGACGAGGTGCGCACCCGTCAGCCAATAATCGTGCCGGCCGTTGTTCGAGACCTCCGCGAAAATCCCCCCGCCATGCCGGTCTTGCCGCCAGACGAACTCCACGGAGACGTCCGGACCTAACTCGTCGTGGTGCCGCGTCGACTCGATGGTGGAGATCTTCTGCGCCTCACGCGCCGAGACGTCCGCTGCCCTCGCCGCCTGGTCCGCAGCATCGGCGGCCTGCTGCGACGTCATGAGAGCCGAAGCTGCGATTGCCGCCGAGCGTTCCGACGCACGCGCGGAACGGCGGCTCAGTTTCCAGGACAGCACCCCGAAGACCAGGCCACCCAACACGCCCACGGTGCCACCGATAGCGCCGAGTACATCAGTCCAGGCAGGATTCTCTGCCGCGGCGGACAAGAGTAGGTCAGTCACAGCGCGTAAGCGTAGCGCGAGGAAACGACAAGACACGGAGCAACCGAGCGGCACATGGCGATCATGATCGCGGGCCGCCTACGACGACCCCGGACAACCGGCGCTGCCGCTTCTTGACGATCTGCGGCTCGAACGTGCCCGACCGGTCCCGCGGCACGTCGATCTGCACCGGCCCGGTGCTGTCGGTCAGCACCGTCTTCACCCTGGTGCCGTTACGGATGTTGCCCGAGCCGGTGCCGTCGGGTTCGTGTTTGGCATAGCCGAGGTGATGGGTCATCTCCTCGTTTAACGCGGTCTCCAGGACCGTCTTGGTCAACTGCCTCAGCAGCCCATCCGGACCGGTCAGCGACAGCCCTTGTTCCTTGGCCGCCCGGACCAACTCGACGGCGGCTTTCGCCTCCGCCGAGGGCTCCGCCCGCTTCTTACGTCCAGCCTGATCGTTCTGTGTCGCGGTCATCACGGCACCCTCCTCACCAGGCACAACGCCTGGCAGGTCAGGCCGGAAACACCCTTAGATCCACAGTCCCACGGCGACGTTCCTAGCGCTGTGGCAGCGGCGCTCAGCCGGCGGGTTGGCCAGTGGTGAGTGTGCATCGGTGATGCCGCGGGCAGTAGGCATACACGACCTTTCGAAGTGATCACCGTGCGGGTGATGTCCGCGGCAACTCACGAAGTTCGCGGAGGATGTCGCGGAACGCTGGTGAGCGCGGTGCGGCGGGGGCGAGTTCGTCGTGAAGTCGGTGTAGCAGTGCGACGCTGCGCACGGAGCTGACGGCGGGTAGGCGGCCAAGGGCGAGGCGGGCTGTGCTGACCGCCTGGTCGAGGTCGCCGGCGGCGTTGTGTGCGAGGCTGAGCCAGGCGCCGTGGCGTAGTGCGGAGCGCTGCGGGGAGTCGGTTGGACTGGTGTGCGCGCGGGCGTGGAGCAGCCGTTCGGCTTGGCGAAGGAGCGCTGGCCGTTGAATCGGCACCTGCTCGGCCAGTACGACGAGGCCTCGGCCGGTCTGGTCGCTGACGAATCCGCGGGCGGCGCCGCCCTGGTGGTCGTCGAGCTGTTGTGCGTGGGCTATGACGGTGTCGATCATGTCCAGCAGGGGTGGGGTGACGGGTCCGCCGTCTCCGGCAGCCGCGATGAGGTCTGGGTGTGGCTGGTGAAGCGCGGTCCACGCGTGGGCGGTGAGCGCGGCGCCGGTGACAGCGATGATGGTGCGACGGGTCGGCACGGGTCCTCCTACGAGGCTGAGCAGTCCGTTGCTGTCCCAGGGTAAATCCATCGCGTGATTCGCCGGCAGCGCTGGATGCGGACGCGGGGCGGTTACCCCCCAAACGTCCTCGAACATCAGGTCGATTCTGAGCTTGGCAGTAAGTACCTCGACGACGAGTTCGGGTATGTCACCGTGCGGCACAGCGCCGTCTGAGACCCATTTGTAGGGGGTTTTGGGGTGGACTCTGCGGGTGCTGCCGCGGGCCACCAGAGCGGATGATTCGTCGGGCGAGGGCCTCGGGTCCCCATTGTGCCTCTCGGAGCAGGCCGGCCAGCCGTTGGTTGGCGCGGGAGGTTGTGGGTTCGGCTTCCACGGTGGGTCCCCCTTCCGGGTGCCGGTAGTGCAGCCGCGGGCCTGACAGTAGCGGCCATGGTCAGTGGCGGGGAGCGAAGCGCACCATCCGCACCAGGTTCCGTGCGGGCGGCACCGATGGCACCCCGTCGATGCCTGCCCCAGGCGCCCGGCACCGACAAAAGTCGATGTGTGGGCAGGGTCAGGGCCTCGGTTGTCACTCCGTGCTTCCTGCAGTTGAGCCCACTGGTCGACCTGCGGTCGCGAGGAGGAGCTGCCATGCCACGTCCGTTTCCCGGCCAGCCGGTAGGAGACGATCCCGTCCTTGCCGCTGACATTGATCTGCTGGTGCGTCCCGGCCAGATGTCCCTGTGGCTCGACGATTGCGCTCAGTCACTGGAAGAGCAGGCAAGTAGTGAGCCGGGCCGGATCAGTAAAGCCATCGTCGCCGGCCCGGCGCGGTTGAGCCAGGTCACCCGAACGGCTAGCCATCCACTGAACGCCCCGCGGTAGGGCATCGAGCCAGATGACGGGGTCAGGCGCGTCCGGGTCTTCCAGAATGTCGCACACTGGGTCCCGCTCGACTGCGGCTGTCACCTCAGCGAGAAACTCGACCAACTTCGTCGTTTTCTCGATCGCATCCTGACTGAGAGTCACGCTCGCATGGACCCCCTGTTAGTTGACAGGCGGCGTCACAGACTGCGCTGCCTACAACCAAGATCACAAGGGTGAGGCCGTGCGCGCAGCACGAGTGAACCCTCCCGAGCAGGGGCGCGGCTCAAATCGGGCAGCCGCCGCCACCTCACCTCTGCGGTGTTCGCGGGCGGCGCCGCGATAGTCTGCAACGGATGAAGCCGTCGGCTCGAAGGTGAGGCTTGCCCGATGGGTACCAGCTACGAACCGATGAGTCTGGCCAGGTTGGCCACCCATCTGGCATCCGCGGACACCGACCAGACTCGCTGGAAGCTCGTATGGGAGTTTCTGGAGGAGTACCGGTGGGAACCCGCCGAAACCAGGGTCGACCTGTTAAGAGATGAGCCCGGGCTAACCGGAGACCCACGGTGGGACGCGCTGCTTGCCGCGCTCGCGGAGCACCTGCTAGCTCAGGCGGATCTTGCTCCGCCCGCATGGGTCGACGCACGTGTGCTGCGCCGGGCATGGTTCCCGGCCGAACTGGCCATCCACCGGGCCGACGCCCTGGCGTGGGCCCCGGCTGCATTCCGGAAGCACGGTGTGTACCTGTCCGTTCACGACCTGGCCGCGGCGTGAGCGGATCAGACGGCGTCCTCATGGGGCGCGCGGAACTCGAACGCGCGTTCGCTCACCTGGGCGACCGGCTTGTCCGCCGCGGAGTCGTCGCTGACATCTTCATTGTGGGTGGTGCCGCGATGGCGCTCGCCTACGACGCGAAACGGGTCACCAGGGACGTCGACGCAATGTTCGTCCCGCACGGAGTCGTCCTCGATGAGGCGCGTGCAGTGGCCGACGAACTGGGCCTACCGCCGTGGTGGCTCAACGAGCAGGCCAGCGTGTATGTATCCGGCAAGGACGACCCGGGCAAGCGGCGAGTCTTCGACCACCCTGGCCTGCGCGTGATGGCCGCCTCTCCGGAGCACATCTTCGCGATGAAAGCGCTCGCGGCGCGGACCCGCGACGTGGACGACCTTCGCGCCCTGGCGGCGCTGGCCAAGGTAACGACGGTGGACGACGCTACACGTCTGTGCAGCGACTTTTACCCCGACGAAGCGATCTCGCCACGAGCGATGGGAGTTATCCGCGAACTTTTCGGATGATTCGGATCCCCATGCAGCGCGGCGGTCAATGTGATCACTTCCGATGGCTCAGGCTTCTAATCTAAGCAGGATTCTCACCTGTCCGCCGAAAGCGCGTGAAACGTGACCGTAAAGCGCGGCGCTTGCTCAGAATCCTATCT
Organism: Micromonospora orduensis; assembly: GCF_006228125.1. GTDB lineage: Bacteria > Actinomycetota > Actinomycetes > Mycobacteriales > Micromonosporaceae > Micromonospora > Micromonospora orduensis. Next base: position 2,733 of record NZ_VDFY01000196.1, on the reverse strand, counting down.
GCGGTTGTTCGCCTCCAACATGGAACAGCTGGTGCCGTCGGGGGAGAGGTGCTTCGGGAATCTGCCGTTCCTGTTCAGCGTCAGGGACGTGCGACGGCAGGATGGACAGATCTGACGGCTGCGTGGACGCCCGCACTGTCTTGGGATATCGTGATCCGCAGTGTGACGAGTCGTTCCCGAGCCATTGCATTCCTTCTGGGCGCCGTAGCTGAACAAGCCGTACGTCTCTTCACCGCACCCCACGTCCGGTGGACCTTCGAGCAGCGCCTTGCCGGCCGGAGCGTGGCCAGCATCGCTCGCGCCCTCAACGACAACGGCGTCCCGTGCCCGTCCGGCGCCGACCCAGCGCGTAACCCACACCGCAGCGGCAGCCAGTGGATGCTCACCACTGTCGCGGCGATCCTAGCCAACCCCCGTTACACCGGGCGGCAGGTCTGGAACCGTCAACGCACCGACCGTGATGCCCTCCCTGACGAGGGAAACTTCGATCGACACCACGAGATCCAACGGTGGAGCGCCTCCACCGACTGGGTCATCTCCCGCGAGATCGCGCATACTCCGCTGGTCAGCGAAGAACACTTCGTCGCCGTCCAAGCAATCCACACCGCACCGACCCCAACCGATGGCATCCCTCGCTGCTACTTGTTGGCAGGAGTGATCTGCTGCGGCGTGTGCAGCCGAATCATGGACTCCCACTGGGTCCACGACCGTGCCGGCTACCGATGCCGACACGGCAACACCAGCACCCGACCCACGTCATCGAGACGACAGAAGACCCTCTACATCCGGGAGGACCATCTCCTGGACACGATTCGACACGACAGCTGCCTGCGTCGGCATCACCCGGCGATGCGCGACCAGGATCCAGACAGCGTCGCGGGCTACCTGCGGCTCAACAACATGATCATCGTGTGTGACCACGACGCCTGGACCATCGAAACTGACACGGCGGTCTTCCCGCTCACCGCCCCGACGAGCGTCCTGACCCGCACAGCAAAAATCCCCGCCCAACGGGACGGGGATCGCTCGAAACGCGAAGAGAAATCACGCTTCGTGGGGAAATGATGTGTCCGAGGGGGGACTTGAACCCCCACGCCCTATACGGGCACTAGCACCTCAAGCTAGCGCGTCTGCCATTCCGCCACCCGGACCTACACGTTCAGCCTACCTCGCCGACCCAGATGATCTTCACATCGGAGGGCCGACCCAGCGGGCCGCACGGGGAGTTACTGTACACGCCACTCGTGGATCATGCACATCGCCATGCACCCGTCTCGCCTGGCCGCTCCCGCCGCTGCTCAGACGGCTCATGGGGGACACCGACGTCGGCCGAAGGCGTGTCCGGGTAGCGGCCGGCCGCCCTCTGCCGGCAGCATTGGCACGTGCCCCAACCCTCTCCCCTGGCGGCCGCCCAGCACCGGGCCCTCGCCCTGCGTGCCGCGGGCGATCTCAGCGCCGCCCGGCAGTTGCTGGCTGAGGCCGTCGAATCGGCGCGCCCGGTGTTCGGCGAGGACCACCCGGAGATGCTGCACACCGGGCATCTGCTGGCCCGGTTGCACCGTGAGGCGGACGACCCGCTGGCGGCCCGCCGGGTGTTGGAGGAGGCGTTCGCGGCGGGCGAGCGGCGGTGGGAGCACTCCGACCCGATGCTGCTCGCCCTCGCCTTCGAGCTGGCCGAGGTGGCCGAGGAACTGGGCAACCGGCACGAGGCCCGCCGCAACTACACCCGGGTCGCCACCGCCGGGCCCGTCGCGCTGGGTGAGCACCACCCGGCGGTACGTGCCGCCCGCGCCTACCTCGGCGACGCCGCCCCCGGTCCGACGCCGGCGACGGGCACGGTCCCGGGGGAGGCGGCCAGCCAGTCGGCGCTCTCCGGTCCGACGCTGTCCCTGGCGACCCTGGCCGCGATGCGGCCGACGGCGGACGGCACCCCGGTGTCCGCGTCACCGTGGGCTCCCCCGCAGCCGCCGGCTACGTCCCCACCAACACCTCCGGGGGTACGCGCACCCGCCGCGCCCGCCGCCCGTACCGGCGCAACCGCACCACCGACACCCGCACCCGTCCAGCCGGCATCCGCCTCAACCGCCCCGGCGCAGACCACCGCGCCAGCGCAGCGCACCGCTCCGGCACAGACCCTCGCACCGGCACAGCCCACCGCCCCGGCGCAGGCCCGGTCCGCCCCTCTCCCGCAGCAACCAACCGGGCCCACGCTACCGCCGCGTCAACGCGTCCACGAGACTCCTCCCACGCCACCGGCGGCTGGACCGGCGACTCCGGCCCCGGTTGGAGACCAGGCGACGCAGCCATCGGGCCAGCCGCCCGTGCGGCCGTCCGGACCGGGCCTCCCGCCACGCCAACGCACAGCGGAACCGACGCCCCGCCCAGTCGCGGACGCGCCACCCGGGCCGGCACCGACCTCGGCCGTCGTACCGCCGGAACCGGCGCCCCGTTGGGACAACCCGACGGTCCAGGTACGGCAGATCGAACCGCTGCTCGCCGAGGAGGCCGCCCGCGCCGCAGGCAGGCCCGGCGGGACGAGCGGATCAGGCACGGGCGGACCCGTCAGCGGAAGCGAGTCCGACCGGGCGCAGCACGAGGCCGGACCAGCCCGGCCGACCAGCGGAGCGCCCTCCCCCATGGTCGGCACTCCGCCCGCCTTCCCGCAGCCGACCTCCGCGCCACCGGCCCATCCGGTGTCCGGTCCACCCGCGAACCCCCACCCCGTCTCCGGGC
>NZ_VDFY01000098.1 GCF_006228125.1 Micromonospora orduensis | reverse complement strand
CGATCACGGGCCACCCGCACAACGTCATCGCGGAACTCACGGGGGTAGGGCTTGGGCACAGCAACATCCTTCCAGCCCGCCACCAGGGCAAGCCAACTCAGATGTCACCTATCGGTGCAGCAGACCCGTACGCGGAGTCGATGGCCGCATGTATGGCGGCATCAACCTCCACCACTTCACCGGTGGCCCCTGCGCTGAGCTCGTCGCACTCGCTCACGCGCGTGCTTTTGGGGCCCGGGAGCTGACGACGATCGTGGCGGTCGGTCACTTCGGGCGGGGGCCCATTAGTCCGTGCGGGCGCGACCGCCAAGTGCTGTTCGACTACCACCCAGACATCAGGGTCATCTTGCCGACCCTTGCCGGCGCGAAGAGCGTGGGAATCCGGGATCTCATGCCGTTGGTCACCCTCTGGACGTCGTAGACGTTCTAGGCCAACCGTCAAGCGGCATCTGGGACGGATTCGTCAAGCATGTGCTGGGACTAGACACTACCGATCGGCCTGGCTGGCAGCTGTCTCGTCCAGGACCCACGGATGTAGGCGGGGTTGCCCGCTACTACCGGGGTAGCGATGACGCACGGCACTTCGTAGGGGTGCTCGGCGTTCGCACGGTCCACGATCGCGGGCACGAGGTCGGTGCGGGTGTGCAGCGCAACTCGCGCTTCGTGCTCGTCGTGCGTGGTGCCTTGCCAGCGGTAGATGGACCTGATGGCGGTGATGTTGTGTCCGCATGCCGCGAGCTGGTCGTCCACGAGGCGACTGGTGAAGGCGGCGAGCCAGTCCGCGTCGGGCGCGGTGATGCTGACTTCGCAGATCTCGGTCGTCATGGCTGCGCCTCCTGTTGTCGGAGTTCCGCGATCACGTCTTTCGCTTCCTGCTCGCCGCGGGCCATCGCGCCCCAGCCGGTGACAATCTTGCCGTCGTAGCTCAGTCCCACCCATCGGCCTGCCATGTGCTGGCCGTGCGGGCAAGGAAGCTGCGGCAGCAGCAGATCCGCGAGGGCTGGCACCGCGACGACGAACCCGACCCGGACCGCAGCCGGCCACCGATGCGCAACGCGGGCTGATCGTCGCCCGCGCCCACCTGGAATTCGCCCGCGATGAGGCGGCCCGCGCGTCGCAGTGGGACCAGGTGGCCGACCTGGACCACGCGATCGCGGAACTGGAAGGCCAGATCACTACCGAAGGACTCCGAGGCCGACCCGCCCCGCCACACGGCGGCGAGGACCAGGATGACGGCGACGGCAAGCGCCGGGTCCGCTCCACCAAACGCAGGCAGGACGCCCCAGACCTGCCCCGGCTCCCGGTAGAGAACCGCACCGTGGGGCGGACCTTCGAGGGCCACGGCGGGCAGGTGTTCCGGCCGTCGATGTTCCTGACGCTGACCCTCGGTTCCTACGGCCGCGTCCACTCCGATGGGACGCCGGTTGACCCGGACGGCTACGACTACCGGCGAGCAGCCTGGGACGCGGTCCACTTTCCGCGACTCCTGGACCGGTTCTGGCAGAACCTGCGTCGTGCGGTCGGCTGGAACGTCCAGTACGCGGGCGCGGTCGAGCCGCAGCGCCGCCTTGCGCCGCACGCGCACTTCGCCATCCGGGGCACTATCCTGCGAGCGCTGATACGGCAGGTGGCCGCCGCCACGTATCACCAGGTGTGGTGGCCGTCGGTCGAGCAGCGGGTCTACGAACCCGGGGGGCGCCGCAATGGGACGCCGACGCCGCCGGCTACACCGACCCGAACTCGGGCCGGTTGCTGCCGTCGTGGGATGACGCCCTGGACCTGGTCGACGCCGACCCGGACGCAGAGCCGGTGCACGTCGTCCGCTTCGGCGTGCAGGTCGACGCCAAGGGTGTCCTTGCCGGTAGCAAGGACGTCGACCGGTGCGTCGGCTACATCGCCAAGTACCTCACCAAGCAGGCCGCCGACTGCCACCAGGTGACCACCGGCCGGCAGCGGGCGCACCTGGAACGGCTGTGGCAAGAGCTGCGGCACACGCCGTGTTCGGAGCGGTGCGCCAACTGGCTGCTCTATGGCGTCCAGCCCAAGAGGGCCCGACCGGGGCTGCGGCCGGGCAACTGCAAGAACAAGGTCCACAAGCGCGACACCCTCGGCATCGGCCCTCGACGCAGTTGCCCCCGGACGATCCGCTGCGTCGGGACTTGCGCCAGGTGGCGTTAGTGAGGTCCATGATGGCTGTGCACTTCCTTCATCAGCTCGTTGGACTGTCGGCGCGGGAGTGCTTCGTTCCTCACGTTCTCCCACCTCGTCTGAAGAGTATGTAGCCCATCTTCGTTGTCGACCACGATCCCGCCCAGCTGATTTTCGAGCTGGATCGAGGGCTACGAGCTGAACACGGCGGGCGACGCGGTGGCGCGACGCGAGCTGTACGTGATGCGTGCGGGCGTACGGATGCAGGCCCTGCCCGTCGCACCCGCCAGGCCGGCCAAACGCCGGCGGAGTCCGGTGCGGGTCGGATGACCGCCCGCCCTCGCCCGCACCTGCCGATGCGCCCGGCGTGGCTGTGCCGCAACTGCGCCGCGCCCTGGCCGTGCGGCCCGGCGCAGCTCGACCTCGCCACCGAGTTCTACGGCCATTCGATCGCCCTGGCGTTCTACCTGGCCGCGTCGATGCAGGAGGCGATCGACGACGTGTACGGCCTGGGGCTGCGCCCGGATCTGTCCGCGATGCACGCCAGGTTCCTCGGATGGTTGGCAGTGGCCCGCCGGCCACATCGACTCTGACAGTGGCCGGTGCGGATCCGCCGGAGGGCGGCGTGATCCACTGCGGGTCGGCGATCTGGCGGTATCGGGTCGGTGGGAACCACCACATCGGCGATGTGGAGTGGATCATGGCGTGACGTGCCGGGGTGGTCAGCAGCGAGGGCGGTCCAGCGGAGCGGCACCGGCGAGCGCCTCGACCGTCGTCGTCGGTGCGACCGACTCGGTCGGGGTCGACGAGGGCGCGGCGCTGGGGCTCGGCGAGGGCGAGATGCTGGGCGTGGCGGGGCTGGCGAGGGAGACCGTGGTGCGCTGCACCTGCTTGGTGACCAGCCGGATGCCGGTGGCGGTCGCCTGGCGGCCGTACACGTCGGTGACCCTGATCGTGTACGGCCCGGGGCCGATCCCGTCCTCGACGGTCCAGTAGTTGTCGACCTGCCGGGCCGCCTTGCGGAAGCCGCCGCCCGGCCCCTTCGCCTCGACCGAGCGGAGCGGGTTGCCGTGGTTGCCGACCTGCACGGCGAACCAGTATTTCGACGCGCCGCGCTTCATCCGGAAGGTGAGGCCTCCGTCGAGGGGCGGGTTCACCACCGCCCGGTACGTCACGGGCGCGATGCCCTGCGCCCGGTCGGCGATCTTCGCGAACGCCTCGTCGGAGAGGTCGATCTTGTTGGGCCCGCAGCCGCCGCACTGGTCCATGACCATGACCTGGACCGTGCCCTTCGGGCCGCTCACCTCCAGGTAGCTGCCGCAGGCCGCCGATCCGGAGTACTGGGATGCGCCGAGGGCCACGTACAGCCCGTCCGCCGGTGGGCCGGGGAAGGAGCAGGTGCCGCCCGAGCGGCCGGCGTCGTAGAAGCTCGCCTTTCCCTTGTGGACGGTGCTGCCCGTCGGCGGCGCGGCGCAGGCTGGGGTGGCGCCGCCGCGTACGGCGAGGGTGATCCCGAGGGCGGCGGCCAGAGTGGCGACCCCTGCACCGGCCAACCAGTGCCGGACCCGCCGACCCAACCGGAAAGTGCTGGCCGGGGTGTCGTTCTCGGGGTCCGTGCCTGGTGCCGTCACGGCGCCTGATGTTGCCGCACCATGCTGCGGCGGCGCAAAGGCGGTTACTCGTTGGGTCGGCGGGGTCGCGGTTGGTGCGGAGGCGATGACGAAGGCTGAAGAAGTAGTGGCCAGCCGCGTTGCCGCCGCCTCCTAGAGTTCCGGTCATGGACCGTCGACGGCCGAGCCGTACCTTCCTGCGGGTGTTCTCGGCGTTCTGTCTCGTCTTCGCGGTCACGCTGACGGCGCTCTCCACCTGGTCGCTCGTCGCTGATCGGCGAGGATCGGAGGCAGAGTCCACGGTGCTCGACGTCGAGCATCAAGGCGGGCGGACCATCGTGACGGTGCAGTTCAGCACGAGCCGTGGCGAGGTCTGCGAGGCGACCTTTCGCGTGGCGGTCGGCGCGAACCGAGCCGTGACCACCGGCGAGCGCATCCGTGTCCATCATTCCGAGAGCGAGCCCTGTCTCGGCGTGCGCGAGGTCGGCGATCACTCCCGGTGGTACATGGCCCTCATCGCGGTGCTACTACTGATCGTCTTCGGCGTTCTGGCCTATGTCGCGTGGCGTCGGCCGCGACCTCCGCTCCCACTCCGCTACGCGGGCATGCCCTGAGGAGCTGACCGGTTCGGGAGCGGAGATGGTGGGCGTCACTCGCCGGATCGGCGGGGGCGCAGTCCGTTGAGGGCGGTGGTGACGACTCGGTCGGCGTACTCGGCGGTGAGTGGCCCGCCGCGGTGCAGCCACCGGTTGAGCACCGGCCCCCAGATCATGTCGACGGCCACGTCGAGGTCGATGTCCTCGGCGAGCTGGCCGGCCTGCTGGGCGCTGCGCAGGCGCTGCCGCTTGGCCTCCCTCAACGGCCCGTCCAGCCGCTCGGCGTACGCCGCCGCCAGTTCGGGGTCGAGTGCGATCTCGGTGGACAGGGCGCGCATCGGTTGCTCGTACCGCGGATCGTTCATCTCCTCGACCGTGGCGCGGAGCACCAGGGTGAGGTCCGCTGCCAGGTCGCCGGTGTCCGGCAGTGTCGGCGGCCCGTCCTCGCCGGCCTCGCTGAGCAGGAGGAAGGCGTCGAAGATGACCGCGCCCTTGGAGGGCCACCAGCGGTAGATGGTCTGCTTGCCGACGCCGGCGCGCGCGGCGATGCCCTCGATGCTGAGCTTCGCGTACCCGATCTCCTGGAGCAGCTCGAAGGCCGCGGTGAGGATGGCGCGTCGGGAGGTCTCCCGCCGGCGGGCCGTGTTGGGCGTCATGGTGCGTCACGATACCAGCTACGAGACGAACCGTCTCGTCTTGACGACTGGCGGGGCGGCGGCCTAGTCTTCTGCCATAACGAGACGGACCGTCTCGTCTTGAAAGAGTGGAGACCCGCATGCGTACCTGGTTCATCACCGGCGCGAGTCGCGGCCTGGGGCGTGCGTTCGCCGACGCCGCGCTCGATCGCGGAGACCGGGTGGTCGCCGCCTCCCGGACCATCACCCGGGCCGACTTCGACGAGCGGCACGGCGACCGGCTGCTGGCCCTCACCCTCGACGTGACCGACCGGGCGGCGGTCGTCGCCGCCGTCGCCACCGCCGTCGAGCACTTCGGACGGCTCGACATCGTCGTCAACAACGCCGGCACCCTGTCCATGGGCATGATCGAAGAGTTCACCGAGGCCGAGGCGCGCGCCCAGTTCGAGGTCAATTTCTTCGGCGCGCTCTGGGTCAGCCAGGCCGTGCTGCCGCACCTGCGCGCCCAGCGGTCCGGCCACATCGTGCAGGTCTCCAGCATCGCCGCGCTCGGCGGCTTCCCGAGCACCGGCCTGTACAGCGCGAGCAAGTTCGCCCTGGAGGGCATGAGCGAAGCCCTGGCGATGGAGGCGGCGGCCTTCGACATCACTGTCAGTATCGTGCAGCCGGGTGGCTACTGGACCGACCTCTACACAAGCGTGCGCGCCACCACCCCGATGGACGCCTACGCGCCGCTGCGCGCCGAACTGGAGCGACAGTGGGCCGAAGGCTCGATCGACAGCGAACCCCGCCTGGCCGCCGAGGCGTTGCTGCGGCTGGTCGACAGCGACGACCCGCCGCTGCGGCTCCTGCTCGGCAGCATGGTCTACGACCTGGCGTTCGACATCTCCCGCCGGCGGATGGACACCTGGGCGGGCTGGGAGCAGGTCAGCCGTGCCGCCGAGCAGGCCGTCGCGGCCCCCGAGCAGACGCGCTGACGAACCGTATCGCCACGGGCCCGGGGTGCGGCGTTCTAGGCTCCGAACTATGGCGGCGGCGTGCCCATCTCGTTGGCACATAAGTCCGGGCAGAGCCTTCACCCCATGATTTCTCCTCGCGAGGCGCAAACCGAGACGGAGAGGAAACACGCATGGCTGTCAACACGAAGACTCGTCCGGGCACCACGGAGATTCGGCCGATCTCGGTCGACATTCCCCAGGCCGACCTTGATGACCTGAAGAGGCGCATCAGGGCCACCCGCTGGCCGGACAAGGAAACGGTGGACGACCAGTCGCAGGGCGTGCCACTCGCGACGATCCAGGCCGTCGCCCGCTATTGGGGGAGTGAGTACGACTGGCGCAAGGTCGAGGCGCGGCTGAACGCCCTGCCGCAGTTCATGACCACCATCGACGGGGTGGACATCCACTTCATCCATGTGCGCTCGAAGCACGAGGACGCGCTGCCGCTCATCGTCACCCACGGGTGGCCCGGGTCGATCATCGAGCAGTTGAAGATCATCGAGCCGCTCACCGATCCCACGGCGCACGGCGGCAGCGCGTCGGATGCCTTCCACCTGGTGATCCCCTCGCTGCCCGGCCACGGCTTCTCCGGCAAGCCGAGGGAGCCGGGGTGGAACCCGCAGAAGATCGCTACCGCCTGGACGGAGCTGATGAAGCGGCTCGGCTACAACCGTTTCGTCGCACAGGGCGGCGACTGGGGCGCGGTCATTGTGGACCAGATGGGCATCCAGGCGCCTCCGGAACTGCTCGGCATCCACACCAACATGCCCGGTGCGGTCCCACCCGAGATCGACCTGTTGTTCCAGGGCGACACCACCGGTGCGAACAACGCCATGGGCTCGCTGCCATCCGGTCTCTCCGACGACGAAATGCGTGCCGCCGAGGAAGTCAACTTCGTCTGGAAGCACGTCGCGTACGCCCTCATGATGGCGACGCGTCCGCAGACGCTGACCGGGCTGGCGGATTCTCCGGTCGGTCTGGCGGCCTTCCTGCTCGACCACGACGCGAAGAGTCTGGCCCTGATCGCGCGGGTCTTCGACGGGGCGAAGGCGGGCCTGACCCGCGACGACATCCTGGACAACATCTCGCTCTACTGGTTGACGAACACGGCGATCTCCGCGTCCCGCCTGTACGCGGAGAACAAGCTGTCGTTCTTCGCCACCAAGGGCGTCACCGTCCCGGTCGCCGTGAGCGTGTTCCCCGACGAGCTGTACGAGGCCCCGCGGAGTTGGGCCCAGCAGGCGTACCCCAACCTCATCTACTACAACGAGCTCGACGTGGGCGGGCACTTCGCGGCCTGGGAACAGCCGAAGATCTTCTCCGAGGAGCTTCGTACCGCCTTCCGGTCGCTTCGCTAGATGGCCGTGCACCTGCCCCCGTTCGACGGGGCGGCCGAGTGGCTCAACTCCGAGCCGCTCGGCCCCGCCGACCTGGGTGGGCGCGTCGTCCTGGTCAACTTCTGGACGCTGACCTGCATCAACTGGCTGCGCCAGGAGCCGTACGTGCGTGCCTGGTCGCAGGCCTACCGCGACGACGGGCTGGTCGTCATTGGCGTGCACACACCGGAATTCTCGTTCGAGCACGACACCGACCAGGTACGGCAGGCGGTCCCGGCGCGCTCCATCGACTACCCGGTCGCGATCGACAACGACTTCGCGATCTGGAGAGCCTTCGCCAACCAGTACTGGCCGGCCCTCTACTTCGCCGACACCGACGGCGTCATCCGTGACGAGCACTTCGGCGAGGGACGCTACGAGGAGTCCGAGCGCGTCCTTCAACAACTGCTCGGCATCGAACGCGAACCGACCCCGGTGCGAGGGCTCGGCGTCGAGGCGGAGGCCGACTGGGCGCACCTGCGGACGCCCGAGACGTACCTCGGTTTCAGCCGGGGCGAACACCTCGCGTCGCCGAACGGCGCCGCGCTCGACGAATGCCGCGCCTACGACATCCCCGAGCGCCTGGACCTCAACCAGTGGGCCCTGGCGGGGGAGTGGACGATCGGGGCGGAGAACGTCGCGCTCGACGGGGCCGGCGGCAGCATCGCCTTCCGGTTCCACGCGCGCGACGCGCATCTCGTGCTGTCATCCGACGCGCGACAGCCGATCGGGTTCCGGGTGCTTCTCGACGGGGCGGCTCCCGGCGCGTCCCACGGCGTCGACGTCGACGAGGACGGCAACGGGGTGCTCCGGGAAGGCCGCCTCTACCAGCTCGTCCGTCAGCAGGACACCGTGGGCGAACGAACCCTGGAGATCACGTTCGACGAGCCCGGCGCCGAGGCGTACGCCTTCACGTTCGGGTAGGGCGTGTGTCGAATCCCCGGCCGGGGCTGCGACACATGCCCGGGCCGCTCAGCGGCGCAGGTCGACAACGCTGACGCTGCCGGAGACCGGCGAGATGCTGTGCACCTGGGTGCCGGGGCGGAGTCGGCTGTCGCTGGCGTACCGGTCGGCGAGTGCCTTCTCCGCGGCCTCGTCGCCGTCGTCGGCGGCGAGCAGCAGCGCGGCGATCTCGTCCACGAGGGTGAGGTCAGCGGTGGTGAGGTCTTCGGTCATGGCGCCGAAGCGGTCCCAGAGCAGCACCTCGTCCTTCCGACGGTGGGCCAGTTCGATCAGGACGTAGTCGTGGATGAACCAGTCGCCTCGGATCGGCAGCTCCGGGCTCACGCCGTACACCTCGGGGTCGATCGTCCCGGCCCGGTACGCCGACCACACCCGCGCCGCCGAGTCGAAGAGGCCGGCCTTGGAGTCGATGTCGTAGCCGTCGAACCCCCAGTCGCCGGCCGGGTCGACCTCCGGGTCGGCCCAGACCCACCGGTGGCCGTTCCAGTACTCCACCAGCACGTGGTCGTGGTGCCAACCGGGCACGAAGTACGAGGCGAAACCGACCCGGCTGCGGCTGGGAATGCCGTGCTGACGGAGCGCCGCCACCGAGAGCAGCGTGTGGTCCCGACAGCAGCCGGCCACCCGGTCGACGGCCGCACGCTCGGCGGCCAGGGGCAGCGGAGATCGGGACTGGTCGGTGTCGAGGATGCGGTCCACCCACCGGCAGTTGACCTCCTCGAGCCGGTCGGTGGGCAACTCGACGCCGCCAGCGCGGTAGTGGACGATCACGTTGCGGACGGTCGCCGCCACCGAGGCGATGTCAGTCGGGACGGCGTCGAGCAGCGCGGCGTGCCGACCGGGGTCGCTGTACGGGGAGTGCTGCCGGTAGTCATCGACGTTCACGAGAGGAGTCTGCCTTCTTCCGCCGGGTCATGGTCAAGGCGCTTCTCGGGATAGTGTCGACTGCTGTGACAACCCCCGAGATCACCATCGCCACCCCAGCGGACCGCGATGCGGTGGTCGGTTGCCTGGTTGCCGCGTTCGTCAAGGACCCCGTGCTGCGGTATCTGTTCCCCGACGACGGCACCTACCCGTTCTACGCCGCCACCTTTTTCGGGCACCTCTTCGACAAGCGGGTGCAGAGGTCGTCGATCTGGACGATCGGTGGCGGTGCGTCCGTCGCCATCTGGGAGCCACCGGCCGGGCAACCGGCGCAGCCGCTGGTCAACGCGCCGGCCGCCGGGCACCGGTCGCCGGAGGAAGCTCGATATCCCGCCGACGTGCTGGCCCGGGTGCAGGGCTACGAGGAGGCCGTGCACGCAGCCCTGCCGACCTTCCCGTTCTGGTATCTCGGCGTCCTGGGCACCCACCCGGACAGCGCCGGACGGGGTTGGGGCCGCGCCGTGATGAGGGCCGGGCTGGATCGCGCCGCCGCCGACGGCCTGCCGGCGGTCCTGGAGACCAGCAACCCGGCCAACGTCGAGCTGTACCGCCGGGCCGGCTGGGAGGTGCTGGGCTCGATGACCGAGCCGGTGCCCACCTGGATCATGCGGCAGCGCTAGCCGTCGGACGGCGCGCACCGCCCGTGCCGCCAGGGTGTCGGGTGCGCCCCGTACGCGGTGTCAGTCCGGCACGTCGTCCCAGCCGGTGCCCGGTGGCAGGTAGCCGGCCATCGGGTTGTCCCGCAGCGCGTAGGCGAGGACCAGCAGTGCGTGCTTGTCCAGCTCGGGCAGCCGATCCATCGCGAACCACCGGACAGCCAGCGACTCGTCGTCGTTGACCCGTGCCGTGCCTGCCACCACGCGGCACAGGAAGCCCAGGTTGAGGTATTCGCAACTGTCGCCGTTGGGGTAGGTGTGCGGGTGCGAGACGGCGCTGGACATCCGCACCGGCGCCACGTCGAGGCCGGTCTCCTCGCGTACCTCACGCACCAGCGCGGTGGCCGGCTGCTCACCGGGCTCGACGAACCCGCTGATCACCGACCAGCGTCCGTCGTCGGCGCGCTGACCGAGCAGCAGCTCACCGGCGTCGTTGCGGATGACCGCGCTGACACTGGGCAGCCAGAGCAGGTCGTGGCCGACGTGCCTGCGCATCCGCACGATGTAGTCGGGTATCGCCACCGGGCGATCATAGGCCGCGGTCCGGCGGCCACCGCCGCCGGTGACGGCGGGAGCCAGCACCGTTGCGCGGGTACCGGCTGATAGTTCTGCCCGTTTTCTAGTGTTTTGCCCCCGCGGACGGGAAGCATATCTACTGTGGAGAAGGTCGGTGACTTGCGTGATCCGGTGGCGGCCGGACGGTCGGCGGTGCACAGTGATTCCCATGACGGACAGTGAGCGTGGTGGGAAGTACTACTGGTGCACCCGGCACCACCGGGTCGAGACGGACGCCGACGTGTGCCCGGCGAAGCACGTCCTCGGTCCGTACGACTCGGCGGCCGACGCGGAGAACGCCCTGCAACGGGTGCAGGAGCGCAACGAAGCGTGGGATGCCGAGGACGCCCGTTGGGCCGGGGAGGACAGGTAGGCGGCGCGGGACGGCCCGCGCCGAGGCATTTCGTGCTCCGCGAGGACGCACGCGAGAGCACGCCCCCAAGGAGGGAACCACGATGGCCGAAGCACAGCAGGCCACCACCCGCCCGGCCGCCCGACGCACCACCGCGAAGAAGACCGCCGCGGCGGAGCGGAACACGGCGGCGAGCCGGACCACTCCCGTGCGCAAGTCCACCACGGGCGCCGCGAAGGCGCCGGCCCGCAAGGCGGCCGGCGGCGCGGGGCGTGCCCCGGCGAAGAAGACCACCACGGCGGCCAAGAAGGCGCCGGCGAAGAAGACCACCGCCAAGACCACGACGGCGGCCAAGAAGGCCCCCGCGAAGAAGACCACCACCCGCAAGACGGCCACCGCCGCGAAGCGGACCCCGGCGTCCGCGACGCGCAAGACCACCACCGCCGCGACGAAGACCACGGGGACGGCGAAGAAGACCACCGGCACCGCGAAGAAGACGGTAAGCGCCGCGAAGAAGACCACCTCGTCGGCCGCGAAGAAGACCACCGCCGCGGCGAAGGCGCCAGCGCGTAAGGCCGCGACCAAGGCGACCGCCGTGAAGAAGACCGCCGCCAAGAAGGCGCCCGCCAAGAACGCGCCGGCGAAGAAGGCGCCGGCGAAGAAGACGGCCTCCACCCGCCCGAGCGGCGGCGCCCGCAAGGCGCCGGCGAAGAAGGCTCCGGCCGCGAAGTCGACGGGCACCTCGTCGACGGCTGCCCGCAAGGCGGCGGCGAAGAAGGCGCCCGCGAAGAAGACCGTCGCGGCCAAGGCGCCGGCCCGCAAGGTGACCGCCCGCAAGTCGCCGGCCCGCCCGGCCGCCGCACGGGCCACCACCGGCCGGGGTGCGCGCAGCACCGCCCGGAAGGCGACCGGCTGAGCGCACGCCGCCCGTCGACGGTGGGGCCGTCGGAGGATCTCGGCCGGTCACCGGAAGCGGATCACCGGCGGCGCTGTCAGGATTGGCCCGTGGTCATCCGACGCGTACTCGCGCCCCGCATCGACTTCGGCGCGCTGCGCCGCGAACTCGGCCTGCCCGAGGGTTTCCCGGCCGACGCGCAGCGGGAGGCCGACGAGGCGGCCGCGGCACCACCGCGGCCGCCCGTCGACCGCACCGACATACCGTTCGTCACGGTCGACCCGGCCAGCTCCCGCGACCTGGACCAGGCGATGCACCTCGCCCGCCGCGCGGGCGGCGGCTACCGGGTGCGGTACGCGATCGCGGATGTCGCCGTGCACGTCTCCCCGGGCGGCGCGCTGGAGGCGGAGACGTGGCGGCGCGGGCAGACCGTCTACCTGCCCGACGGTCACGTGCCGCTGCACCCGCTGACGCTCAGCGAGGGCGCGGCCAGCCTGCTGCCCGACGACGACCGGGCCGCCGTGGTGTGGACCATCGACCTGGACGCCGACGGCGGCACCGTGGCCGTCGAACTGGAACGGGCCCTGGTACGCAGCCGGGCCAAACTCGACTACACAGGCGTGCAGGCCGCCGCCGACGCCGGACGGCTGCCCGAGCCCATCGCCCTGCTGCCGGAGATCGGCGACCGGCTGACCGTACGCGGGCTGCGCCGCGGCGCCATCAACCTGCCGCTTCCCGAGCAGGACGTGGAACCCGACGGCGACGGTTGGCGGCTGGTGCTGCGCGGCCCGGCGCCCATGGAGGAGTACAACGCGCAGATCTCACTGCTGACCGGGATGGCCGCCGCCGACATCATGCTGGCTGGCCGGGTCGGCCTGCTGCGCACCATGCCGGCCCCAAAACCGGAGGCGGTGCAGCGGCTGCGCGCCGCCGCCGCTCCGCTGGGCGTGCACTGGCCCGAGGGCGTCGGCCCGGGCGAGGTCATCGCCGGGCTGGACCCCGCCCAGCCGCGCGCCGCCGCGTTCGTCGACCAGGCGGCCGAGTTGATGCGCGGCGCCGCGTACACCGCCTTCGACGGCGCCCTGCCCGAGCAGCCGCAGCACGGCGGGGTGGCCGCCGCGTACGCCCACGTCACGGCGCCGCTGCGGCGCCTCGCCGACAGGTACGCCACCGAGGTCTGCCTGGCCCTGCACGCGGGCCTTCCGGTGCCCGACTGGGCGCGCGAGGCCCTGACCCGGCTGCCCGAGGTGATGGCCAGCACCGACCGGACCGCCTCGGCGGCCAGCCGGGGAGCTGTCGAGCTGGCCGAGGCGGTGCTGCTGGCGGACCGGGTCGGCGAGACCTTCGACGCGGCGGTCCTGGACGTCGACGCCCCGCCCAACGGCAAGTCCCGCCCCCGTCCGCCGGGCGGCACCGTCGCCCTGGACACCCCACCGGTACGCGCCCGCTGCCTCGGTGACCTGCCGCTCGGCGAGCGGGTCCGGGTCCGCCTGGTCACCGCCGACGCGGCGGCCCGCACCGTCCTGTTCGAGCTGGCCTGACCCTGGTCCGGCGCGGCAGCGGGGATTGTCACAGCCCACGGCGCTGCTGCCGTGCCGGGTGGTTTGGAAGGATGAGCCCATGGCATACGACGCGAGCACGCTGCCCGACGTGTCCGGGCTGACGGTCGGCATCATCGGTGGCACCGGCGACCAGGGGCGGGGCCTCGCCTACCGGTTCGCGCGGGCCGGGCAGACGGTGCTGATCGGCTCCCGGTCCGCGGAGCGGGCCGCCGAGTCCGCCGCCGAGATCGCCGCCCTGCCCGGAATGCCGGCCGACGCCAGCATCACCGGCGCGGCCAACGACGAGGTGGCCCGGCGCAGCGACGTCGTGATCATCGCGGTGCCGTGGGACGGGCACGCCGCCACCGTCGCCGCCCTCGCCGAGCCGCTCGCCGGCCGGATCGTCGTCGACTGCGTCAACCCGCTCGGCTTCGACAAGCAGGGCCCGTACGCGCTCACCGTCGCCGAGGGCAGCGCCGTGCAGCAGGCCGCCGCGCTCCTGCCCGACTCCCGGGTCTGCGCGGCGTTCAACCACGTCAGCGCCCCGCTGCTCGCCGACCCGGACGTCGACCGCATCGACCTGGACGTGCTGATCTGCACCGAGGACCGCGAACTGGTCGACGTGGTCGGCGCGCTCGCCGCCCGGATCCCCGGGATGCGCGGCATCTACGCCGGTCGGCTCCGCAACGCCCACCAGATCGAGGCGTTCACCGCCAACCTGATCGCCATCAACAAGCGCTACAAGGCCCACGCCGGCATCCGCGTCACCGACCTCTAGCGGGCGAGGGCTGGGCGGCGGCTTCGTCGTTCCACCGGCGTCCGGGTCAGGCGTCCAACGCGTAGGACCTGTCGATCAGGTCCGTCATCGCCTGCTGGAAGTCGCGGCGCTGCCGCTCACTCCAGCCGCGCGTCAGCCGGTCGAAGACCTGCTCCTGCCAGCCATGCGCCTGTGCCAGCATGGTGTGTCCGGATGAGGTGACCGTCGCCTGGCGCCGGCGACCGTCTGTTGCGGATGCCCGCATGGACAGGTATCCAGCCTCTGTCGCGCTCTTGACCAGTCGCGATGCTCCGCTCTGGTCGATACCGATCTCGTGTGCCACGGCATTGACCGTTGCCGCGACGCCCCGCTGGGTCAGGGAGTGGACAGCCTCGGTGACCAGCACGAGTCGGCCCTGCTCGGCGACTGTCTGACCGCTGACCGATGACCTACGCGACCAGTGCCGGACGAACGCGAACAGGATCTGCCCGGGCCCCGAGCTGCTCATTCGGTGGCCGCCATCTCGCGGCAGAGATAGGCCAGCTCCAGCGCAGACTTCAGATCGGGCAGGCGGAGAGCGGCAGTGACCTTCTCTCCGGCGACTCGGAACACCGTCGCCACCCGGGTCGGTGCCGGGCTTCCGGGCCAGGTGGCGTCCTCCTCCACGACCATGAGACGCGCACCGATCGGATGCCACGACCGCGGGACCAGCCTGATCCCCGAGCGCTGCACCCACTCCGCGAACTGCTCGGGCGTGATCGGGCCAGCACCCTTCGGGCCCAGAACGACGATAGGGTCGCCGACCGCTCTCGCTGACCGCTCCGCGTCGCTGTCGTTCACGCTCGCATGCCACTCGTTGATGGCTGCTTCCAGTGCCGATTCCATCGGCAAAGTATATGCGAAACGCATACGAATCGAAGTTGGCTGTCGCTGGACCGTCCGGGTCACGTGCGCCGGTGGTACTGATTGCGGCGGGGGAGCCGGTCGGGGTCGAGCCAGGCGGGCGGTACGAACTCCGGATGACCGTCGCCGCCCAGGCGGACGGTCCACTCGCCCCGGTGGACGTGCCGGTGGTGGTGTGGACAAAGCAGCACCGCGTTGTCGAGGCTGGTGCGTCCACCGTCGGCCCAGTGCCGGATGTGGTGGGCGTCGCACCACCGGGGTGGGCGGTCGCACCCCGGGAACGCGCAACCGCGATCGCGCAGGACGAGGGCGCGGCGCAGAGGTCCGGTGACGAGCCGGCGTTGCCGGCCGACGTCGAGCACCTGCCCGGTGCCGCCGAGGACGGCGGGCAGGATGGCCGCGTCGCAGGCGAGCCGGCGGACGGCCTCGGGGGTGAGATGGAGGCCGGTGTCGAGGGCGCCGACGCCCAACTGCCGGGTCAACGCGTCGTAACCGGTGGTGATGACGATCTGGGCGGGGTCGCCGCCGTTATCGGGTAGTTCGCCGGTGCGCAGGGCGAGTCGGCAGATGTCGGCGAGGGCATCGTGGCGGCGTTGCCCAGGACTGCGCTGGTCGTCGGGGCCGGACGGGGCCGTCAACGGGTCGATGGTGGCGCGCAGCATGGCGGCGGCCTCGGGGTCGAGCGTGCCGGTGAGTCGCAGTCGGCCGTCGGTCTGCTCGGAGAGGGTGAGGTGGCGGTCGCGGGTGGCGCGGCGCTCCTCGGCGTCCAGTGCGGCCTTGGTGGCGTCGTCGGCCAGGTCGGGCGCGACGTGGTCGAGGATGCGGGTCCCGAGTTTGCGGAGCAGGTCGGGGTCGAACTGCCCAGCCCAGTCGACGAGCACCCCGACGGCCTTGTCGGCGGCCTGCGTGCCGGCGACGTCCTGCACGGTGGCGACGGCGTCGGCGATGACCCGGGCCTGGTCGACGGTGATGTCCGCGTCGGCCAGCGCCTGTCGTACCCCGGGGTTGCCGGTGTCGAGGGCGGCGGCGAGGTCGACGAGGCGGCGGGCGGCGGGGACGGTGAGGCGCAATCGTTCGCGGAGCCAGACCACGGTGGAGGTTGCGCCCTGGGCACTCGGCGTGCCGCGACCGTCCAGCTCGCGGATCAGGGCCAGCTTGGCGGCGGCGAGACGCTGCTCGACGCGGTGCGCGGCGTCGAGCGCCGCGATCAGGTCCTTCTCGGGCAGGGCCCAGGCGGGTGCGTCGGCGCAGGCTCCGATCGCGTGCTCTGCCTGCGCCAACGCCTCCAACATGACCCGACACTAGAACAGGTGTACGACAATTCCAGTCGTCATGATCGATCTGTCCGCAGGGTCAGAAGGTGTGCTCGGCGGCGGGGAACTCGCCGCCGCGCACCTCGTCGGCGAAGCGGCGGGTGGCGTCGGTCAGGGCACCGGCCAGATCCGCGTACCGCTTGACGAAGCGGGGGGCCTTGCCGGTGCGCAGCCCGGCCATGTCCTGCCAGACCAGCACCTGCGCGTCGGTGTCCGGGCCCGCGCCAATGCCCACCGTGGGGATCGACAGCTCGTGGGTGATCCGCTTGGCCACCTCGCCGGGCACCATCTCCAGGACCACCGCGAACGCGCCCGCCTCCGCCACCGCTCGCGCGTCGGCCAGCACCTCGTCGGCGGCGTCGCCGCGACCCTGCACGCGGTAGCCGCCCAGGGTGTGCTCGCTCTGCGGGGTGAAGCCGATGTGCGCCATCACCGGGATGCCGGCGCCGACGATCGCGGCGATCTGCTCGGCGCAGCGCCGGCCGCCCTCCAGCTTCACCGCGTGGCAGCCACCCTCCTTCATGAACCGGACGGCGGTGCGCAGCGCCTGGGCCGGACCCTCCTCGTACGAGCCGAACGGCAGGTCACCGACGATCAGTGCCTGCCGGGTGGCCCGGACCACGGCCCGCACCAGCGGAAGCAGTTCGTCGGCGGTGACCGGCAGGGTCGTCTCGTAGCCGAACACGTTGTTCGCGGCCGAGTCGCCGACCAGCAGCACCGGAACTCCGGCCTGGTCGAAGATCGACGCGGTGTACTGGTCGTACGAGGTGAGCATCGGCCACCGCTCGCCGCGCTCCTTGGCGGCGATCAGGTCGCGGGTGCGGACCCGCCGGGTGGCCGGGCCGCCGTACAGGGCGGTCACCTCGTTCGCAGTGGACTCCACCATGACTGTCTCCTTCCTCGAGGCCGCCTGCGCGGTCCCCGGGTTCCGTCGCGATCGTCGCACCGCGGGACGGGGTGACGGCAGGGCGCAGTGGAAGATGTCACTCAGGTTCCGCTGCGAGACGCCGGACCGGGGGAGCCGGCCCGGCGTCTCGCAGCGTCGGCTCAGCCCTTCTCCCGCCAGCGGTTGGTGATGGGCAGGCGGCGGTCCCGGCCGAATGCCTTCATCGAGATCTTCGTGCCCGGCGCCGACTGCCGTCGCTTGTACTCGGCGGTATCCACCAGCCGCAGCACCTTGTCCACCACCGCCGGGTCGTGGCCCGACTCGACCAGCCCGTCGCGGCCCAGGTCACCGTCGACGTAGCCGATCAGGATCGGGTCCAGTACGTCGTAGTCGGGCAGGCTGTCGCTGTCCAACTGGCCGGGGCTCAACTCGGCGCTGGGCGGCTTGCCGATCGAGTTCTCCGGGATCGGCGGGGTTTCGCCCCGGCGGGCGGCGTCCGTGTTGCGCCACTTCGCCAGCCGCCACACCAGGGTCTTCCACACGTCCTTGATCGGGTTGAAGCCGCCCACCGAGTCGCCGTACAGGGTGGAGTAGCCCACCGCGAGCTCACTCTTGTTGCCGGTGGTCAGCACCAGGTGCCCCTCCTGGTTCGACAACGCCATCAGGATGACGCCGCGGACCCGGGCCTGGAGGTTCTCCACGGCCACCCCGGACAGCGACAGGTTGGCCAGGAAGGCGTCCACCATCGGCTGGATCGGCTCGACGCGGTAGTCCAGTCCGGTGCGCTTGGCCAGGTCGGCGGCGTCCTCGCGGGAGTGTTCGGAGGAGTGCTGGCTGGGCAGCGACACCCCGACGACCCGGTCTCCGCCGAGGGCGTCGACGGCCAGGGCGGCCACCACCGCCGAGTCGATGCCGCCGGAGAGGCCGAGCACCACCGACGGGAATCGGTTCTTGTTGACGTAGTCGCGCAGGCCCAGCACCAGCGCCTGCCACACCTCGGCCTCGTCGGCCACCGGCTCGATCAGCCCGCCGACGGCGGCCGGACCCGAGGGCGTGGGCGGGACGCCGTCCAGCGCGCCGCGTACGACCCGCATGCCTGCGGCGGTCTCCGCGGCCGGCGGCTCGGTCGCGGCCGGCAGGTCGACATCGTGGACGAGGAGGTGCTCGACGAACTGCGGGGCGCGGGTGAGCAGTTCCCCGTCGGCGCTCACGATCATCGAGTCACCCTCGAAGACCAACTCGTCCTGGCCGCCGATCATGTTGACGTACGCGATGGTGGCGTTCGCCTCGGCGGCCCGGCGGCGTACCAGCGGCAACCGGATGTCGTCCTTGTTCAGCTCGTACGGCGAACCGTTGATGTTGACGACCAGGCCGACGCCGGCCTCCCGGGCGGCGGCGAACGGGCCGCCGGCCTGCCACAGGTCCTCGCAGATCGTCAGCGCCACGTCCACCCCGGCGATGCGCACCACGGTCAGCGTGTCGCCGGGGATGAAGTAGCGGTCCTCGTCGAACACGCCGTAGTTGGGCAGGTGGTGCTTGAAGTAGCGGGCGACCACCGCCCCCCCGTGCAGCAGCGCGGCGGCGTTGCGGGCACCATGGCCGGGCTCCGCGTCCCCGCTGACCTGCGGCGGCCCGTCGGCGTCGAGGTAGCCGACCACCACCGGCACCTCGCCGAGGCCGTCCGCGGCGAGGTCGGCGGCGAGCCGCTCCAGGGCCGCCCGGGACGCGGCGACGAAGGACCGGCGGAACACCAGGTCCTCGACCGGGTAGCCGGTCAGCATCATCTCCGGGAAGAGCACCAGCTGGGCGCCGGCATCGGCGGCCTGGCGAGTCCAGCTGCGGACCAGGTCGGCGTTGCCGGCGAGGTCGCCGACGCTCGGGTTGACCTGGGACAGGGCGAGACGCAGGGTGGGCATGTCCTCATCTTGCCCCAGCGGCATCGGAGTCATTCGGCGGTAGCCGCGCGTTCGACGGCAACGTCTCCGACCGCCGGGCGGGACACGAGGGGACGGGCGGCGGCGGTTCGCGTAACGTCTGCGTAACCGGGCCCGGGAACACTGGGCGGTCAGGTCGGGTGCAGCCCGGCCAAGGCGGACAAAAGAGTGTCGCGAGGGGTTGGGGAAGTGGACCGTCAGCAGGAGTTCGTCCTCCGTACGCTGGAAGAGCGGGACATCCGGTTCGTCCGGCTGTGGTTCACCGACGTGCTGGGCACGCTCAAGAGCGTCTCGGTGGCGCCCGCCGAACTGGAGGCCGCCTTCGAGGAGGGCATCGGCTTCGACGGCTCGGCGATCGAGGGCTTCGCCCGGGTCTTCGAATCGGACATGGTGGCCATGCCCGACCCGACCACCTTCCAGGTCTTCCCGTTCGAGGGCGGGGTCAGCGGCGAGAGCGCCCGGATGTTCTGCGACATCCTGCTGCCCGACGGCGGCCCCTCCTGGGCCGACCCGCGGCACGTGCTGCGCCGCGCGCTGTCCAAGGCGGCCGAGAAGGGCTTCACCTTCTACACCCACCCCGAGATCGAGTTTTTCCTGCTGGAGAACGGCCCGCAGGACGGCTCGGTGCCGACGCCCGTCGACACCGGCGGCTACTTCGAGCACACCACCCACGCGGTGGCCCGGGACTTCCGCCGCCAGGGCGTACTGGCCCTGGAGCGGATCGGCATCTCGGTGGAGTTCAGCCACCACGAGGTCGCGCCCGGCCAGCAGGAGATCGACCTGCGGTACGCCGACGCGCTCACCACCGCCGACAACATCATGACCTTCCGGCACGTGGTCAAGGAGGTCGCGCTCTCCACCGGCGTACAGGCCAGCTTCATGCCCAAGCCGTTCACCGACCAGCCGGGCAGCGGAATGCACACCCACCTGTCGCTGTTCGAGGGCGAACGCAACGCGTTCCACGACTCCGGCGACCCCATGAAGCTGTCCAAGGTGGCGAAGTCGTTCATCGCCGGCCTGCTGATGCACGCCCGCGAGTACACCGCCGTCACCAACCAGTGGGTCAACTCGTACAAGCGGCTCTTCCCGCAGCACCTGCCGGACCGCATCACGGAGAGCCCCGCGTACGTCTGCTGGGGCCATTTGAACCGGTCCGCGCTGGTCCGGGTGCCCGCGTACGGCAAGCCGAACTCGGCCCGGGTCGAGGTCCGCTCGCCGGACTCGGCGGCCAACCCGTACCTGGCGTTCGCGGTGCTGCTCGGCGCCGGCCTGAAGGGCATCGAGGAGGGGTACGAGCTGCCGCCGGGCGCGGAGGACGACGTCTGGTCGCTGACCAGCGCCGAACGCCGCGCCATGGGCTACGAGGCCCTGCCGGAGAACCTGGCCGAGGCGATCGACGTGATGGCCGAGTCCGAGCTCGTCGCCGAGGTGCTCGGCGAGCACGTCTTCGACTTCTTCCTGCGCAACAAGCGCGCCGAGTGGGAGCAGTACCGCCGCGAGGTCACCCCGTACGAGCGGCAGCGCTACCTGGCGCTGTAACGGCGGGGCTGACGCGGTTGCGCGCTGCCGCTATCGTCTCGATCACCGCGCCGGTACCCCTCCGGGCGGAGAGTCGGGAGGCAGTCGGTGCTGGAGGATCTGCTCAGCGGTGCCTGGCAGAGCGTCGTGTTCGGGATCGTCGGCGTGGGGCTGATGGCGGCCGGCTTCGGGCTCGTCGACCTGCTCACCCCGGGCCGGCTGCGGGACCTGATCTGGGTGGACCGCAACGCCAACGCGGGGTTGCTGCTCGCCGCCAACCAGCTCGGCATCGCCGGGATCGTCTTCACCGCGATCCTGACCAGCTACAGCGACTTCGGCAAGGGGCTCGCCTCCACCGTGGTCTTCGGACTGGTCGGGTTGGGCATCATGGCGCTGGCCTTCTTCGTGCTCGACCTGCTCACCCCCGGCAAGCTCGGTGAGGTCATCTGCTCGCCCGAGCCGCATCCGGCGGCGAAGGTCAGCGCCGCCACCCACTTCGGCGCCGCGCTTATCGTCTGCGCCTGCATCGCCTGAGCGCGTTCGTCGTACCCCGGCCGTAGCGTGCCGGGCATGAACCGTACGGACCGGCTCTACGCCCTGGTCGAGGAGTTGCGGGCGGTGTCGCCGCGTCCGCGCAGCGCCCGCTGGCTGGCGGCCCGGTTCGAGGTGAGCAGCCGGACCATCGAACGGGACATCGGCGCCCTCCAGCAGGCCGGGGTGCCGATCTGGGCGGAGCCCGGGCGCACCGGCGGCTACGTGCTGGATCGCGCCCGCACCCTGCCGCCGGTCAACCTCACCCCGGCCGAGGCGGTGGCGATGGCGGTCGCGCTGCACCGGCTCGCGGGCACGCCGTTCGCCGGGCCGGGCGGCACCGCGCTGCGCAAGCTGGTGGCGGTGCTGCCGGCCGCCGAGGCCGCCGAGGCGCACCGCCTCGCCGGCCGGGTGCACCTGATCGGCGACGGGCCGGCCACGCCCGTCCCGGCCATCGTCGCCGACGCGGTGTCCGCGCGGCGGGTGCTGCGCATCGGGTACGCCGACCGCGACGGCTCGGACTCGGTCCGCGACGTCGAGCCGCTGGGCTACCTCGGCAACCACCGACACTGGTATCTGGTGGCCTGGTGTCGGCTCCGCGACGAGCTGCGCTGCTTCCGGACCGACCGGATCCGGACGGTCCGGGCGCTGCCCGAGGTGGTGTCCCGGGAGTTGCGCCCGACGGATCTCGACATTCCGCGCGAGCGGGTCCGGTCGTTGAGCCTGGTGTGAGAGTCGGCGGGTCGGGCGGGCATTTCCGTGAGGGTGATGCGGAAACACCGACAGGACGGTGTCGCCGGTGGCCCCGAGACTGCTCCAGATGACGGCCGAACGGCCGGCTCGGGAAAATCTGGAGGCAGTAGATGTCCGCGACGCCCATCACCTGGTTCGAGTTCGGCACCGACCGGCCGGACGAGGCGCAACGGTTCTACGGAGAGCTGTTCGGCTGGACCTTCGAGGAGCAGGGCGCGTCCTACCGTGTCACCGGGGCCGGTGGCGACATCGGGATCGGCGGGGCGATCCGGACCACCAGCGGCGACGCGCCGAACTACGCGGTGTTCTACGCCGAGGTGGCCGACGTCGCGGAGACCTGCCGTCGGGCCGAGGCGGCCGGCGGCACGGTGCTGGTGCCGCCGGGTACGACGCCGAGCGGCCTCACCCGCGCCCAACTGCTCGACCCGACCGGGAACCGGGTGGGCGTGTTCGCACCTCCGCCCGCCCAGGCCTGATCCCGGGACCGACGGGCCGGCGACGGGCCGTCGGCCCCGGTCAGGGCTGATCGACTCCCGATCGCCGAGGTGGCGGTGTCCAGGCGCTCGGACACCGCCACCTCGGCGAAACGGTGTGGATCAAGCCGGGATCACGTGCCGGGCGTGGCCTCGGGAGCGTCCTGCTGGTCGGAGCCCTCCGGGGCGGCGGCGGGGCCGCCCTTGTCGCCCTGGCCAGCCTTGTCGCCCCGGCCACCCGGGCCGCCCTTGTGACCGGGGCCGCCCTTCTCACCCGGGCCGCCCTTGTGACCGGGGCCGGGGAAGACGCCGGCCTCGACGGCCTTGGTGATGGCGTCGGCCTGCTCCTGGGTGATCTTGCCGTCCTTGACGGCCTGGTCCAGCCGCTCCTTGAGGGCGGCCTGGCGGTCCTCGGCGGACGGGCGCTCCGGCCGGTCGGCCGGCTTGTGCTGCTCGCGCAGCTTCGCCAGCGCGGCGGTCACCTTGTCGGTGGGCACGCCCAGCTCCTGGGCGAGCTTCTCGGCGAACTCACCCTGCCGGTCCTGCCGCTGCTCGCCGCTGCTGGCGCTCGGCGTCGGGGTGCCCCCGTCAGCGGCGAACGCCATCGTGGGGGCGGCGATCCCCACGCCGAGCACACCGGCGGCGGCCGCACTGGCCAGCAGGTGCTTCTTCGACATCGTGCGGAACATCGGTCCTCCAGATCGTCGTTGGTGCTGCGATGACGTCACCGACAGTGACCGGGGAGCCTGGGCGCAACCCATGGCGACCCTGTCAGCCGGCTGGCAATTCAGCTCGCGAGCCGGACAAACCGGTTGCGACGGCGCCGTCCGTACGGTCAGGGTGGGAAAAGCCCCGACGAAAGGATCACGCCTCGTGACGACCCCCGCGATCCGGGAGATCCCGCTGGCCGAGCCGGGCGCCGGCCCGTACGGCATCACGCCCGGTCCCGACGGCGCGCTCTGGCTGACGCTCGCCCACGGCGGCGCGATCGCCCGCCTGGGGGTCGACGGCGCGGTACGGACCTACCCGCTGGAGCCGGCCGGTGGCCGACCGCTGATCATCACCGCCGGTCCGGACGGCGCGCTCTGGTTCACCCGCTCCGGCGATGACCGGATCGGCCGGATCAGCGTCGACGGCGAACAGCGCACGGTCGCCCTGCCGGCCGGCACCGGGCCGGGCGGTATCGCCACCGGCCCCGATGGCGCGCTCTGGTACGCCGGCATGACCTCCGACACGATCGGCCGGGTGGACACCGACGGCGGCGTCGAGGTGTTCCCGCTACCGGCGAAGGGCGCCTTCGCCTCGATGATCACCGCCGGGCCGGACGACGCGCTCTGGTTCACCCTCAACCAGGCGAACGCGATCGGCCGGATCGACCTCGACGGCAGGGTCACAGTGCACCCGCTGCCCACCGTGAACGCCGGCCCGGTCGGCATTACCCTCGGCGGCGACGGCGCCATCTGGTTCGTGGAGATCACCGCCGGTCAGCTCGGCCGGGTCACCCCGGACGGAGAGGTGACCGAGATCCCGCTGCCGGACCGGGCGGCCCGGCCGCACGCCATCGTGGCCGACCCGGCCGGCGGCGCCTGGTTCACCGAGTGGGGCGCCAACCGGATCGGCCACCTCGACCCCACCGGACGGATCGCCACCCACGACCTGCCCACCCCCAACGCGGAACCCCACGGCATCGCGGTCACCCCCGATGGCGTCTGGGCCGCCCTGGAGATCGGCGCGGTGGCCCACCTAACCCCACCCCCCTGACCGGCTGGGGGTGGGGTCAGGTGGGCCACCGCGCCTGTCCCTTATACACATCTCCGAGCCCACGAGACCGGAGC